>NZ_CANDNU010000045.1 GCF_947387495.1 Limosilactobacillus difficilis
CACCATTATTGATATTGATTCAACCCATTCTGACACTTATGGCAATCAAGAAGCTACTGACTATAACGCCCATTATGGCTCGGAGGGGTATCATCCATTACTAGCTATCGATAATGATGGTAACCTCCTGAAAGCCATCCTACGGCCTGGTAATGCCTATACCAGCACAGATATAAAAGCCTTTTTGGAACCGTTATTAAAACATTATCAAGACCAATTGCCAGAAACTGATATTTTGGTTCGCGGTGATAGCGGGTTCGCCACACCAGCTGTTTATGATACCTGCGAGGCCGATGATGTCTTTTACATTATTCGCCTCAAACGTAATAAGCGACTACACAACTTGGCAGAAGAGTTTGTACAGATAAGCGACACAACTGAGTGGCATGAAACCGAAACTCACTATTACTCAGCAACTTATCAGGCCACTTCGTGGCCTAAACCGCGTCAAGTATACGTTAAGTCAACTCGTGTAGCTGGCGAATTGATCTTTTCACATGAATTTATTGTGACTAATCTGACAAATTTAACCGCAGAAGCAGCATTTGAACTGTATCATAAGCGTGGTCAGATGGAGAATTATATCAAGGAAGCCAAAGAGGGCTTCTTCTTTGATAAGACTGATAGTTCAACGTTTACCGCCAACGCTGCCCGTATGATGGTTAGAGTATTAGCGTACAATATTATCAATTTTATGAAGCAAATAGCCCTACCTAAAACAGAGACCGGATTGCGTGTTAGTACATTACGAATCCGTTTATTCAAAGTCGCTGCCCGCGTTGTGTTTACCGGTCGACGAATCCAGTTACGACTGAGTTCTCATCACGTTTATCATCGACTCTTTTATCAGGTATTACAGCGTATTCAGGCTATTAAATAGCCCCAATTAAAAAAATTCTGTACGATCAAGGGATAAGTGCACCCAAAAATTCAAAAATGACTCACCGTTAGGTGATACCATCAAAATTTAGAGTCTCAATACATAGTAAGCAAGATCAAAAGCCGTCAGTTTTTGAAAAACATGAAAACTGACGACTTTTTTTGAAGGTATGAATAATTCAGGAATAATGCTGGTGTAGATGTAATTATAGTTGGTATTTCGGATATCAAAAATGCCCAAAAGGTCAAAGTGATTTTTAGCGATAAAGGGTACACAAGCTCTCAAGAAGAGATAGGACCTTATTTAGCGTTTGGAAATGGAATTGCTATTTCTAAACATAGAAAGCCTATTAGCAAATTACCTATTATGATGAAGGGAAGCCAACCAACAGATGGCGGCGGATTACTCATAAGTGAATCAGAATATAATGGGATAAAACAAGATTATCCTAGTCTTATGAAGTATGTTTATAAATATATTGGATCAAAAGATTTTATTAATGGTAATAAAAGATATGCCCTTTGGTTGACTGAGAATGATTATAAACAAGTTAAGGATAATCCCGAGATTAAAAGAAGGATGAAAATAGTTTACGAATCTAGAACTAACAGTACGAAAAAAAGTACAAGACAATTGGCAAAAACGCCTTATAGATTTGATGAAATAAGGCGTGAGCAGAGTAATTGTACGATTATTTCACCGGCTATATCTTCTGGTAATAGACTATATGTTCCTATGGGGATTGTTGGTAATGATGTTGTTGTATCAAACACAGCACAAACTATATATAATGCAAACTTATGGATTTTGGGACTATTAGAGTTAAAAATGTTCACAATCTGGTTGTCCAATATTGGAGGAAAGTTTAAAACAGACTATATTGTTTCGGCTAGTCTGGTTTACAATACCTTCCCAGTACCTAATTTATCTACTCGACGTAAAAATGAAATTGAAGAACTTGTTTGGAAAATTCTGGATATTCGTGATGAGGAAGGTGGCACTTTGGCTGACTTATATGGATCACCTCTTGCTGAAAAGAATCCAAAACCAATGAATCCTAGGCTGTTAGCTGCTCACCAGGAACTAGATGAGGTAGTTGATCGTGCTTACCGTGACCGACCATTTAAGGATGATAATGAACGTTTATCGTTATTGCTGAATATGTACAGTCAAAAAGTTAATGAGGAAAAATAATGCAAGATAAAAATGTTGTTCAAGTCAATTACCACCAGACTGGTAAGAGTACCAATACTAATGAGCTAGGGATGCGGGAAATGCAGGCCCGTGTTTATCAACACCGTAAATCAAAATACATCTTAGTCAAGGCACCACCGGCTTCTGGAAAGTCACGGGCTTTAATGTTTGTTGCCTTAGATAAGTTAGCTAACCAGGGAATTAAGAAAGTCATTGTAGCGGTCCCAGAACGTTCCATTGGCCGTTCATTTAAGGATACTGAACTAGTTAAATATGGTTTTTATGAAGATTGGAAAGTCGATCCACAGTATGATTTAACTCTTAATGGCGGACAAGAAAGTAAAGTTAAGAAGTTAATTGACTTTTTGAAATCATCTGATGGACGGATTTTAGTATGTACTCATGCTACGTTGCGTTTTGCTTACCAGGAAGTAGCGGATGATCATCAGTTTGATGATGTCATGATTGCGATTGATGAATTTCACCATGTATCATCTGATGATAGTTCAGTGCTTGGGGATGCTTTACGGAATATCGTGCATAATTCATCTGCCCATGTACTGGCAATGACTGGATCATATTTCCGTGGTGATTCAGCACCAATCCTATCCCCTGAAGATGAACAGAAGTTTGATAAAGTAACTTATACCTACTATGAACAGTTAGATGGTTATCAATATCTAAAATCATTTGGCATTGACTACAAATTTTACCAGGGACGTTACACTAATGCGTTAGATGAAGCACTCGATACTACTAAGAAAACCATTATTCATATTCCAAGTGTTAACTCTAGTGAATCAACTAAAGATAAGTATGATGAAGTTGATCGAATCTTTGATACTATTGGTGACATTTACCATCAAGACGAAGAAACAGGCATTTATTACATCAAAGATAAACATACTGGCCGGATGCTAAAGGTTGCTGATTTAGTTAATGAAGACGGTCGGGAAAAAGTTGGAGAGTACCTTCGTGATAAGCTGACTGGGCCTGATGATCTTGATATTATTGTGGCCTTAAATATGGCTAAAGAGGGGTTTGACTGGCCATGGGCTGAACAAGCATTAACTATTGGTTATCGGCGCTCTTTGACTGAAATTGTCCAAATTATTGGTCGGGTTACCCGTGATAGTTCTAATAAAACTCACGCACAGTTTACCAATATGATTGAGCAACCTGATGCTAAAGATGGTGATGTTGAATATGCCGTTAATCAAATTCTTAAGGCTATTACTGCTTCATTATTGATGGAACAAGTACTGGCACCTGAAATTCATTTGAAGCGGCGAAAACATAAGAATGACAAGCCACAAGGTGATACTGATATTCTGATTAAAGGGTTAAAGGAACCAACTACTAAGCGAGTAGAAAGTATCATTGAGAATGATTTACCTGACCTTAAGGCTGCTATTTTGCAGGATGATGCGGTGCAAAAGGGTATTGCAGCTAATGTAGATGCTAATGTAATGAACAAGGAATTAGTCCCAAAGGTTGTAATGACTCGTTATCCTGATTTGAATGACGATGAGGTAGAGCAAGTTAGTCAATATGCAGTGGCTGATACTGTGTTACGTCATGCCCAAGTTGAGACTATCAATAAAGATGGTAACAAGAACGAAATTTTACGGATGGCAGATAAATTTATTAATGTTGACCGGCTTGATATTAACCTTATTGAATCTATTAACCCATTCCAACGGGCTTATGATGTTATGTCGCAGAACATTGATAGTGATACTTTGCGGTTAATTGAACGCTCAATTGATGCTCGCAAATATGATTTTAGCGATGATGAATTGATTCAGCTTTACAATAATGCTAAAAAGTTTGTTGCTGAAAAAGGTAGGAGGCCACAGAAAAATTCTAGTGATGAGGAAGAAGTGCGGATGGCTTATGCACTGGCCAAATTAGCAGATATGCGGGTAAGGAGGAGTCAATCTAATGAATGATCGTAAGATTCGGACTCTTGACGATATTTTTTCAGACCCGGACTCAGGGAAGTTACTTGCCGTCCAACACGCGAAAAAGAAAACTTCATATGATCATGATATTGAGCGTTTTAAGGAAATCCAAGAATGGGTTAAGCAACATGATGGAAAAGAACCAGAGAAAACATCAGATTTATCACGGATGGAAGAACGGCGGATGGCTAGTCGTTTGAAGGGCTTTAGGTCTAATAAGGATAAGCTAGAGTTACTTAAACCATATGATGAACTGGGGTTACTTAAAACAGAGGATAGCCATATCAAACTGGAACAACAAGTAAAGCAAGAAAAACATGACTTTAGTTCTCTGGATGATATTCTCGGGGATAATTCAATTCTTTTTGGAAATGATAGTAAAGAGACAGTTAATAGTAAGCTGTTTGATACACATAAGCTTAACGAGATAAAGAAAGAACAAGAGAACATTCCTAAAAATAAGTCTAAACGGAAGAGAATGGATGATTTCGAAAAGTATCGTGCATTATTTAGAACTGTTCAAGCTGATATTGCATCAGGCAAACGGCAGACAAGGCCTTATAAGAGTAATAAGATTGAGTTACATCACTTTTATGTTCTTAACGGGCAATTGCTCTATATTGAATCCATTGGATCAGAATTTACTAACGACAATAAGAGTAGTAGTGATCGGGATGCGAGGGTGCATGTAGTTTATGATAATGGTACTGAAAATTACCCGTTAAGGAATGGCTTGATTGCTTCACTATATGGCAGTAAGAAACGTCACGGATACGGTAGAACTGTGACTGAGCCAATGGACAACTTTAAACTATCATCTGATGACCAAGTTACAGGGTATATTTATGTCCTTAAATCTGAAAGTACTAATCCAGAGGTGCTGAAAGTTAGGGAAGAACATCCCCTTTATAAAGTTGGCTATACCAGTGGCACAGTAGAAAAACGAATCACTAATGCAGAGAACGAATCAACTTATTTATATGGCCCTGTAAAGGTTTGTGAAGAGTTCCAGGTTACTAATTTAGACTCTGAAGCACTTGAAACGGCTATTCACCATGCGTTGGCCAACTATCAGTTGAAAATTGATATTAAAGCACCTAATGGTAGGATGATTCATCCACGCGAATGGTTTACTGCTGATTTGACGGTTATTAATGAGGTTGTTAATGAAATAGTGTCAAAATTAAAACTTTTAGAATGACCGTTGACAAGAATTAAATTTAGTATATAATTTTATTTGATTTGAAGGGTAAGCAGGGGCCGTGACTAGCTTACTTTATGATATAGCGGCTAACTGATTTCACATTGAAACTTCACCTCTTCTAAGTTGAGTGGGATTAGTGAGAATTTTTCGTGTAATAAGAGGAGCATCAGGCAGTAAACCTCACCGTACTGCCAATTTGATGGTAGCGTGGGGAGATTCGTGTTATTGATTTTAAAGGATAAGTGTGCACTTTTGCTACTTGCTTTATGCTTGGAGTAAGTAGCTGTACAGTAATTACAAAGATAAATAATTAAGGGTAGATCAATTCGTGTATGTTTACAAGAATTGATCTTTTTTATTTTGATACATATAAATAAAATAATGGTTTTAACGGTTAAAACAAGCAGCTAATGTCGCGTTTGGAAAAGAAAGGATTTGGCTAAATGAACAATTTAGTTACTGTTTTAAATATGGGTGCCAAAGATGCCCTTGCTGCAATGACGTTAGGTTTGCTGAAGACACGAGAAATGAAGGACGATGCCGGAGAAACTACTGGCTATCGTGCTGAAGTAGTGGTACTGTCCGATTCCACTCGCTATGTTAAGTCGGATGGAGAGGTTGTTGATGGTCCTAATGCGTTAACCACTTTTTCTGTCCGAGTTTTAAACTCTAATGTTCCAAAAGCTGGAAAGCTAGTACAAGGAGTTAAACTAATCAACCCTAGATTTACATCACTATTTGGATCCAGCCAACCAGGTTCAACATTTGCAACCATCCATGCGTCCCTGGTTTGTGATGAAATTCAGTTACCAGGGGGCTTCAGTGGAAAGGAGGTAGGTACTCATGGTAAGCCGCAGGGACACTAGACGCATCCTACGTCCAGACCATAATCAAGGCATGAACGTTCACCAAGTGCTACCTTGGCTAACATTATTATTCTTAGCTTCATGGATTTTTTGTATTTTTGGAACAGGGTTACCGTGGGTAAATGTACTATTCCAGTGCCTAGCGGATTTAAGTGAGTGGCTTTTTATCATCTGCTTAGCTTATGCTTTATGGACCTTTAGGCAATGGATTGTTTATTTTAGCAGTACTAGCCCATTTAGGTGCTTGATTTCACCTCAAATGAATCTATTCTTATATGATCGAAATATTATTCAGTCAGATACTTTTAGTCAAAATTATTGTCGTGTTTCAAAGGTTAAACTTGATAAATCAAGCTTTTCAATGCCTATTTTACCAGGAACTTTAAAAACTATTACTGATGATAGTTTTACTAGTGAATTAGGAGCTTATATGAACCAGGCTGGATGCAATGTTAAGTTGTTACCACCTAAAATTAAAAATGGCAGAGCAACTTTCGAAATTAGACCGAACTTACATCATGATAGGTTACATTATGATCACTGATCCATACTTGGTACCAATCACTAAATCAATCAACTGGTCAGCAATGTCTCACATCTCGGCGTTAGTGGCCGGTACGCGTGGATCGGGTAAATCATTTCTAGCGTTTTCCTTGCTAGTCTCATTATCAACATTACCTTGTAAAACAGATAGTCTGTTGGGAACATCGCAGTTACCTACACAGATTTTTGCGATTGATTTAAAAAATGCTGACATGGCACGTCTTTCATCACTTTTACCTGATGGTAGAGTTGCGAACAACAAGAAAGACGCAATAAGAGTGGTCGATTCATTTCTAAACGCCATGAACAAACGTATGGAATGGATTAATGATAATGCTCCGTTTGGTGCTACTGCTAAGAGTTTACAGATGCCACTATATTACTTAGTCATAGATGAGTATAGTGCTACGTCTGCCGTTTTTAATGATGCTCTCACAAAAGAAGACAAGGCCATGAAATATCATTGGTTCAGTTCGATCCATCAGATAATGATGTTAGGCCGACAACTGGGATTTGGAGTGATCATCATCACGCAACAAGCCAGCGATGTTAATAGTGGCCTATCTTCAGCGCTCAAGGAAGAGTTCGGCATGAAAGTTCATATGGGACAAGCTAATGCAGAATCTTATCGGTTAACTTTTGGTAATGAAATTCAGATACCCATTGAGTCATTAAATACAGGCGAGGGCCTAATTTGGTTGGAAGGTACAACTGATACTGGATATGTATTACCATTTGCAGCTCCATTCATCAACACTAGAGACTTTTGGTCGATACTAAAAAAGGCGTTTGCTAGGCAAGAAGACGTAAAATATTTGACTTCTTGTCTTAATGGCAATTACTGATGAAGCTGTTGTGCCTGGTGTTCATCGTGGTACTAACCCGTGACACCAGGCGAGGGCAGCCGCTAATGCGGCTGCCCTTTAACTTGATTAACCCCATAAATCAGAAGTATATAAAAATGAAACATGATAATGAGAAAAGAGACAAAATTTATGATGCAATACCTGCACAGTTGATGGTCAAATCATATCAGTACGGTAGAACTATTGAGATTACTGACGCCCCAACAACTAAGCAAGTTATCAAAGTTTTGCCTAATCATCGATATGTTGATCTCCGCTCGGGTCAGGTAAAACAAATGAAAAAACGTGCTCAAACGCGAAGTGACAATTTTAAAAGCATTAAAGCTACGATGGCAAGATTGCGACGCTTGATTGGTGCTAACTTCTTGGGCGGAAAATCAGAACTGTGGGTAACTCTTACCTATGCCGAACCAATAACTGATACTAAAATCGTGTACCGTGATTTCAAAGTCTTCATGCAACGGATTCGCAAATTATCATTTGGACGGCAGATCGAGTACTTAGCGGTACTGGAACCGCAAGCCAGCGGTACTTGGCATTTGCATGTGTTATTTAAACGGATAGATGGTAAACAACTGTATATTGATAATAAAGAGATGGCTCAACTGTGGCGTCATGGCTTCACAAAAACTAAACGCTTAAAACAGATCGATAATGTTGCTGCTTACCTCATGGCCTATCTAACCGACTTGGAGGTAAGTGAATCAGAAGGTTTAAGTAAAGTTGATAATAAGAAGATTGTAAAAGGCGCGCGCCTGTGTTTATATCCATCACATACTAAGCTTTATCGTTTTTCAAAAGGAATTGAACAACCAATAGTTAAACGAGACTTTAAAAATAATATTTTGAAAGCAAATTCAATTGACCATGATGCTGATAAACGCTACAAGCGTCATTATCAACACGATCAAACTGAGCTAACAATAACGACGGAATTTTATAACAAACGTGCAAAAAGAAAGGAGGAACCAGGTCATGAAAGCCATGATGAACTTCCAGGATCTTTGTGATTTAGGCTATCCAGAGGGGCAAGCCCGGCGGATTATTCGATTAGCCAAACAAGAGCTTGTGAAAGAGGGCTTTGCATTCTACAATGGTAAACGAGTTGGCCTAGTGCCAACGACTGCTATCACAAAAATTATCGCCCTTCCTCAATCGGAGGATGATAATTAATGAAGTCAATGAAAATTGATGGTTATAAGTTCGTTCGGGTTGATGAAAATGGTCATTTCTTTTACCAAGTTTTTCTTGGCAGAGATAGTGAAGGAAAGCAACATTTCAAGAAAGCGCGTAAGGATGCTAAGGGCTTGCCTTTTCGGTCCCCTAAAGAGGCGGAAAATGAGGCTATGCGGGTCAAGGTGCAGTATATGCACACCCATGCTAAAGATTTACGGCGGATGAGTTATGGCACTTTTATGCGGCAAGACTTTCTTCCAAAATATCGTGGAGATGTTGAAGCCAGCACATTCAGTACTCATAAACGAACTTTTATGTTGGCCATTGACCGTTTCGATTTAAAACAATTAGACAGTATTAGTGTTCGTGATTGTGAGGAATATCGGACTTGGTTAATTACTAAGTCTGGATTTTCACAGGACTACGCCAATATTTGTTATGTGGCATTCCGCCAGTCTCTAGGTTATGCAGAGCATTTAGGACTACTGACTTATAATGTAGCGATGAAGACCAAAGCGATCCCAAAAGGTAAAGCAGTAGCTAATTACTGGACAAAGGCTGAATTTGAAAAAGTCTTGAGCCAGGTCAGTATCAAGGGCTTTTATGAGCGCTGTATATATGTGATGTTGCTGTTTTATTACCGCACCGGTGTCCGAGTTTCTGAGGGCTTTGCATTAACCTGGGATGACATTGACCTGGTTAACCACAAGGCGCGGATCTTTCATACGTTGGACTACAAGAACAAACATGATTATCGAATTAAGCCCTATACTAAGACCAGGGCTGGTAAACGGGTAATTACATTAGATGATGAACTTGCCCAGATCTTGAAAGATTGGCGGCAAGTGCAATTGGGACATGGTGTAAAGAAATTTGTATTGTCCTATGATGGCCGTCCCATGATTAAGTCAACGCTAAATAATGTTTTGCAGAAGTATGCGGATTTAGCTGGAGTGCCCCATGTAAATGGCCGTGGGTTGCGTCACTCACATGCTTCTTACTTAATTGCTGAATTAGGTGCGGATGTTTTAACCGTATCAAAGCGATTAGGTCATAGTAGTCCAGCCGTTACATTACGCTATTATGCTCATATGTTTGACCGCAATGATGAATTAATTGCGGATAAGATGGTTGGCTCAATGGACTTAACACCAGCTAAAAAATCACAGATTAACTTTAATGGCAACCAGATCATCCCATTTAGTAAGGTCATCTGATGTTTGCCATACGGTTTGCCACCATGGTAAACAACCTCGGCAAACGTTGATATATCAATTATCCTAAGCTGATTTCTACTATTGATAGGAGAGTGATGTTATAGTACAACATGAAGAGGGAAGCCTAAGATAACGGCATTTGTAGAGGGGCTAATTTGGTAGAATTGGCAGTTTATTGCAAGTTGTCTACCAAAAGTCTACCAAAAACATCAATAGATAATACCGAAAAAGGTGCTACGTAATTTGAGATTGCGTAGTACCTTTTTTGGCGTTATTAATTGAAGAAATGTGCACGTGTTTTCCTTTAATGAATCTACATCTTAACTATGAACAAGTTCCTGTTTGCGAAGACGTTGATGTTCAATATCATGGGCTACCTGACTATCGAGTAAATAAGATGAAATTTGCTAAAAGGCGAAATGCAGATGGTAAATTGGAAAAATACAGCAATGATCAAAAATACATTTTCAACTTGTTATATGAGAATAATTAATGTATCACTTCAAACCGTAGATCTTATAAATCAATTACCTCCTCTTGAGGTTGATGAGACTAAAAACTAATAAAGAACGTCTTTAAGTGGTAAACTATTCGATTCATGCTATAATAAGCATAGAGATTAAGTCGTTATGTAGGTTCATAGCGAAACACAAAAGCCCCCAGCAAGGTCCTAAGTTACTGAGGGCTTTTATTGTGGGCTTATTGCCGTTCGATTACTCGTTAGTGGTGCCGATTGTTAAGCCACCAACCGAACCACACTACGATAAGTGAACTAACGAGCGAGATTAAGTCGTTTAATAAGTTCATAGCTACCACCCCCCTCCCTATTATGACAAGGGGACGAATAGCTTAATAATTATAGCATTAAATTACTGTACAATAAGCAGCGCTATTTTAGTATCAACGTTACGAACGCTTGTTCTTTTTTTGATATGAATGCTAGAATAATTATGGTTTAATTTTTTCTTTGATAGGAGAATCTAATGGGGAAAAAGATTTTTGTTTCGTATAAATACGCTGACAATAATGTAGCCTTTTTAGAGGAATACAATTATATCGGTCTTTATAGTACAGCACGTAATTATGTTGATTACTTGCAAGACAAGAAGTTTAGCGGTGACGATCTAAATAAGGCTGAAAACGACAATGAAGATCTAAGCCAGTTTAAAGATGACACTATCAAGTCTAAACTGCGGGATAAAATTTGGGACTCATCAATTAGAATTGTTATCCCAACTAGGCAACCAAATGCGCGAACCCCAAGCTAAGTTTCTTAAAGGCTATCGACATCCATTAATGGAATTACGACCAATGCCTGAACGATTTCTCTATGCTGGCTGGGATAAGAATCGATTTGTTATCTTAAGCCACTATAAGAAAAAGAAAGATAAAACTGATCCTCGAGAAGTTGAAAAAGCTCTCGATCGATTAGATGATTGGTTGGAGCGAAAGGAGAAATAACTATGACTACTTGGAATGATATGAAACACAATCTCACTTCAATTAAGCCAGACGAAATGACAGCAATTGAAAGCCTTGCTTATTTACATGCACAGCGGGTAAATAAGGCATCTCTCAGGTTGAATTAGCTAAACGTATTGGCATGAAACAACCACAGCTAGCTAAGATTGAAAATATGACATCAATTCCTAGTTTAAGTACCCTAAATCGTTACGCTAAAGGATTAGGGTTGGTTGCTATGGCTTCTTTTAAGCCATTAGCTATGGCATAAATGTTTTTGTGATATTTCAAAGTACTCCTAGCTGGATGTACAGTTAGGAGTTGCTTTTTCTAAATGTAATGAATAACCCCTAATAAAAAACGCCTGTCAAAAGACAGACGCTGGTTTGTTCTGCTGAAATGAATGGTTTAACCAAACAGACTCCGAAGAATCTTAATCAGTTTTTTCAGCTGCTTTTTTGAAAGAGGCAGCAGTACAAACAGTATAATGCAATGATGCATTGGGAGAACCTCCTCCCTGTGCAATTGAGTGTGTGGTTAAGACACCCTGACGCACGTAAATATTGTATCATACTTAATTCTCGGTTATAATAACTGTACAAACAGTATAATGCTGGCGTACAAATTGGATCAGTTGGTTACTTATCCGAGCCGGCGGGACATCTGAAAAGATGCCCTTTTTTTATACTGAGAATTTACAATTCAAGTGCAACATAAATTAAAAAAATAACCCATAACGGGTAGAATTAGTTTA
>NZ_CANDNU010000046.1 GCF_947387495.1 Limosilactobacillus difficilis
GAAAAATATTAAACTATCAAACACCGTTTGAGATATTTTTTGAAGAACCGTTGCACTTAGTTTGACAATTCGTCATATTAATTTACCCCGAATTCCCTTGCCATCACCTGCAAGACTCCTTGTTCATTATTGCTCGGGGCGATATGGTCAGCTTCTTGTTTAACGTTTTCCGGAGCGTTGGCCATCGCGTAGGCTTGGCTGGCAAGATGCATCATGGTAATATCATTTTCGCCATCCCCAAAGACCATCAGTTCTTCGGGTTTTAAGTGCCAGCGCATCAATAATTTTTTCAGGCCGGCCGCCTTATCAATTCCTGGCACAATCAAGTCAATTGCCCCGTTACCGCTGACAGTCGGGTAAACATCGTTGCCAAAACGCTGCTGGATAATTTGCTGATATTCGAAAGTCTTCTCGCTAGGGACGACCAGGGCCAGCTTAAAAATGCGACCCTTAATTTCATCCACACTGCGGATTAGTTGTCGGCGAACCGAGTAATTTTTCATGTTTTCCTTAAACTCAGCCGGCTGATCCTCAGGAATAAACCAGCCGTTTTCGCCGCAATAAGTGTAGCAAACGCCGGGCAGACTCTCAACCAGGCGACCAACTTGTTCGGGAATTCCCGGGGTAAATTCAGCACAAGCGACCTCCTGGTTTTGGTCGACTACGAGGCCGCCATTATCGGCAACGAAGGCTGCATCGTCAGCTTCGTCGGGGATCAGGGTGCGGAGATATTCATATTGGTCACCGCTGGCAATGATAAAATGAGCCCCCATCTGCCTCATTTTGTAGTAGATGTGCTGAAAACGTTGGCGGTCATAGCTCCGGTTTTGTCCCTTGATTGGAAAGCCTTTGTCTGACAAAAAAGTACCATCGACGTCAACTGCAACTGCTTTAATCATGATAATCCTCCTTGTTTGTGGCGAAGAGCTTGGCCAGAACGTGTAGAACCCCTTGATCGTCATTGCTGGGTGCTAGGTACTTGGCAACTTTTTGAATCTGGGCCGGGGCATTTTTCATGGCATACGAATATTTAGCCAACTGGAGCATGGTGATGTCGTTTTCCCCATCGCCAAAGGCAATTAACTGTTTTTCTTTCTGTCCCCAATGCTGCAGCAGCTTGCGCAAGCCTGAGGCCTTATCTAGGCCAGGGATGATCAAGTCGATCGACCCCAGTCCGCTACTCGTCGCTTGGACTCGACCGGCGAAATGCGCTTCGATCTGCTGACAATATTGCTGGGATAATTCTTTCGGGCAGTCCATGGCAAATTTAAAAATTGGCCCGTGCAATTCATCCAAGGAATTGATGGTGGTCAGGTTGGGGTAAAAATGGCTGATTCGTTTCCGGTAAAAGGCGGGCTGACTGTTGGCCACAAAGTCTGAATCGAGCCCGCAGATGCTATAGACAGCTCCGGGCAGTTGATCGAGGAAATGGGCGATCTCATGGACCGTCTGGTTGGCAAACTGGCCGTGGAAGATTTCTGTTCCACGATCAACAACCCGCCCACCGTTGTCGGCGATGTAAGCAATCTGGTCAGCAAACTGAGGCAACAATTCGCGTAGACTGTCATAGGGTTCACCACTCGCAAAGACAAAATGCATTTGGCGTTTCTGCAATTCGGCAAAAACCTTTTGAAACAACTGATGATCGAAGGTCCGTCTGTTGTCTAACGATGTGAGAAAGGTACCGTCGATGTCGGTTGCGACTACCTTAATCAATGATGAATCAATCATATTTATTGAAGTCCCCAGAAACCAGCCATCACCTGCAAGACCCCCTGCTCATTGTTAGAGGGGGCAATGTCGGTTGCCGCAGCCTTAACGGTGTCATTGGCGTTGGCCATCGCGTAGGCGTGGCCGGCGAGCTTAAACATTGTCAAATCATTTTCTCCATCGCCAAAGACGGCCAGTTCGTCAGGAGAAAGATGCCAACGTTTAAGGAGTTTTTTCAGTCCATTACCCTTGTCACAGCCGGGAATGATCAGGTCAACCCAGCCAAAACCGCTGATCGTTACACGAAATTGATCGCCAAAACGATCGACAAGCTGCTGATAAAAGTCGTGTTTGATCGCTTCTGGAACATGAGTAACGATCTTAAAAGTTGGCCCTTTGATGTCGCTGAGCTGGTGAAAGACCCGTCGCTTAGGATAGGGCGCAATCATCATTTGCAAAACCTCGTCGGACATGGTGTCCGGCACATAAAGGCATTCGGGACCCGAAATGGCGTAATCAACATTGGGGTCGGCTGCTTGTAGAAATTTGATTACCTGGGGTAGCAAGGTCGGGTTGAACTTGCCGCACGAGACGAGCTGGCCGCCTTCATCGACGACCATTGCCCCGTTGTCGGAAACGTAACTGATCGCCTTGGCGTCTTGCGGGGCGAGAGACTGCAGGAAGGCGTACTGGTCGCCAGAAGCGAAGGTGAAGTGGGCTCCTTGACGCTGCATCTCTGCGAAAATTCGCTGGAAGAGCTCCTTGTCATAGTGGTAGTGATCGTCTAAAAAAGTTCCGTCAATATCAACAGCAACTGCTTTAATCATTGTTCTCTCCTTTGTTAGCCTCGCATTTTAATGAACGGTTTTAACTGCTGGGGGCCGAAATGTTGGTCCTGATAAATTAAGATGTCCGCACAGGCCTGAGCGTCATCGAGGGCGTTGTGATGGTGGTGCAGGTCGATTTGCAAGGCGTCGGCCACCGTGTTGAGTTTATGGTTGGGCAGCTGGGGGAAGAAGTGTCGGCTGGTCCGGACAGTATCGAGTGTCAGGTAGGCCGGTGGCTGGATCCCGTAGTGCTCCAAAGTTTTGGTCAGGACACTGTTATCAAAACGGTTGTTGTGGGCGACAACCAGCTGTTCCGGGGTAAAGAAGTTCTTGATATGCTCCCATACTTCTGGGAAGATTGGCGCGTCGGCAACGTCACGCTCGTGAATGCCGTGAATCTGAGTGTTGCGCCATGAAAATGGCATTTGCGGGTTGATCAGACTGTAAAATTCATCTACGATCTGGTTGTGCCGGACAATCGACAGAGCGAGTGAGCAGGCACTATCTCGCGGCCCCGCCGCCGTTTCAAAATCCATTGCGACAAAGTTCATTGACCGTTCCACCTCCATTATTTGCGCTTCAGGTCTAACGTGATTATTATACAGTGGCAAAGAACTTTCACCAAGTTAGTGGTGTTACAATGTGTGAGTAATAATTTTCGAAAGCAGGATTAAAAATGACAGAAGATTTGCGAACGCTTTTTCCAGCGATCAAAATCAAAAAAGATGAACCGTTGAGCAACTATACTTATACTAAAACGGGTGGCCCGGGCGACTGGGTGGCCTTTCCCACGAGTGTTGACCAGGTGCGCCAATTGGTAGACTATTGCCGGCAGCACCAGATGCCGCTGACCAACCTGGGCAATGCCAGTAACTTGATCGTTAAGGATGGCGGGATTGCCGGCTTGACGATGATCATGACGGAGATGAACACTATTAAGCTGGATGGCGATAATGTGATCGCCCAGGCGGGGGCCGCTTACATTGACGTAACCAAGTTTGCTCGTGATCATTCCTTGACGGGGGTTGAATTTGCCGCTGGGATTCCCGGCAGCGTTGGTGGCGCCGTCTTCATGAACGCCGGCGCTTATGGCGGCGAAACAAAATTTGTAGTCAGTCAGGCGACGATCATGCTAGCTGATGGAACGATCCAGGTTCTCAATAACCAACAACTTGACTTTGGTTACCGGCACAGTGCAGTCCAGGACAACCACGGGGTCGTTTTGGATGCTACTTTCAGTTTGAAGAAGGGGGATCACGACGCCATCGCCGCAAAGATGGAAGACTTGAACGCGCGACGGCGGGCTAAGCAACCGCTGGAGTACCCATCTTGCGGGAGCGTCTTCAAGCGGCCCCAGGGTCACTACACCGGTAAGCTCGTCCATGATGCTGGATTGCAGGGCTATACCGTTGGGGGAGCCCAGGTTTCTAAGAAGCACGCGGGCTTCATCGTCAACATCGGCGGTGGCACTGGCAGTGACTATCAGGCGGTGATCAAGCACGTACAGGAAACGGTGAAGGCCAAGTTTGGCGTTCAGTTGGAAACGGAAGTGCGAATTATCGGCCGCGATTAAGAAAATAGAAATAATAAAGGCTTCAGCCCGCATCTGATGGGGTTGAAGCCTTATTTGTGATATTTGCGGGCTGGGGCCTTCGCAATTTTGGTATTAGCGATGAGTGCGATGGTGGCAGTTAGGATCGTAAGAGCAATTTTACGAAACAAGGAAAACACCTCTTATTCGTGAGCGGAACGCCGGATTTGGTGAACGAGGACGGCTAATAGCAGCTGGGTAAAGGTCATAGCGAGGGTGAAGGCCCACATCTGTGGTTTCCAAATACTCATCAGCTGCTTGAAGAACCAGCTCGGGGTCATCAGAAGGTAAAAGGAGTGAAGCCGCAGAAAACGACCGATGTAAATGCCAATGCTGGAGCAAATTGTAAAGAGTGTAATCCATAGGTAGCGAAGGCCTAAGTGATGCGGGGTTGTCACCATTGTGAGAAGCCGGCTGACAGTTAGCAGGGAAACAGTCCCAAAGAGCGCGGCCGCAAAGGCACTGGTCACCATTAGGCAAAAAGTAATCCACATGTGCGGATCCGTCCGCAAGAGTCCAGACACGGCCGTGTGAGGATGGAGCCATGATAGGTGGAAGAGATCTGTCATGACATAAGGCGCGTTAGGGTAAAAGAGTAACCACAGTACTAATAGTCCCCAGAAAGCCAGTGAGCGCTTGTCGGTGAAACGGCGGAGCTGGAAGCCCAGTTCAATTGGAACGGCAGCTAAGAAGACGTTAAAGGTCATGAAATTATAAGGGGCTTTCATGGTGAAAAAAAGGACGATAATCCACAACACCATAAAGAGACGTTCACTATTGTGATAAGACAGCCGGGGCATTATCCTTCTCCTTTCAGTTAATAACTATGAGTATTCTACCAAAGAAGCAGTTGTTTGGCCTGTTTTTAGTCGGCTCCGATAAACTTTTCATCCCTTAGCCACCTGTTCGCGGAAAATGATATAATGTGAAAGTAATTTAGGGGAGGGATCTCAAGAATGCAAACAATTGCGTCACTCCTCACGTGGCGGAGCCTTGTCAGTCTAGTCGACATTTTGGCCATTTGGTTTCTGATTTATGAGATGCTGCTATTGGTCCGTGGGACGCGGGCAGTCCAGCTCTTTCGGGGAATCGTGATTATCCTGGTTGTCAAACTGATTAGCTGGTATGTCGGACTTAGCACCGTTTCGTGGGTGATGGATCAGATTATCAATTGGGGTGTCATTGCCATCGTGATCATCTTTCAGCCTGAAATTCGGCGGGGCTTGGAGCACCTGGGCCGCGGGACCTTTATCGCCCGCTCTCGATCTGGCAATGAAGAAGCCGAAAACCTGATTCAACAGCTCGATCAAGCCATTCAGTATATGTCGAAACGGCGGATCGGGGCGTTGATTACTATTCAGATGGAGACGGGACTCGAAGAGTATATTGAAACGGGAATTCCCTTGGACGCTGAAGTCACTGGGGCCCTACTCATCAATACTTTCATTCCCAACACCCCTTTGCACGATGGGGCGGTTATCATCAAGGATAACCGTCTCGCGGTAGCGGCAGCCTACCTGCCCCTCTCGGACAGCAAGCTGATTCCGAAAGATCTAGGGACCCGGCACCGGGCCGCTGTGGGGATCAGTGAAGTTACCGATGCTTTGACCATCGTGATTTCGGAAGAGACCGGAGAGGTTTCGCTGACTAAAGATAATGAATTGATGCGTAATATGTCACAAAAGGACTATTTGAAGTTTATGCGATCGCAGCTTTACAAGGCTAACACCCAGAGCAATAACAGCAATCGTTGGAATTTGCTCCTGGAACGGTTATTCGGCCGGGGAGGTGGTAGCCGTGAAAAGTAACAAGAATAATGACGGTTTCTTTAGCAACATTTGGTTTTTGCGGATTGCGTCACTGGTCCTCGCCATCTTTTTGTTTGTCTATGTCAACGGTAGCAAGGACGGTTTTCTGCGGCAAAATACCCGTAGCGGACAGAACAGCGCTTTGATGTCCAACAAATCGGTGACTATCAAGGTGCCATTACAACTAAAGACTAACAACCAAAAATATGTCATCACGGGTTATCCGCAGTACGTGCGGGTAAAGGTCAGCGGTCCGTCGGCATTAGCGACAACCACCTCGAACACGCAGAATTTCAAGGTCTATGCTGATCTGACTGGTCTGGACATTGGCCGTCACACGGTCACTTTGAAACAATCGGGATTAAATTCCGAATTGCGTTACACAATTATGCCCTCCAGCATCAACGTGAACATTCAACCACGGGCGATGGCTACCAAGCCGGTTCAGGTAAGGCTGAGTTCGCGCAACGTTAATGGCAATTACCACGTCGGGACGCCGCGTCTGTCGATGACTCATGTGCAGATTAGTGGCGCGCGCGATGAGGTGCGGAAGGTAAACCGGGTCGTGGCTTACGTTAACGTGCCGAAAAATGCCACTGCTGACTTGCACCGCCAAGTAACCCTGCAAGCCTTGGACAAGAATGGGCACATTCTGAATGTAATTATTAGCCCTAATTACGTTTCAGTGGTGGTTCCGATTTCCAGCAGCTCGACGTCTTCGAGTTCGTCCTCATCCAGCGGGAGTGACGAATCAAGCAGCAGTTCGAGTCACAATAACCGGAACAGTGATAACGATAATAGCAATCAGCAAAGCAGTAGCAGCAGTTCTTCGAACGCTTCATCTGCCGACAATAGCAGCAACAATTAATAAGGATTAGCGGGCAACGGATCCGCCAAGATAAGGAGATAATTATGAACTTAAAGTATTTTGGAACTGATGGTGTACGTGGTGTTGCTAACGAAGATTTAAGCCCAGAATTGGCCTTCCGTCTGGGCCGGGCCGGCGGCTATGTTCTCACGGAACATTCCGAACGGAAACAGCCGCAGGTCTTGGTATCTCGGGACACCCGGATCTCGGGTCAAATGTTGGAGAACGCTTTGGTAGCCGGACTTTTATCAGTCGGGATTGAAGTCCTGCGGCTTGGTGTTGTTACCACCCCCGGAGTTGCCTACTTGGTACGTGCCCAGGAAGCTGATGCCGGGGTAATGCTGACGGCTAGCCATAACCCGATTAAATACAACGGGATTAAGTTCTTTGGTAGCGACGGCTTTAAGCTGTCCGATGACCTGGAAGCCGAAATTGAAAAGCTCCTCGATGCAGACAAAGACAAGCTGCCGCGTCCTTCCGATAAGGGTTTAGGCACGGTCGAAGATTACCGCGAAGGGGCGCTGAAGTATGTTTCTTTCTTGGAGTCAACGATTTCGACGGACCTGAGCGGGATGAAGATTGTTGTTGATGCGGCTAACGGGGCGACGAGCGGTTTTGTCAGCAACCTCTTTGCTGACATGAACGTTGACTTCACGGCGATTAATGCCACCCCGAATGGTTTGAATACTAACCTTGATTGCGGTTCTACCCATCCAGAACAGTTGCAAAAGGCGGTTGTTGAAAATAAGGCTGATCTTGGGGTCGCCTTTGACGGAGACGGCGACCGTTGTATTGCGGTTGACGCTGATGGCAATATCTTCAATGGTGATAAGATCATGTTTATCTGCGGCCAGGCAATGGACGCGCAAGGGAAGTTGAAGAAGGATACCGTCGTCACTACGGTCATGTCCAATTTGGGGATGTACAAGGCGCTCGAAGCTAACGGTATGAAGAGTGTTAAGACCAAGGTTGGCGACCGTTACGTTGTCGAAGAAATGCTCAAGAATGGTTACAACCTCGGTGGCGAGCAGTCCGGACACATCGTCTTTTTGGACCACAATACAACGGGTGACGGTATGCTGACGGCATTGCAGCTCTTGTCGGTTGTTAAAGAAAGTGGGAAGCCGCTGGCTGAATTGGCATCACCGGTGAAGGACTACCCACAAGAGCTGGTCAATGTTAAGACAGATGACAAGGCGGCGGCCCTCGCCAACCCGGCTTTGAAGAAGATCACCGAAGAAGTCGAAGCTGAAATGCACGGTGACGGACGGGTCCTGGTTCGGGCGAGTGGGACGGAACCACTGATTCGGATTATGGCGGAAGCCCCAACTAAAGAATTGGTACATACCTATGTAATGAAGATCGTCGAAGTGGCACGGCGGGAATTTGGCGTCGACTAAATGCCTGTTTCATCAACTTGGAAACGCTATCGCGGCTTGCTAGACCAATTGGGACTTTCCAATTGACAATAGTGGCCGCGATTGTTATTATCTTAAGGTAATTAAAAAGCAGCGGATTTTAAATTCGTCTATACCAATTAGATAATAGCAAAGGATGAGAGAAATGTGTGGAATTATTGGTGTTACGGGAAATAAGCGTAGTGTTTCCATTTTGATCAACGGTCTTAAGCGATTGGAATACCGTGGCTATGATTCAGCTGGGATCTACGTCAATGACATGAATGGGCATGACTATTTGATCAAGCGTAAGGGGCGGATTTCTAACCTGGAAGCGGCCATTAATGATAATGTTAACGGGATGTCAGGAATTGGTCACACCCGCTGGGCTACTCATGGTGAACCCAATGAAGTGAATGCCCACCCGCAATACTCTGCTGACGAGCGTTTTTACTTGGTTCACAACGGGGTGATCGAAAACTTCAAACAGCTGAAGCAAGAATACCTGCAAGATGTTCATTTTAAGAGTCAGACAGATACGGAAGTCGTTGTTCAGCTGGTCGACCGCTTCGTCACCAAGTACCAGATGGATACGAAGACAGCTTTGTTAAAGGTTTTGCGGCTGATCAATCCTGATTCTTCTTATGCCTTTGCTATGATGGACCGGGAGCAGGCAGATACGATTTACGTCGCCAAAAATAAAAGCCCGCTTTTGATCGGCTTGGCTGACGGTTACAACATGGTTGGTTCCGACGCGATGTCGATGATCGACGAAACGAATAAGTTTATGGAAATTGACGATCACGAGTTGGTGATTGTCAAACCTGATCATGTGTCAATCGAAAGTTTCGATAGCAACGAAAAGCACCGCAAGCCATTTACGGTTGACATGGATGCTTCAGCAACCGATAAAGGACCATATCCGTTCTATATGCTCAAGGAAATTGACGAGCAGTCAAGTGTAATGCGCAAACTCGTTCAGCATTACCTGCCAGATGGTGACCCGGTAATTGATGATGATCTTTTGGCGGCGATGATGAAGGCTGACCACCTTTACATTATCGGTGCCGGGACGAGTTACCATGCTGGCTTAGCAGGGCAGCGGATTTTTGAAGCCCTGACTGGCATTCACACTTCGGTACACATTTCTTCTGAATTTGCTTATGAGCACCCGCTTTTATCTGAGCATCCGTTCTTCATTTTCCTCAGTCAGAGTGGGGAAACAGCCGATAGCCGGGAAGTGCTGGTCCAGGTCAACAAACACAAGTGGCCAAGTCTGACGATCACCAATGTTGATAAATCTACTTTGTCACGGGAAGCCGATTACACACTCTTGATCGATGCTGGTCCGGAAATCGCTGTTGCTTCTACGAAGGCTTACACAGCTCAGATTGCGGTCGAGGCGATTCTCGCCAAAGCGCTTGGCCAAAAGAAAGAAATTTCGGCTGCAGAAAAATTCCCGTTGAAGAGTGAGCTATCTAACATCGCCAATGGCATTCAGGCGATTACCGACGGAAAGGATAAAATTGCTGCGATCGCTGCGCACTATCTTGCTAAACCGCGCAATGCTTTTTACATCGGACGGGGAGTTGACTGGAGCGTCGCCCTCGAAGCTGCACTGAAGCTCAAGGAAATTTCTTACGTTCAATCAGAAGGTTTCGCCTCGGGTGAATTGAAACACGGGACGATTGCTTTAATTGAAAATCATACCCCGGTCATCGGGATCATCACCCAGGACCGGACCGCTGGCCTCACGCGCAGCAATTTGGAAGAAACCCAATCGCGTGGTGCCGCAATCTTGACGATTGTCTCTCGCCATCTGTCTATGGATGATGACACGATCATTATTCCCGATGTCAACGAGCTGTTAACGCCGCTGATCAGCATCGTTCCGGCCCAGTTGCTGGCTTACTACACGAGTCTTGGCAAAGGACTGGATGTTGATAAGCCGCGGAACTTGGCCAAGTCGGTGACGGTTCAGTAAAACCAGCTGACATTGAAACAGTCATTCAAATGACATCAGCACGAAGCATGAAAACGGCTTCGTGCTTTTTTGTTGAATAATTACGTTAAAAAGCGGACAAAAATTATCATTTCAGGATGGTTATCGGATAAATTACGAAGATTAGCTTGAACTATCACTCCAATTGTGCGATTATTACTGTGTTGCAATTATTAATTTCACTTAAGGAGTCTTTTGATTATGCAAAATTCAACCAGTGCTCGATGGCTGGATCGCCAGTTTCACTTGAGTGAGCATAAGACCAGCGTTAAGCGGGAAGCTGTCGCCGGGTTAACGACCTTTGTTTCGATGGCTTATATCCTCTTTGTCAACCCGTCCGTGTTGGGGACAGCAGGGATGAACAAGGGTGCTGTTTTCACGGCTACCGCTCTTTCCGCGATCATCGGTTGTTTATTGATGGCCTTTTTAGCTAACTACCCGATGGCGATTGCTCCTGGTCTGGGTGACAACGCTTTCTTCACTTATTCCGTCGTCCTTGCGATGGGGATCCCGTGGCAAAAAGCGATGGCGGGCGTTTTTGTCGCTTCCGTCCTCTTTACGATTCTCTCCTTCATGAAGGTTCGGGAAATTGTGATTAACGCCATCCCTCATGACCTCAAGCTGGCAATGGCTTCTGGGATCGGGATCTTTATTGCCTTTGTTGGTTTGCAGGGCGGGGGCCTGGTTGTTAATAGCAAGTCTTCCCTCGTTACCTTGGGCTCACTGGAGGTGCCAAGTACCTGGCTGACCATTTTCGGGATCTTCTTTATCGGTATTTTGATGGCCCGCAAGGTGCCTGGAGCAATTTTTTATGGTATGGTTGCGACGACCGTGATCGGCTTGCTGACCGGCTTGATTAAAATGCCAAGTCACATTATCAGTGTGGCTCCGAGTTTAAAGCCGACTTTTGCTGTTGGCATTAAATATCTACCGACGATGAAAGATCCGCAGATGTGGGCCGTTGTTTTGATCTTCTTGCTGGTGGCGTTCTTTGATACTGCCGGAACCCTGGTTGGTTTGGCCCAGCAAGCCGGCCTGATGAAAAATGATCGTTTGCCGCGGATTGGCCAAGCCTTAATGGCTGACTCGTTGTCAATGCTCGGCGGTTCGATCTTAGGGACGACACCGACGTCGTGTTATGTTGAGTCATCAGCCGGGATTGCCATGGGTGGTCGGACGGGCCTGACCGCTTTGGTTGTTGCTGTTTTGTTCCTCTTCAGCATGATCTTTTCACCTTTGCTGACGGTGGTTACCGATCAGGTTACGGCGCCAGCCTTGATTATCGTTGGGGTGCTGATGGTTTCTGCTATGAAGGACATCCACTGGGATAAGTTTGAAATTGCGATGCCATGCTTCCTGACTATTGTTGGGATGCCGCTGACCTATAATATTTCTTACGGTTTTGCCTTCGGTTTTCTGACTTATCCGTTAATGATGATTGCTTGCGGTCGTCGCAAAGACGTTAATGTCGTGATGTGGGCACTGTTTATCGTCTTCATCATTATGCTTTACGTTCTGAACGTTCTGCCAGCTGGTCACTAAAATTGGATCTTAAACGGTCGTGAAAATTCCCAATTAGCTCAGTAGCGTTGGCGTAATTTTTCATGATCGTTTTCTTTCAATTTTTCATTGACAGCGCTTACATGAAGGGCTACTATAAAGATACAAGGTATTTAAAGAATTTACCTTCTAATCAATTCTCTTTCTCTCTTATGCCAATCACCGTCCTGTATGGGCGGTGATTTTTTTGTACTGAGAATTTACAATTCAAGTGCAACATAAATTAAAAAAATAACCCATAACGGGTAGAATTAGTTTAATAACCAA
>NZ_CANDNU010000047.1 GCF_947387495.1 Limosilactobacillus difficilis
CAGGAATACCTGTATAATACCCTAAATACTACTTCGTGTTCCCAGAAGCTCGGTCATTCATGGCCGAGTAGTTCACGCTTGTTAATGCTGATTAATTTTGCTTTTGATCCGGTCCATCTGATGGACGAGGAGGGTTTCGGCCAGCAAGAGAAGACTTGCCAAGAGGAGAAAGTAGTGGTCCGGCAGGATGAATAATAAGATGATGATCACCCAGGTGGCCAGGTTCCAGATGCTTTCAATGCGCAGGAGACGCTGCCACTGCAGCATTTGATCGGCCGCCGCAATTTCTTGCTGGTGAAGACGGAGAAAGCGGTTTAAACGAAATTCCTGAAATGAGATGATGATAAAGATTAAGGTGATGATCGTTGTCAGCAAAGTACTTAGGTCCATATGACGCGTCTCCTAAAAAGTTGGGGCGATCGTCAATGCCTTCTGCTGGGACAAATCAGCCTGTGGATACTTATTTTCCAGGGCTTTGATCAGCAATCGTTTGGCTAGTTCGCCGTTGCGGGTTAGGATCGGCCCATGGAAGTAGGAGCAAAAAGTTGACTTGTGAATGGCGCCTTCGGTCTTATCATCACCGTTGTTACCATGACCGGAAAGGACCATACCTAATGGCCGTTCGCCCTTGCCGAGAAAAGTGCGGCCGTTGTGGTTCTCAAAGCCGTGATACTTTTGGCCGGTTTCCTCATTTTGAATCGTGATGTTGCCGATGAAACGGTGGTGATCCTGGCTGAGGGTGTAGTGATCCAGCACACCGATGCCAGGAATTTTTTCACCTGCGGCGCTGATGTAGTAGTGGCCCAGCAACTGATAGCCACCGCAGATGGCCAGCATGGGTTTGTCATCTTCGATAAATTCCTGGATACCGGCTTTTTTGCTTTGAATGTCCTTAGAGACAACGGTTTGTTCGTAGTCTTGACCGCCGCCAAAAAGGGCAATGTCAAATTTGTTGGGATCAAAGTCGTCTTCGATGCTGATGACTTTAACGGCAATGTCAGTATCCATCTGGCGAGCGTAGTATTGGAGCGCATTGACGTTGCCGATATCGCCGTAAGTGTTCATTAAGTCACCGTAGAGGTGCGCTAAAGTTAAATGATACTTGGCCATTAGTCCATTCCTCCTTTGATAACTCCTTGTTCAGCGAGCTGTTTTCGTAGTTGCAAGACGGCCGTGTAGGTTGCTAGGACGTATACCTGGTCAGTCGGCAACTGTTTAATCTTGGCAATGACCTTATCGAGGTCGGGCTCTTTCCACATGTCAGGGATACCAGCCATCATTAAGCGGGTGGAGATATCCTTATAACGTTCACCGCCGGTCATGAATTGGGGGATTTGGTGGGTTTTAAGCTTTTCAAAATTGCCGTCCCAAATCCAACTGGTGTCGATTCCGTCAGCGTAATTGGCGTTGAGCAGGAAGACGAAGGAAAACGGCCGTTGATCGGTGAGAATCATGTCGAGCACCTGGTTTAGGCCAACTGGGTTTTTAACTAGGATCAGGGTGACGGTCTTGCTGCCCAGCTGAAATTCCTCCTGGCGACCGAAGACCCGCTCGTCAGCTTCAAAAGCGTGCTTGATTTGTTGTTGGCTGACGCCGAGGAAGCGGCCCAGGGCATAAGCGGCGAGAGCGTTGTAGATATTGTAGGTACCACCGATTGCGATCCGGTACTCTTGCCCGTCGATTTCAAAGGTTGAGCTATTTGGTGTCTGATCCACGATCTTGGTGACGGCGTAGGTTAATTTTGGCCGGTGGAAGCCGCAATGGGGACAGAAGTAGTCGCCCAAGTTTGAGTAGGTCCGCAAATGGTAGTGCAGGATGTGCTGGCACTTGGGGCAGAGCAGTCCGTCGGTGTTGGCTGGCGCGCGGAGATCATCGTGGTGTTCGTGATCAAAACCGTAGTAAATGACCGGGTTGGGCAGGTCGCGGGAATTGAAGAGCTGTTCATCCCCGTTGGCAATGATCGTCGCTTTGGGTGCTAAGCGAACCCCCTTGAGGATCTTTTCATAGGTGGTGTAGATTTCGCCGTAACGGTCCATCTGGTCCCGGAAGAGGTTGGTGAAGATAAAGGCAACCGGGGTGATGTATCGACAAACCAGCACGACGTTGGCTTCGTCGACTTCGAGGACGGCGAGACCTTTCTTGTGGGGCCGTGGAGCGGTGATGAAGGTCGTCACAATGCCCTGCTCCATGTTGGAACCGGTCGGGTTAGTCAGCACTTGTGGGTACTTTTGCCGCAACACGCGCACGCTCAGTGCCGTCGTCAGGGTCTTGCCGTTCGTCCCAGTTACAATCACCAGGTCGTATTTCTTGCTGAAGGCCTTCAGGATTTGCGGATCCAGTTTGAGCGTTAACTTGCCCGGCAGCGAACTGCCCCCGTGCATAAAGGTGTGGAGGAACCAGTAGCTGCTGCGGCCCACGGTTTCAGCGAATACACTTCTTAAAGTCATATTGATTTCCTTTCGTTTCGTCATTTCAGGCCTTAATTTTAACCCGCAATTAAGGAAAAGAAAAGTGATGTGAAGTCGCGGGGGCTGCTGCTTTTCTTCACCGGAGCTTTCCGCTATAATTAAGTTACTATGCAAATAAAAGGGGCAGGATGTCTTGGCACAGTTATTCTTTAAATATGGCGCGATGAATTCTGGCAAGTCGATTGATATTTTAAAGGTTGCTCACAATTATGAGGAGCAAGGCAAGCCGGTTGAAATTATGACCAGCGGGGTTGATACCAGATCTGGTGTCGGGATCATCGCCAGTCGCATCGGCCTGAAGCGGCGAGTGACGCCGGTGATGCCGGAGACCGATATTTATCAACTGGTGAAGGGTTTGGATCACCGCATTTATTGCGTGCTTATTGACGAAGCCCAGTTTTTGCTCAAACGGCACGTCTTACAATTGACCAGGATTGTGGATGAACTGGGGATTCCGGTCATGACTTTCGGATTGAAAAATGATTTCCGAAATGAGTTATTTGAAGGATCAAAGTACCTTTTAATTTACGCGGACAAGATCGAGGAAATGAAGACCATCTGCTGGTTCTGTCCACACAAGGCCACGATGAACCTCCGCATCCACGATGGCAAGCCCGTTTACGAGGGTGAGCAGGTTCAGATTGGCGGCAATGAGTCTTATTATCCGGTTTGTCGCAAGCACTATTTCCACCCCTTACTAAAGCAACAGGAGCATGATTAACAATGGATATGCAAAAGATTTTTGATAAGTTGCAAGCGGTTGTTGACCGCTACGACGAGTTGAATGAACTGATCTCCGACCCGGAAGTGATTGCTGACACCCAGCGCTTCATGAAGCTTTCCAAGGAAGAGGGAAGCTTGCGGGAGACCGTCGAAAAATACAAGGAATACCAAAAGGTCACGAAGACGATCGAAGATGACCAGGCAATGCTGGCAGATATCGATGATGATGAATTGCTGGCGATGACCAAGCAAGAAATTGCGGATTCACAAGAGCAACAAAAGAAGTTGGAAGACGAGCTCTTGGTTCTTGTCCTCCCTAAGGATCCTAATGATGATAAAAACATCATTATGGAAATTCGCGGTGCTGCTGGCGGGGACGAAGCATCCCTCTTTGCAGCCGATCTCTACAATATGTACCTCCACTATGCAGAAAGCCAGGGCTGGAAGGTCGAAGTCGTTGACCAGAGTCCAACCGAAGTCGGCGGTTTTAAGGAAATTGTGCTGATGATCTCCGGTCAGAAAGTTTACTCCAAGCTCAAGTTTGAAAACGGGGCCCACCGGGTTCAACGGGTACCGGTTACTGAATCGGCTGGCCGGGTGCACACGTCGACTGCCACGGTTGGGGTGATGCCGGAAGAAGAGGACGTCGATATCAAGATCGATCCAAAGGACATTCGAGTGGACGTCTACCGGTCCTCTGGTGCTGGTGGTCAGCACGTCAACAAGACTAGTTCCGCTGTCCGGATGACCCACTTGCCGACCGGGATTGTGGTAGCGATGCAGGATGAGCGTTCTCAGCAGCAGAACCGGGCCAAGGCGATGCGGATCTTGAAGGCGCGGGTTTACGACTACTACAAGCAAAAAGAAGAGAACCAGTACAATGCCGAACGAAAGAACGCCATTGGGACCGGCGATCGTTCTGAGCGGATTCGGACCTACAATTACCCGCAAAACCGGGTTACTGACCACCGGATCGGGCTGACGATCAACAAGCTCGACCGGGTGATGAGCGGTGAATTGGATGAGATCATTGATGCGTTGATCGTTGCCGATCAAGCGAAGAAGCTCGAAGACCTGAAGAATGAGTAGGCCGACTTATTTTGCAGCTTTGCGTTGGGCCGCGAAGCAAGTGACGGAGACGCCGGTCGATCCAGATGCGCCCCGGTTCATGCTGTTGATGAAGCATGATTGGGATTTGACGGCTCTATTGAGTCATCAACGCGATGAAATGCCCGAAGATGAATGGGCCTGGTTCCAACGGGCAATCCGACGGGTGCTGAACAACGAGCCGCCACAGTACGTAGTGGGCCTGGCACCTTTTTATGGCCGAACTTTCCAGGTTAACAGCGACGTGTTGGTACCAGAAAGTGAAACTGAGGAACTGGTGGAATGGGTTTTGCAGACGCAACCTGCCAAAAAGGACCTGAAAGTCCTTGACCTGGGTACGGGGAGCGGCGTGATCGGCATTACCCTAGCTTTAGAACGGCCCACTTGGCAGGTGACCCTCAGTGATGTTTCCGCCGCGGCACTGAAGATAGCGGCCCGCAATCAGGAGCGGTTAGGCACGCACTTGCCCCAGTTGCAAAGTGACTTATTTAGCCAGCTGGTGGAGCAAAAATTCGATTTAATCGTGACCAATCCGCCTTACGTGGCGACGACTGCTCGCCCGGCGATGGATGCGGCTGTTGTTGAGTTCGAACCTGCTTTAGCTTTATTTGCCGGGTCAGATGGGTTGGATTTTTACCGGCGTCTCTTTGATCAGTTGCCGGTCCACCTGCGTGAGGGAGGCAGGCTTTATGGCGAAACGGGCTATGACCAGGAACAATCGATCCAGCACCTAGCAAAGCAACTATTACCGGGCTGGTCCGTGACGACCAAGCATGACATGGCAGACCGAATGAGGATGATTAGAATATGTGGTGGTTTGGAAAAAAGAGGAGACTAGAAAAAGTGGATACACGAATTTTTCACTTAAATGAGATTGATCAGGCCGCAAAACTGATTCAAGAAGGTCAGCTGGTGGCTTTTCCGACCGAGACGGTTTACGGCCTCGGGGCGGACGCAACGAACGAAAAAGCGGTCAAGCAGGTTTACCTGGCGAAGGGACGGCCGAGTGACAATCCCTTGATCGTTCATATTTGTTCAGTTGAAATGGCTGAAAAGTATGCTCAGCATATTCCAGACAACGCGTACAAGCTGATGAAGCACTTTTGGCCAGGAAGCCTGACGATGATCTTCAAGATTAAGCCGGGTTCGCTTTCCAAGACGGTGACGGGTGGCCTTAAAACCGCGGCCTTTCGCTTCCCAGATTGCAAGCCGACGCTGGACCTGATTAAGAAAGCAGGGCGGCCAATCGTCGGCCCTTCTGCCAATACTTCCGGCAAGCCGAGTCCGACGACGGCCCAACACGTTTACCACGATCTTTCTGGCAAGATCGCCGGCATCTTGGATAACGGTCCGACACGGGTGGGCGTAGAATCGACTGTTCTTGATATGTCAGGTGATCATCCGGTTATTTTGCGGCCGGGTGCCGTTACTAAGCAGATGATCGAAGATGTCATCGACTCAATCGACCTTAATCACCATAAGGTCGGCAAACACGAGATTCCGAAGGCTCCGGGGATGAAGTACAAGCACTATGCGCCGGCAGCCCAGGTTTACGTAGTTGATCCCGGTACCGACTGGGGGCAGGTCGTTGCCTGGATTAAAAAACAGCCGTTTGATGTCGGGATGATGGCGGAGGAAAAGATTCTGCAGCATACGGTTTTACCGATGAATGCCATTCAATTTTCCTTGGGGACTGGCGTCCAAGATGCCAGTGCCCGGCTCTTCGATGGTTTGCGTGAATTTGACGACCAGCATAACGTCAAAGCGATTGTCTGCCAGGCCTTTCCAGCAGAGGGGCTCGGTCTAGCCTACATGAACCGGCTTAACAAGTCGGCCGGCGGAGTCCACTTTGGCCAGGATAAATAGAATCGACAGCAAAAGCAGGAGCTAGTGATCTTCTCTAGCTCCTGCTTTTTGTGTACTTATTCAATTGGTCAACTTTGAAAGGCTAACTGCAGCATCTGAGCCTGGATGTCTTCAAGCTCCGCTGCTGACAAATTGATGTACTGCCTGACAATTTGTGGTGAGACGTGAGCATCGTTGATTAGAAAGTCATGAATATCACTGACCTTGACGTTAGCGTGCCGAATGTCTAGAGGAATATTGAAATTGATTATGCAACGGGTCGGGTGACCCAAAGGTAAGCCGATCAAGCGATTGAGGCCGATGCAGAGGCCTTTTGAGGCGAATATCTAAAATGTATAATATACGCATATTTTCTATGATGTTGTGTATATTCACAGGTTGCGCCCCACAAAGGAAGAAAAGCAGGTCACATTTAGGTCACACTTTGTCACATGTATAAAATCGATACCAAAATAAAAATCACCTTCTGAGAGGTGCTTTTTTTGGTCATGCTGGTGTGTCCTTCTCGTCAAAATGCGCAAGCGGGTAGTATAGCGAGAAAAGATGAAGTGCGTGCGGTCAAATCTTGCTATAATATTTATTGTGGCCATACCTGCAACGGTAAGCGATGGAGTGTTCTGGCAGTCCTTCAATTAATCCACGGAGAACTATTTGAGACGTTTTAGGAAGTGCTGCGATTACTTGGTCGGTAGCGTGTAGCGCTTCTTTTTGCTCGGCAAAACGCTCCATGGCCGCGTCGGTTTGCTTGAAACCGGTAGGCCCGGGCATCCCGTCAAATGAGGGCGATGATGGCGAACCGGCAAGTTTCACCATCGTTTCATAGTGAGGTACGGATACACGGAGGAAGTGTTCGCATAAATGGCGAGCGCTTTTTTTATTAGAATCATTGGTATATACCAATGATATCATCCTTTCAAGAATTACAAGGTTACATTTTCTTTAAGTCGTCATTGAGCTGCTTCAAATCCTTCTTGGTTTCATCCGTGGATATGTAGCCACTCCGACGGGTGATGCCCTTGCCTACCAGGGTGTTCTTAAAGCCCAAATCATTCGTGAGAATAGGTTGGAGCTTACGGGCAAGCGGGAGGTTTTCCCGTTCATCCTTGGTAAGATACTTGGTTAGCTCACCAGTCGTAAAGGATACGGGGCCTTTGCCTCCTTGACGCGCAAGACGCTCGTTGACAAAACCGATAGTATCAATCTTGAGGTCGTTGATATAGTGAAGAGACACACGAGCTTCTTTGAGGTCGTCTTCCTCTTCTTCGCTTAGGCTAAAGAAACTGATGAGCTTTCCGTCGGCTTTGAGCTGGCGGTATTTGTAGTAAGCTTCGGCCCAACATTGATCAACGAAAGATGGAGTCATGACGCTATTTGGGCCGGCACAATCCATAGTGTGGCGGTCTTTGCTGATAAGGAAAGGCAAAAACTTTCGCTGACCATGTGAGGCCTTGTATTGATTTTGAGTTAGGTTACTAGTACGGCACATAATAAAAGTTCTTTCAATCTTGGTAGGGAGGGTGTCGTACGGCTTACGTACCTTAAAGAAGGGAGCACTCGCGATTTGCTTTAGAGTTTCAACGCCGCTCTTCTTGGAAGCCGTCATTTCATCGTCATTAACACAAAGCATACCAGCCATCGCTAAATTGTCATCCTTTTGGTCGAAGCTCCGGATACCTTGGAGGTACCAATCAAAGTTATCCCGCGGCCATGTTGAGTCTAATCCCTTCTTGCCGAAGGAGTTGAAATATTTCATTAAAAAGGTGGTCTTACCAACCCCCTGTGTACCGATAAGGTCTAACATCTGGTCGAACTTTCCGCCGGGATTTAACCCCAAGTAAACAGCGGCAATACCAAAAATTTCTGATTCATGACGCATAATTTTATTGTCTGGAACACCCAAAAAATTGATGAACATTGTCTTCAGGCGTTCTTTGCCGTCCCAGCGGGGAGTGAGTCGATGTAACTGCTGACGGGATCGTAAGAGTTTTGCTGAGCAACCGCGGTGATAGCTTTAAGCATCCCGTGTTGTGAAATTACGTTACCTTCGACTTGCTCAAGGCCCGTTTCGATTTGTCCAATGACCTTATCATCTAAAGGAAAAGCCCGGTTGCGGTCAACGTCGGTCACGGTACCATCATCGTCACGCTTTTCATAGCGAGCGTGTACGTATTGAGTATCAATCGCGTGCAAAAACTCGATTTGCTTGCTGACGCGGTTGTAAGCTAAAGAATGGCCACAAATCCGAGGGTTGACAATTTCCAGCTGGTAATTAGAAACCATCTCTGCCTTTGGACGCTTTTTTTCATCCTTCTTGCCAACGGTAATCATACGAATATTTGGCTTCTTGATATCGGAGATATCAGCACGAATCATTTTCATCAGCGTTTCTGTTGGCACAATCCAAGTCTTGCTATCGTGAAACTTTAGGCTCCATTCTTGCTTTAGTCCGTAAACTTGGTATGGATCTTGAACTAGCTCTTCGAATGAGGTATCCCAGCTACCGTCATAAGGGTTCATCCGCTCAACGGTTTTTCCCATGTCACGTAAAGTATTTTCAGCTTCTTTAGTGTCCTTTTGGTAGTGCAAGTAAACAGCTTTTACTAGCGAGAAAAGAAGGTGTTCAACTTCACTATTAACCGCGTTCGCGTAGTTGAGATTATGATTAAAGTTAGACACAAACGAGCGAGTTAAACAGCTGTAGTGAATGGCCTTCGGAACTATCAAGGTACGGTTATAGTCTCCATGGCTCATGAACCGGTCCATCATCTGGAAAGGATTCATCTTTGGAGATGTTGGGATGGTGCTGGTGCTGAGTGCTTTTTTAAGCTCGGCAACACGCTTAGTATCATTGACGTGTTTGGCTTTTCCAAGCTCTTCTTTAAGACTTGCGTTTGCTTTTGTAAAACGTAAAGCTTCTTGAACAAGGTTGACAGTTTCACTAGCCGGCGTAGTTAAGAACGGCATCCGGTGGACCTTGAGTTCAACCCCAGCATCTTTAGCCGTAGTCTTTACCACACCCGCATAGTAAGAAAGTAGCGCTTGGTATACCGTCATATAGTCCAAACGGTCACTCCCGGCAACTGGAAAGTTACGGTTGAGTGGGAAAGACAGCACAACTTGCTTAGACGATAAGCGCCCAACGGCCAACGCGTGCTCTTTAGATAGCTGACGGATGACCGGGCGAGCATCGTGTAAGTTCTCGGCATCAATAATGACGGGGACCCAAGACATAAAAGGCGTGTCTTGATATGGTTTACCAAGGTTAGAGTAGGCGACTATATCGCCGTCCTTGAGGCTTGCATAGGCGTCAGCAAGGGAGCTATCAAAGGTCTCACGTGAGCCGTCCTTGTGTGCAATGATAAAAGAGCTCAAGTTAAATTTAACTTTTAAAGGTAACATAGATTTCATCCTTTCTTATTTACATTTGAAATTTCTTGCCGGTCAGCTTTTCAGCTAAACGGACTTCTGATACACGGCTAAAGTCAATCAGATTGTCAATTGCTGGTGTAGCCTTAATTTTCGGTAAAACAACGGGGGCGTACACATCACTCGGCCGTAAGTCAGCCCCGGCGGCCCGGAGTGACCGCCAGTATCCCCGGATTTCATTTGTGCGCGTCCACTTTTCATCCTCAAAATAGGGCTCGGTTGGCTTAATCGGCGTTGGCCAGTAACACTAAAAATCAGGCCCGGAAACGTATGGCGATCTTCCCCAGTTGCTGGTGGTATCCCACAGGCTTGCCAGCTGGTCATACCCGCGACGAATGGACCAGTTGATAAGTTGATAGCTGATGGCATTTGAGAATCCATCTGTTAGGCAAGCGGTGAAATGAAGATAAGGCAAGTGGTCAATCAATGACGAACCGAGGACTTTTATCGGCTTTGTTTCGCCAAAATTCAAGAACTCGAGGTCTTCATTGTCGGCCCAATCGTGAAAGTGGACACTTGGCGTCTCACGCTTGAAAGCCCAAGCGTGGAAAGTTTTGGGCTTTTCGGTCATTGGGTCGCTCGGGGTCGTTTGCTGGATAGCGTCGGCCGCCGAAAAGTAAGAATCGCGGCAGGAGTTAAGCCGACGGCTGATAGCGGAGATTTTTGGTAAGGGGTCGTTATAGTCCAAGTGGAAAGGCGAGACATCCTGGAAACCATCCGGGATACCAGTGAGTGCTCGAGCTAGTGAGTCAAGCTGTTTATAGTAGTCTTGGTTTCTAAGGAAGCCGCTACTATCACACAAGCGGAAGCGGACAATCCAGTGACACAAAACATTATCTTGGTCATAATCCTCCATCCACACAAAGAGACAAATGAGCGGATTGAAAGAATCATTTGGGTTAACGTACTTCTGACCCTGGTCGGTGATGTAGGGTGTACCGTCGATAGTAAGCATTACAGGATGTCCATTGACTCCGCCGGGGACCAGCTCCGGGACGGAAACAAAGGAGCGGATGATACGGCAATGATGATATTGAAAACCACCGGAAATCTTTAAGACGTTGTCTTCATAAGAGGATGTCATTGTGCATCACGGGCTTTCAGAATAGTCTTAAACTTCTTGATTTGAGCTTTGTCGTAAACAATCTCGCGGTCAAGGTTGAGCTTGGCTCGTACGAGGTCATCAGCTTCGCTCTTGGCGTGATTGTAGATGTACTCTTCACAAGGAAGTTCATCATTAATGTCGCGGTACCGCTCGTAGTAGGACAAGTTGGGCATTACTTCGGTTAAGCGCTCTTTGACCAGCTTGCGGTTTTGCTTGGCAAATCGTAAGTTTGCCTTAGCTTCTTCGAGGTCAAATTGAATTAAATAAATTAGACAATTCTTATAGCTAAACTTCTCATCAGTCATGATTCACACACTCCTTATTTAGTCCATCGGTGCATCCGGGTCGAGCCCGTGGTCTATTTCGTCTTCTCCATCGGGGCCCCAATCACCTAAGCAATAGGGATAACCGGGGCAATTGTTGAGTTCTTCTTCATAATCTTCATTGTTCATAGTAGATATCCTCCTTGCAAGCGAAGGGGCCAGTTGAGCTTACCAAGATAACGACGCCAGTTGTCGAGATGGAAACTAATGAGGTTAAAACGCAGGTTGATGGTTACAAGGTAACGGCGGGTAACTTTACCGGCCGTTATACCGTTCAAATGATCCGTGCCATTCGCGACTAGCAACCGCTTGGATTTGAAGCGACTGATAAATCGCGGTAAAATAAAGGCAGACAATGCAAGGAGATCCTAATAAATGAAAAAGTTTAGTAAAGCAGAATTAGCTAAATTTGATGGTCAAAATGGTCAACCAGCATACGTTGCGGTTGATGGGACCGTCTATGATGTGTCTGGCAAGGACGCCTGGAAAGGCGGCAAACACCATGGCAACCTCGCTGGGCGGGATTTGACTGACGTGCTGTGGAATAAGTCGCCACATAAGGATAGTGTTCTGTCAGGGTTGCCGGTAGTTGGTAAGCTGACCGATGATGAATAAATGCATATAGAAGGAGCCTGGTGATTTTGGTAGCCAAGCTCTTTTTTAGGTTAAAAATGTTCTTTGGGCGTTTTTGTTATAATAATGTTATTAAATGCAGGAGCGGAATCATTTCACTCCACAATGGGCACCTTGATTAGTTAATAATTGGAGTGTTTTTTGTTATTAATTTAGAAAAGAAGAATAATATTTTATTAGGTGGATTATAGAATGAAGTTAGCCACCCAGTTGGTGGCAAATAAAAAACGCCATTCGGCGTGACATCAGGTATCAT
>NZ_CANDNU010000048.1 GCF_947387495.1 Limosilactobacillus difficilis
TCTCATCAACCAATAATTAATTGGTCAGTGCTATTTATTTCAGCTTAGTGGCTAACTTATTCTTGAAATTTAGAAAAAATTTAAAAATTAGATATCAAACAAAAATATATAGATTCGCAATTATTATAGTGCCCATCACCATTGGCCTCAAGCCATGGGAATAAAATCCAGATGATAAATATTAGTATGATCTACACTCGTTTTGGACAAAATGAAATTTATTCTTGGAGTTAAAAAATTTGTTATCATTCCTTTAAAATTTGGCTAACAATTATTTAAAGTGTAGTATTTGAAAGGTGGATTCTATTAATGGTTTCAAAAAATAATCGGCCAATTATTGATCAGCATTTAATTAGCTGACAAGAGTCGCATTATGCCCTTCGCAAATTGTCTGTGGGAGTTGCTTCTGTACTATTGGGCACAACCCTCCAAATATGGGCTGGGTACTCACTGGCTCATGCGGCAACGTCAGCCAGTGAGCAGACGACGGATACCGAACAGACTGAATCGGCTGCGGCTACCTAGTTGGCTCAGTCGGCGGTGACCTTACAGGCGACGAGCAATGCCCATCCAATCATTCATTCTGATCAAGGATGACATTACCAGCTGAATTACTATACCCAGAAATTGGCAGATAATAACTTTGTTCAAAGCATGTCGCGGAAAGGCAATTGCCTAGATAATGCCCCGATTGAAAGCTTTTTTCATCTTTTTAAGACCGAATTGCTGGATGGTTTTCCGCCATGCCGGGATTTAGCCGAATTGCAGAAATTATCCACTCAATATATCCATTTCTTCAAAAACAAAAGGTATGACTCCAGTCGAATACCGGATTCATACCTTAGCAGCTTAATTATTCGATTTTATCTAACTTTTTTGTTTAATTGTTAATATGCTTTTCGGTGCAATATCAGTGCAATAAATGAGTTATCGGTGCAAAATTCGCTAATTTTGCACCGATAAATTGATTGTTGCACTGAAAATAGCAGCCTCATAATATTTGACACACTGAATAACGATTAACAAAATAGTGCATCTGAAATAAGGAATTTCAGGACTTATATAATAGTGTTTTTAGCTATTTTGTCAGTGTGCTTAAAGTATTATTTGAAAAGATGATTGCCTGTTGGCGCAGAAAAAGCATGGCCACCCAAAGCCATGCTTTTTGTTATTTACTTTTGTTGTAGCAGCACATTTTGCCAGCGGTGTGTCAGCGACCATTTGATCAGCCAAACAATGCCGGCGCAAACTAGGGTGAGAGCCATCGTCAACAAGGTTCCCCATAAAATGGGAACTGCCTGTTGGCTCTGAAGTCCTTCGAAGAGCAGCTGACCGAGGCCGCCGGCATTGATCGTGGCGGCAATCGTCGCAATGCCCATTGTGGAAGCGAGGGCGACTTGGATGCCGCTGAAAATGGCGGGCAATGCGAGGGGTAATTGTACCTTCGCAAAGATCTGCCAATTAGTCATCCCCAGGCCACGGGAAACTTCTATTAAACTAGGATCGACTCCCTGAATGCCGGTGATGAAGGAACGCAGCAGGATATATTCGCAGTAGACGGTCAAAACTATGATGGCACTGCTCATCCCCAAGCCTGAAAAAGGCAGGAGGATAGCGAAGAAAGCAAAACTCGGTACCGAGTAAAGCAACGAGAAGAGGTAGACTAAAACGTCGAGCCAATGCGGCCGGTGGAGCAGGAAGAGGACCAACATGATCGCGATCACCGCAGCGATGGCTAATGACGAAAGCACCATGACGGCATGTTGCTGGACGTCCGTCAGCATTGTTGGCCAATTGGCTTGCCAGTAATTACTCATCGCGGTCACCTGCCCATAATGCTTGGTTTTGCCGGACGGTTCCCAGGAGCTCTTTGACAAAGGCCGTTGCGGGGTGGTTGACTACTTCGGCTGGCGTAGCAAATTGCTCGATTTGCCCGTGATGCATCACCATCACCTTTTCGCCTAAAAAGAGGGCTTCATTAATGTCGTGAGTCACAAAAAGAAAGGTTTTGTTTTGCAACGTCTGGTGAATTCGCTTGATTTCTTTTTGCAAGCTAAGCCGCGTCAGGGCGTCCAGGGCGCCAAAAGGTTCATCGAAGAGAACGTATGGCGGGTTGGCAGCGAGGGCGCGTGCCACACCGACCCGCTGCTGCTGCCCACCGGAAAGCTGGCTGGGATAGCGGCTGGCGAATTGCTGGGGCTCCAGTTGGACTAGTCGCAAGAGTTCGTTGACCCGCTGCTGGATCTTTGTCGGGTTCCAGCCCAGCATTTTCGGGACCACCCCGATGTTGTCGGCAATGGTCATGTGTGGGAAAAGGCCGATCTGCTGGACCACGTAGCCGATATGCCGACGGAGATCGATCAGGTTCCACTCATCTAACGGCTGCCCACCAATGCTGACGGTTCCGCTGGTTGGTTGGATGAGACCGTTGATCATCTTGAGGGTAGTGGTTTTACCACAGCCGGAAGAGCCGAGAATCGTCACCAGTGAATCGGCGGGAATCGTAAAGTTCAGGTGGTTGATCACGGTGTTGCTGCCGTATTTCTTACTAACATTTTCAAACTGAATAGCTGGATTAGTCATTGCTGCACCTTCTTAATGATGTAATCAAAGCCGAGCATTGAAATGAGGGACAGGAGCGCGACGCTGACCCCACCGATGATGACGTAGGACATATTATATAAACCGAGGCCGGTGAAGATCAGCGTGCCCAGTCCGCCGGCGCCGATGTAAGTGGCCAGGGTGGCACTGGCGATGATTTCCACGAGGGCTAGCTTGATCCCGTTGAGAATGTACGGTAGGGCGAGGGGGATTTCAATTTGGCGCCGCAATTGGCGTTGGTCCATTCCCAGTGCCTGGCCCACTTCTTTATAGAGCGGACTGACCTCGTTAAAGCCGAGGATGGTATTGATGATCAGCGGCGGCAGTGCCAAAACGACCAAGGCGATAATCGCTGGCAACCAGCCCGTCCCGATAAAAGGGATCAGCAGGAAAAGCAGTGCCAGACTGGGGATGATTCGTAAAATCTGGGCGAAGGCGGTACAAAAACCAGCTACCGCGCGATTGCGGGACCCTAGATACCCTAGTGGCAGAGCGATCACCATCGAGATGACCAGTGTGATGATGCTCAGCCCGACATGCTGCATCGCATAGTGCCAGTATTGACTGCTGTTATTTTGAAAGTAATGAATGATCTGCTGCATCATAAGAGATTGTCCTTTGAAAGCGGGAATTGAGCTTAATCTTGGTTCTCATTTGGGTGGTAATGGGCTTTAAGATAGGCGGTCATCGTCTGTGGCTGATGGCCGGTGATATGCTGAAAGTCGTTCGTCACCTTGTCCATGAGTCCCATCGCCGCGGCCTGGTACATGGAACCGAGTTCATCGCCATCGCCCTCGGAGCGGTAGATGTTGGCGAATTCTTTGAAGGTCGTCGGTGCATAGCCAATCTGCTTGCCAGTCACTTGGGACATGATCGCGCTGAGTTCAACCATGTTGTAATTCTGCCGCATCGTTAGCAGGTAGTTTTGCCCGCGATCGCGCAGATATGGCCGGACTGCCACGTTAGCGATGGCTTCGGCACTATCCTGCCGGCTGATGAACGACATCGCCTGATCGCCGACCGGGTAAATGACTTTGTGGCGTTGGATGAGTTCCGGAAGGTAGGGAACTAAGGGATCAGCGTAGAGGGCGTTTTTGACGACGGCGTAATCAAGACCGCTGGATGCCAGGCGGGCCGGGAGATAAGCGTAGTAGCCAGCCATTTGGAAGGGGTTGTTGGCTTGATCAGCGATGAAACTAACGTCGACAAGCGCGCTGACTCCCGCCGCTTTGATCGCTTTTAATGAATTTTCAAATTCGTTAATGCGCTGCTGGACGTCGTAAGTGATGCTCGGAATATAAATCAACACGTCAACCCCGCGGAAGGCGGCCGTCATTTTGGCGACGTCATTGTAGTCGATGGCTGCTAGTTCGTAGCCGGCCTTTTTGAAATCACTGGCCTTGGCCGGGGTGTGGACCCCCAAGCGAATGTTGGCTTTCGGCTGGAGTTTGCTCAATTGACTGACTACTTGCCGCCCTAAATGGCCAGTAGCACCTGTAATCATGTACTTCATTACTCATTCTCCTCTCGTTGGCGAGCCTCTTTTTGGGCCTGTCGAACCATGATCGTGTCTAAAATATCTTGCAATTTAATAGTAACTAGCTTCGCTTCAGCCGCTGTTTCAGCTTGCTGATAGTATTCGGTTAATGTTGCCTGAATATTGCCCCCAACGATACACTCTGGATTAGTTTTCTGATCCACGGTGAAGAGGTGGACGTTGCCCTCAACGGCCAACAAGACATCGTATAGGGAAATATCTGCGGGGGATTTGGCCAGTTTCGGATTGGCTGACCGATGGGTGGTACAAAGCAACTTCGCCTTGCGGAGCTTGCCCATTAGTCGGCGGACAACGACTGGCGAAGTTTCGATACTAGACGCAATGTTAGAACTGGTTAAGGGGATCTTCCCCTTATAAGTTTCAATGAACGCTAAAATATGGATGCTGTCACTGAAACGCGTTGAAATTTTCATTGGCGAGCCTCCTTAATGATTCCTATTGTAATTAATCTAGTTACAATACTCAAGCATCATTTAACTATTTTCTTGACAGAATCCTTGATATGCATTAAATTAATAACGAAGTTGATAAGAGAAAGAACTTAAACAGTTACAAGGAGATGATTGAATGAAGTTCAAAGGATTGATCAAGGGCGTGACGGTGGCGGCCGTTGCCGTTTTAAGCCTGGGCGCTGTCGCACCTGTTGCTAATGCTGCTTCGAACAAGCCGATTGTCGTCGGCTCGAAGGCGTTAACCGAGAGCAAAACAGTTAGCGAGATTTATGCCTTGGCTTTGGAACATGCGGGCTACAAGGTTACTCGCAAACCTAACATTTCGAACTCGGTGGTTTATAATGCCGCGAAGAAACGGCAAATCGATGTCTACCCAGACTACACGGGAACCATTGTCGAGGCTTATAACCACAAGAATGGTCATGGCAAATCCGAAAAGCAAATGGCTTCAATGGCCCAAGCTGAAGCTAATAAGGCCGGCTTGACGACTTTTAAGTACGCTCCCGGTGATGATCGACAGGGAGTTGGTATGCGGACTAGTGTCGCTAAGAAGTACAACATTAAAAATCTGAGCGACTTGCAGAAGCATGCTTCGCAAATTCGCTTTGCCTCGCAGGGTGAATTCGAAAAACGGGCGGATGCCTTGCCGGGGATGAACAAAACCTATGGCAAATTCCATTTTAAGTCCATTAAGGATTACGATACGAGCTTGCTCTACCAGATCATGGCAAAGGGCAAGGCTGATGCAGCCCCGGTTTCGACCACGGACGGTCAGCTAGCTACCAGCAAATTTACCCTGCTTAAGGATAATAAGCACTTGTGGCCACCATACAACTTGGTACCAGTTGCTAACAAGCAAGCAGCTAAGGAATATCCGAAGATGGCAACAACCCTCAACAAAGTGGATGCAAAATTGACTACTAAGCAATTAGTTCAATTGAACAAGAAGGTCAGTGTTGATGGGCAAAACTATCGGACGGTTGCCAAGAATTGGTATGACCAGCAGATGAAGTGATATCTTAGTGGCTCAGCACTAATTGCAGACAAACCACCTCGTGATGTTAGGTATAGCTAACATTGCGGGGTGGTTTTTGTATCAAAAAAGCTCTAAGGATTGAGATCGACGTGGCAGGTTATCTCAATCCTTAGAGTTTAATTAATTACCAGGCATATCTAATTTGACGTTCGGCGCGAAGTTGGAATAGCGGTCGCCAGACTTATTAATACTGCCCACTCTTCTTAAAGGCCCGGTAGCCGGCATTAACAAAATCATTCAGCATCTTGACCTCCTGATACCACGCCGCGTCCTTTGTGAAATGGTGGCGCTTGTTGATGGCAAAGGAGCCGTGAATCATGTACTGAAAGAGGATGTCGGCCTGCTGATCGTCCAAGCCAGTTTTTCGCTGAATGTCGGGGATAACCCGGTCCCGCTCGTGTGCGGCGATGCGGCCGATGATGTATTCACTGAGGTCCGGGTCCATCAGGATTTTGCGATACTTTGGGGCGCCGGTAATCCGTTGACAAGCCGGGAGGAGCGAGTCTTCGCCGACCATGACTGGCTGCGCGGCGGGCACATTACCGTCAGAAAAAGCGAGGGCTTCGTCTAGGACTTTGTTGAGCACATCGTTGAGGTTGTTGTAATGAATGTAGAAAGTTGACCGGGTAATGTCAGCTTCCTTGCATACCTGGGTGACAGTGATTTTGGCATATTCTTCCTGATTGATCAGCTTTAAAAAGGCTTCTTTGATGACGTTGAGAGTGTAGATTGTCCGCCGATCCATTTTATTTTTTGACATGATAAATCCTCCGCTTCACTACGAAATTGCAAATCTGTCGTCAACTGGACAAGTTGGCGCTTTTGTTCTTAATTTCCATTCCGGTTTGCTTTATATTGTTGCCATAGTTCAATACAGGTGTCTTTAATTATACACCATGTCGGAAAGGGAGAAATAAAATGTCTGAATTTAACGATGCGAAGGCGGTTATCGACAAGGCTGATGCGATTTTGATCAGTGCCAGCAACGGTTTATCAATCAGTGAAGGCTACAACATTTTTGCCAATAATGATGACTTCAAGAAACACTTTAGCGCGTTCCAGGATCAATATGGAGTGCAAAACATCATTCAAGGGGCAATCGGCAAACTGCCTGCAGATGCCCACTAGCGTTTTCTGCAAGAACTTCACAAGTACATGGTCGATGATTACCAGCCAACGTCGGTTTTTGCCGACTTGAAAACAATCATTGGCGATAAGGACTACTTCATCCTGACGTCGAATGCCGACACACACTTTGAGCTCAACGGCTTTGACGAAAATAAACTGTGGGAAGTAGAAGGGACCTTCTGGGGAAAGGAAACGAACTCGGCCGAATGGAAGCAAAAGCAGCACAGCTACGAAAGCTTCGTCCAAAAGGGGTCGTGCAACTGGAATTGGGAATCGGGGCGAACAATCAGATGTTGAAAGCGCCGATGATGGAAATGGTTAGTCAGTTCCCGTACTGGTTCTTCATCACGATGAATCTCGCTAAGGAGATCAACATCCTGCCGACGATTCGTAAACGCTCCCTGGCATTGAAGGGCGACATCGCCCGCAACCTGGCTCAGCTTAAGGCTGCCAGCCCGAACGATGATTTTGCCGCCAAGGTATCCCAGACCAACACCTTTAACTATGAAAATCTGGTGATGCAGACGCAGCTGAACTACAGTTCCTATTATTCCATCTATGCGCAGGGTGGGACGGCCGTGAAGCTGACTGAGGAAAAGCCCCTGCCTTATGACCAGCAGATCAAGCTCTTTGCCCAAAAGGTCAAGGAAGCGGACCACATCGTTATCGGTGGCGCTTCGGGTCTTTCGGCGGCTGGCGGCGGTGATTTTTACTACAAGGACACCCCGTCATTTTACAAGTACTTTGGCAAATTTGCGAAAAAGTACGGGATTAAAGGGGACTTTGCCGGGATGAAATACCCATGGAAGACGCGGGAAGAATTCTGGGGTTATCTGGCGACCTTCCTCTACACCACGCAACACGCCCCGGTCCGCCAGCCGTATAAGGATCTGAAGAAGATCATTGGCGACAAGGACTACTTCTTCTTGACGACCAACCAGGATACCCAGGCCATCAAGGAATTTCCGGAAGACAAGGTCGCCGAAATCCAGGGAGATCACCGCTTTTTCCAGTACTCGCAGCAGTGTACCGACGATGTTTGGGACGCGGTGCAGCCGGTCGAGGACATGGTCAAGGCAATGGATGACGGAACGGCAATCCCAACCGAAATGATTCCGAAGTGTCTTCACTGTGGTGCTGAGGCCTTTCCGTGGGTACGGGGTTATGGCAACTTCCTCGAAGGCACCCGTTACCACCAAGAATATGCCAAAATTTCTCAATATCTGGAAAAGAACATGAATGATGGCAAGATCCTCTTTATCGAACTCGGCGTTGGCCGGATGACACCGATGTTTATTCAAGAACCATTCTGGGCCCTCACCAAGAACCTGCCGCAGGCCTACGACGTCATGGTTAACCGTGATTTCCAGTTCCTGCCTCAGGAGATTGAGGATAAGGGAGTGGCCATTAAGGGCGACATTAACCAGGTCCTGGACGATGTGTTGGTGGAACTGGCAAAGTAAGCCAATCGGTCGGCGAAGATTTATAAAGCCTTCCTGACGGCTGGGGTGAGTAACCTGGAATGCCTCCAATTGCGGAAATAAGCTGCAATTGGGGGCTTTTTGATGTGAAATTTCCGGAGGGGCTTTTGTGCAGGCAATGATCTTGCTCGGGGAGATTGTCTTTATGCTGAAAACGGAATTATATTAATATGAGGGTAGTAATTCAAAAAGATAGGAGTGAAAAACTGATGGACCAGCAGCTCAGCCAACATCATTTTCGGATTCTGGCGATTCTCTTCATGATCATTTCGTTCATGCTGGGGTGCAATGAATCGATGGTGATCGGGAATTTGACCCTGATTGCCCATACTTATCAAGAATCACTGAGCCAAATTTCGCTGCTGGTTTCAGTCTTTGCCTGGACTTATGCCATCGTGACTCCCTTCTTGACAATGGCCACCAGTTCCCTGAACCGGTACCGGCTTTTGATGGCTTTGTTGCTGGTCTTTCTTTTCGGAACAGTTCTCAGCTCTTTTGCCCCTAATCTTTGGTGCCTGTATCTATCCCGGATTATCACGGCTTCAGTAGCCGGTTCCATCGAGTCCCTCTTGTCAGTGATCATCTATAGCCTTTCGGACGATCTCAAACAGCGATCAATCGCGGTCGCTTATATCTATACCGGCTTTTCCGTTGCGTCGGTGATCGGAATCCCACTTGGCACGATGATTGCCCACCGGTGGCGGTGGCAGGATGCCTTTGTGATGGTAGCGGCTATTACCCTTTTTGCCATCCTGGTCACGGCGCATTTATTGCCCCACAATTTGCCGGGGCAGAGGACGAAGCATAAGGATCAGCTGGTGATCTTTCGGGATCCACAAACCTGGGCTGGCATTTTCTTTATTATTTCTGCCGCGGCGAGCTTCTTCGGTTATTACACTTATATCCGCCCGTTAATTCGGCAATCACTAGGCTTCAGTGCCGTTCAGCTAAGTCTGATTTTGAGCTTACTCGGGGTCATCGATATCATTGCCAATCAGACGAGCGGACGGATTGCGGCTGGCCCGGGCTTTCGCGCCATGAAGTATATTTATCTGTTAAACCTCGTTTTGTTTGCGAGTTTTTCAACCGTCATGCGCACTAAATGGCTCGGCTTAGCTTGGCTGTTCATTTTGGCGCTCACCGCTGCCATGTCAGCATCGCCTAGTCAGGTCTTCTTCATGAATCTCGCGACCCGTCAGTACCCGGATTCCTTATCGCTGGCTTCGACTTTTAGCGCCATCTTCTATAACGTCGGGATTGCGGTGGCTTCCATGTCAGGTGGCCAGTTGTTGAAGTATACTAGTCTGCCAAACCTGGGCTGGAATTCTTTTGCCTACTGCCTGCTGGCGACGGGCCTGGTCTTTTGGCTAGCCAAACGTGACCAAGGAGCCAAGGATCTCAATCGGGATTAGTCAAGAGGTTAATGAATTTCCGGGTGACCGGTTGTAAAAGCGTCTCTTTCTGCCAAACCAGTTGGATCTGTGAATCCCAGGGCTGGTCGGTGATGGGGACGATTTTTGTTTGGGCACAACTGCGGGCTGATAATTGTGGGACGAGGGCGATCCCCATGCCACCGTTAGCCCGCTGAATGGCGGTGCGGGCGTCGTCACATTTGACCACATAATGGGGATTAATACCCAACTGGGCAAAAGAGTTATTAAAGATGGCCGCAAAGCGCCGGTAAATGATCAGCGGCTGGTGGTCGAAAGCCTTGATAGCCAGGGACTGGGACAGCACCGGGTAGCTGTTAGGATCGCCAACTGCAACGATCTGATCGTCGCACAGGGCGGCAACCCGCAGGCCACGCGTATTAAAGGGCGTTCGAACAATGGCGACGTCAATTAGGTTGCTGGTCAGTTGGTCGATCAGCTGCATCGTGTTAGCTTCCGTAATTTCAAATTTGATGCCGGGATAAAACGTCGTCAGTTGTTGCATCGCTTGGTTAGGGATGAGGAACCCTGTCGATGAGATGAGACCGAGGTGGATAGTCCCCAGTTCGCCCTTCTTTTCTTGATTGAGCTCTTCTTCAGCGGACTGGGCTAGTCGGACAATTTTTTGCGCATAGCGTTGGAAGCTCTCGCCAGCGGCGGTCAATTGGATGCCGTAAGAATTGCGGGTAAACAGTTTTGTGCCCAATTCTTTTTCCAGCTGTTTCATCTGGTAAGACAAGGGTGGTTGAGCCATGTAGAGGCGTTTGGTGGCGGCCGTGATTTGCTTCTCCTGGGCCACTACCAGGAATTCTTGGAGTTGTCTGACGTTCATACTATCGCCTTGATATTTAAAAATTTAATATCTTCTATTATAATTTAGTATTTTTTTTGATGGCAAAAAAGAGAGTAGACTGGCCTGGAAAGAAAACAGGAGCGATCAACATGCAAGAAGAATCACGGCGTCAAGCCCAACACGAAAGACACCATTGGAAAATTGTGACGGCCATTTTATTACTAGCCATGTTTGTCATTGTCGGTTACGGCTATCATCTCTGGGCGATCACGGTGAATAAAGTTTCAACTGGGAAAGCGGCGACCATTTAGTGTGCTGGTGATGGGGACCGACGTGGGAGCCCTTGGCCGGGGAACGTCTTATGCGGGAAATACTGATACGATGGAGGTTATTACCGTTAATCCCCATCAGCAAAAAATGACGATGATGGCGATCCCTCGCGACACCCTCGTCAAGGTCAACACGAAGGCAGGCAGCAAGTACGTCAAGATCAATGCGGCCTACGCGATTGGCGGCCCGCAACTGGCCAAGAAGCAAGTTGGGGAGCTGGTCGGCACCAAAATCGACTACTATGCTTTGACCAACATGGGGACTCTTCGCAAAGTGGTCAATGCCGTCGGGGGAGTGGACGTCAATAATCCCTTCGCTTTCACCTATGAAGGCCATCATTTTGTGAACTACTCGGCCATGAATGACCGAGCTTCTGGGAACACGAAGTAGTATTTAGGGTATTACACAGGTATTCCT
>NZ_CANDNU010000049.1 GCF_947387495.1 Limosilactobacillus difficilis
ATTTGGTTATTAAACTAATTCTACCCGTTATGGGTTATTTTTTTAATTTATGTTGCACTTGAATTGTAAATTCTCAGAAATAAAAAACGGACAGAAGCGCCTTTCTGTCCATCCAGCTATTCAGATTAAAGCAGCAAACCAAGAGATATTACTGATAATAACAGCACCGATCAGTGCAATAATGGAACCACCAACAATCATCTTTAGCTGCCAACGAGTTTTATGTTCGTGAAGAATAAAAATTCCACCAAAAGCACCCACAATGAACCCCAGCTGGCCGAGCGTGGTAGCAGTGGCCTGGCCAAGACGAGGGTTGGCAATGGAGATAAACATTGTTACATTCCCAAGAGCCCATACAACCCCGACAATGACATTTTGCCAAGTGGGTCGAGCATGAAGATACTTTGTTTCATGAGAAATTAGAAAAACATATAAGTAGGCGCCGATCACCATCCCAATTGATTGCGGAAGGACAATCGCCACCATATAGTTAATGCCGTGGCCTGCTGTAACAATATTATTAGAAATATGCAGCCAGCGTTGCATTAACCGAGGAGTAATAAAATATCCCATATAAGCTAACGTAGAAACTAAGACCTGGAATAATCCATGACAGTTCACACCTGATGGCGTTGCTTTATTCTTGTTATCACGCTTTTGAATCATCAGGACTCCGCTGACGATCAAACCAATTGCTATAATCCCCACAACCCATTGCTGAATGCTAGTCCATTCACCGAGAAGTGCTGCTCCCAATAGCGCATTTCCAATCAGCTGACTAGTCATTGACAGAGGAAGTGCGATAGAAACACCATGCATGGTCTTAATAGCCAAAAACTGAAAAGCCTGACCAAGGGCCCACAAAATTCCAGAAATCAACCCAATCCAGATTAATTTACTATCCATGAAATAATGATGGGGCACTACCCACCCAAAATAAGTGAGCAAACCAAAAAGCAAGCCTCCATAAGTTAATCCCACTGTTTGCTGAGAAGCATTGCCGCCAAAAATGGTGGAAAGAATGCCGAGAGATCCCCAACAAAGTGAAGGAATAATTGCGATAATAAATGCGATGTCACTCAACTCCTTCTGTATTTTCTTAACCAGCAACTTGAATTCGGAAAAAGAAAGCCATGCAGAATTTCTTAACAGGATCCTGCATGGCTGTTTTTGATGTTTTACATAAAAACTGCTCCAACAATTTAGGAAGTAATTTTGGCAAGGCCCAACATATCTCTGACATAATGACTGCTCATTCTCAAACCTTTTTGATCATCCAAAATCACACCAAAGCCATTGCCATTCTTATATTCAACTTCGTATGGTCCTCGATAATGGTGATCCTGGAGAACCCGAAATAATTGAAGCCAGTTAATATCGCCATAACCGGGAACGGTAGCTTGGTAGTAACCATAATCATAACGATGTTTTTTATCCACCTTTTTGCCATAAATGCCATAACGACCCAGATCATTATTAATCGTCGTCACATCTTTAACATGGACACTTTTAATCCGGTCGGCAAATTGGTTAGCTGCCGCAAGATAGTCAATGTGCATCCAATACAAATGCGAGGGATCAAAATTGAGAGCGAGATGCTCATCCGGAATAATGTGAAACAGCTCCTCCCATAGCTCCGGTGTATAAGTAATGGTCGCTGGAAAGCCTTCTGGGTCCCAGGTTGGCATCGGACAATTTTCAATTAAAATTGTGACATGATGATTGGCCGCGTAGGTAACCAGTGATGGGAAAGTATCAGCACACATACTGAAATTATCAGCAATAGAGTGATTAAGGTCCCGGCCTACGTAAGTCCCAACATAGGGCACCCCCAGGGCTGACGCTAGATCAATGACGTGTTTGAGATGTTTCTGATTGTTATGGCGAATCGTCAAATCAGCGCTCAGCAGATTATCATAATAGGCTAAGCAGCTGATGGAAACGCCTGTTTGTTGAAGAAGATTTTGAACGTTTTTGATAGTTGTTACGTCAAAATGATCTGCATCAATGTCGCACTGTTTCGGGTGTCCCTTCGGCCAGCATGCCACTTCTAAAGTGTTAAAGCCCAGTTGTTTTGCTAATTTCACTTTCTTAATAAAGGGCATTTTGAGACAGTTAGTAATGAAGCCGACCCTTGGTGCCTGGCTCTCTTTGAAATCCAGCATCGCACTGTCACTAGTCAAAATGGATCACCTTGTTGTCCTTAGCTGAATCAAAGATGGCCTGAATAATCTTCATGTCATCCATCACTTCGCTGTTTTTCACAATTGGTTCTTCTTTACCATCAATCCAAGCCACGAAGTTGCGGTAAAAATCACAAACATCGACTGCAACCTTAGGTAGCGGGTGATGTTCCAAACTACCGTCGGTCCGAGGCGCCATGGTTTTAGTAAAACCGGCGCCCGCCTCGACGGGAATCGTATCCTTAGCCAATTCACCCTTGAGAGTGACGTACTCACCATGCAGTTCAAAATCCTTAATTTCCATAGTACCCGTGGAACCGGCAACGTACCATTCTGGCAACTTAATGAAGTTAGCTGTGCCAACTTCCAAAATACAACGCATCCCATCATCAAACTGCAGCTCGACGTAGAAACCATCGTCTACCTGATGGCCGAGCCGGTAACTAAGATCAGCGTAAAGGCTACGCAGCTTAATTCCCTTCTTCAGCCACAAAATTCGGTCCAAGATGTGCACACACCAATCATAAACCATGCCACCACCTTGTTCAGGATTGCGCCGCCAATCTCCTGGGATCCCTCGCGAACCGTTGATGATATTGCGGATTTCATAAATTTTGCCAAGGGCTCCGTCATCCACAATCTTTTTGACCATTCGAAAGTTCTCATCCCAGCGCCGGTTTTGATCAACCATAAATTTACGATTGTATTTCTTGGCTGTATCAAGGATATCCTGCAAGTCGGCAGTGGAAAGTGTGACTGGTTTTTCACAAATGACATGTTTTCCGTGTTGCAGTGACTGTATTGCTAGTTCTTTATGCGAATCATTAGGCGTTGCAATCAAAACAATATCGACTGCTGAATCATTGAGAACGTCAACTAGTGAATTATACGAATAATAACCATCTTTTTTAGCTGCTGTCTGTTTCTGCGGGTCAATATCATAGACGCCTTTGACCGCAATTTCCTTGACGTTTTTTAGACGGTCAAGATGACGAGTGCCCATGCCGCCATAGCCGATCAATACTAAATTTTTCATCTTAATTACCCCTTTCAAATAAAGAGGATGAGCCGCAACCCATCCTCTTTTATCTTGCAGTCCGTAACAATGATCTATTTAAAATCAGTAATAATCGGCTTCAAGTGGTTATAAGAGTATTCCAACCCCTTCTTAATCTGGTCATTGTTGCCAGCAAAGCGACGGTCTTCATGTTCAATGCTGAAGACACCCTTGTAGCTGATTTCCTTCATAACGTTGTAGAAGATGCTCCAGTTGATGTCACCTAAGCCCGGGATCACTGGAGTCCAGTAACCAATGTCTTCCGGTTGGGTCCGGTGTAGCTTCTTACCAAAGATCCCATACTTATAGAAAGCATCCTGGTGAACATGCATATCCTTTGCGTCAATGTGGAAAATTCGATCCTTGTAGTCCCGCAGAGCACGCAGGTAATCAATACCTTGCCATACCAAGTGTGACGGGTCAAAGTTCAAACCAAAGTTCTTATTTGGTACCCGTCGGAACATCTCATCCCACAGTTCTGGAGAGTAAGAGAAAGTCCCAGGGAATCCATCCTTCTGCCAACCGATCATCGGACAATTTTCGATCATCAGACTGACGTGATGGCTTTCGGCAAAGGGACAAAGATCATCCTTAAATAGCTTCTCAAAGTCATCAAAGTTTTCTTCCAATGACTTGTTCTGGTTCTTGCCGATAAAGCAACCAACCAACGGTACGTGCAACATACCAGCAGCAACAATGACGCTCTTCAGATGGTCGTAGTAGTGCTGACGAGTAGCTGGATCAGGATGCAGCATATTGTCATAGTAAGCCAAACTTGAAATCGTGATGTCGTACTTCTTGCACCAATCTAAGATTTCCTGAGCCCCTTCTGGGGTTAAGTTCTCTGTGTCGATGTCACTACCAGAATAGTCCCGGGTGTTATCCGTTGGCCAGCAAGAAACGTCGAGGGCATCAAAACCTACCTTGTGAGCGTAAGCCATCTTTTCTTCGAGCGTCATATCCTGCAAGCAACCTGTTAAGAAACCAAACTTCATGATTTTCACACTCCTATTTATTGTTGATAATATATTCTTTAAATTTTTAATTAGTTGAAACGTTTTCTGACTGCGAATTAAAGGCCCGCTGCATCAAGACAGCAATGATAATGATTGCCCCTTTGACAGCGCCAACCAGGAATGATGGCATCCCCAGTAAATTCATCAAGTTGTTAATGATCCCAAGAGTCAGTGTCCCGAAGATAGTGCCGGAGACCGTTCCTTTCCCACCAAACAGGTCTGTACCACCGATGACCGTCGCCGCAATGGCGTCCATTTCGTAGTTCAAACCCGATGAGGCGGAGTTAATACTACCCAGGCGAGAAGCTTCCAGCATCGAAGCAACGGCAACTAACATGCCCCCGATGATGTAGACAAACACTAAAACCCGCTTGACGTTAATACCTGACAGGAAAGTCGCCTTCTGGTTACTACCAACCGCATAAACATGGCGGCCAAACGCCGTCTTATTTGCGACAACCCAAATAACCAAACCGAGAACAGCCCAGATAATCACTGGGATAGGGATCCCAATCACTGACGAATTCGAGATATTGATGAATTTATCGGCGTGGCTAACCGTAGCGGTAATCCCGCCACCCTGGCAAGCATATTCGGCTAGCGAGCGGTAGATCCGCATAGTACCTAACGTCACAATAAAGGCCGGGATAGTGAACTGGGCTACAAAAGCACCGGTGATCAGACCAAAGATTGCCCCAGCAAGAATGCAGGCAAGAAAAGCCAGAAGAATACTGTTGGTGTGGTTTAATACAGCCAAACCAATCAGTCCTAAAGCCGCTAGCATCGAACCAACAGATAAATCCATCCCAGCGGTAATAATGATGAGCATCATACCGAGGGAAATAATTCCAATCGTTGCGTTATTTTGCAAGACTGAAATAATATTACCGAGATTTAAAAAGGTCTTGCCCTTGATCAAGACTGACACAACAAATAAAATTACAAAGGCAATCAAAGCACTGTTTTGTTGTGCAAACCGCTTCATCGAAAACTTATTTTTTTCTTTTGACAACTGCATTCAATCCACCTTCTCACTCGCGCTGCCCATTGCGTAACGCAGAACCGCTTCTTCATCTAACTCCTGGTGGAGCATCTCTTTCACAATTTTTCCTCGGCACATCACATAGACCCGGTCGCAAATGTGGTTAATTTCATTAAATTCGTTGGAAAGAACGACGAAACTGACCCCTTGTCGCGACAACTGTTCAATTTCTTCATAAATTTCTGAACGGGCCCCAATATCCACCCCTTGGGTCGGGTTATCTAAAATGACGATCCGTGGATTAGTGCTCAGGGCGCGGGCCAGAATGACCTTTTGCTGATTGCCACCAGATAAAGTAGTGATGTGATCACGACGCTGGCCATATTTAATGTTGAATACCTTGCTGTACTTTTGAAATGCTAAACGTTGTCGGTCATTTGATAAGATGCCACCCTTACTCAAATGGCGCAAAATGGTCAGCAGTAAATTATCGTTAATGCTCAGACCCGGAATAATACCATTTTCTTTCCGGTTCTTCGGCAGATAACTAATGCCACGTGCCACCGCTTTAGCAGTGTTTTTCATGTTAGTTACCTTGCCATCAACCACAATTTGTCCCTGATAAGGATAGTTAGCACCGGCTACCGTCGCGAATAGGTTACTTTTGCCATCACCCAGCAAACCAGTAATGCCAACGATCTCACCCTTACGGATGTGGAGATTAATGTCCTCAAATTCGTCTTGTTTGCTGAGATCGCGCAAAGCCAACACATCGTCCGTCTTAATCAAACGTTCTCTTTTGTTCATGGCGTTGAGCTTTTTTCCGACCATTGCTTCAATCAGCTGGTCTTCGGAGACATCCTTCGTTAATTGACCATCGAGGACCACTCGACCATCCCGCATCACGGTGTACTCATCGCAAACTTTGAGTACTTCCTGTAATTTGTGCGAGATGAAAATAATACTGATGCCCTGCTGACTGAGCTGCTTCATCACTTCAAAGAGATGATCAATTTCGACATCCGTCAGCGAAGATGTTGGTTCATCCATAATAATGAGGTCATTATTCTGGAGGAGGGCCCGCGTAATCTCGACAATTTGTTTCTCTGAAGGCCCAAGGTCTTTGACTAAAGCAGCAGGGTCTAGACGAACCCCAATCCGGTTCAACGCCGCTTTCGATTGTTGAATCATCGTTTTGCGATCCATAAAGCCATGCTTGATGATTTCATGACCAAGGAAAAGATTCTCATAGACTGTCAAATCATTAACTAGTGAGAGTTCCTGGTGAATAAAGGTGATTTTGACTCCTTTGGTGAGGACGATCTCGCCCCCATCATCCGGAATCAAACCGGTCAAAATGTTCATCAGCGTACTTTTGCCCGTCCCATTTTCACCGAGCAAAGCATGGATCGAACCTCGATGAATGGTCAGATCAACGTCACGCAAAACGGTGTTGTGACCAAATGATTTTTTGATTCCTTTCATTTGTAGAATTGTTTCCATGCTTTGCCATCTCCTTTAATTAGTATGGTGAATTCGAGTCCATGAACTTGTTAACATTCGACTTGGTAACAATGTTGGTCTTGATGATCTTGTTCTTTGGAATCTTCTTACCATGCATTGCGCTGTTAGCTTCACGAACCGCGATCCGCATCATCGTTGGACTGTACGTCGCCGTGAACAACTTGATACTATCTTTGTTGTTCTTAATCTTCTTCAGGTAAGCTTGACTGCCACCGCAACCAGACAAATACTTAACGTCTGTCCGCTTGGCTTCCTTAATTGCCTGCAAAATCCCCATTGAGGATTCGTCGTCAATTGAGTAAATCGCATCAACATGCTTGTGGGCTGTCAACATGTCTTGACCAGTCTGCAAGCCATCTTTTTGAGTGAAGGCATCAGCCGTCATCGTAACCAGCTTGATGTTCGGGTACTTAGCCTTCATTTCCTTCTTGAAGCCGCCAACCCGTTCAGAAGAAACTGAACCAGAACTTGGTACACTCAAAACGGCAATCGTGCCCTTGCCATTCAGCTTGCTACCGAGGTAGTCCGCACTAGTTTTCCCAATTTCCGTGTTGCTACCGGCAACGAAACCGTTGTAATTAGCATTTACTTTCCGGTCAAAGATAACCAGCGGGATGTTAGCCTTGACAACCTTCCGTGCGGCCACCGAAAGTTCACCTGTATATGGTTCCAATACGATAGCCCCAACTTTTTGGTTGGTCAGTTCATTCAGCTGTGAAGTCTGATCGTTAACGTTAGCCGCAGTAATTACCCGGTACTTCTTGAGATGAAGGGCCTTGCACTCCTGCTGAGCATAGTAGGCAACCCCAGATAACCAACCGTGGTCTGCAGCTGGCATGTCAACAACCAACGTATCCTTATCAACGCCGCTCACCTTTTTACTGGTCTTTACCTTGGTTGCGGCACTTGCTGATGAATTACTCTGATCAAATAATGTCAGGCCACCAGCAACGAGGGTCAAGCCTAAAAAGACTAAACCCAACATCTTCAAAATCCGTTTCATAATTTCAACTCCTATCTATAAAAATTGGTTTATCAAACACATTTATCTTGCTAATGCGTACCACCACCTAACAGTGATAAATATATTATTTAAAGCGCTTTCTCTCTATGCTATTTTTTAGATATAAACAGCAAAAAAATTGTCTTTTGATATCATCTTCAAAATTGCAAGTTAAAAAATAAGATGATAGTTTCTATGTTTTTTGTTCAAAAGCAGCAAAAAAGCCTCACATCAACGGACACGTGATGCAAGGCTTTGCAGCTATTAATTGTCGTTTGGTAATGAATTAGATAGATAAACTGAGAAAACTAACACATTTAAAGTATTAAATTACTATCCACATTGATAAATAGTTTGATTATTTAGAAAAATCTACTTCATATTCTTTAAATCCGCTTAACGGTACCGGAATATAAGCGGTCACTGTAACAATGTTAAGCTTGATGCGGTGCTTACCAGACAGCCCGCCATCAACATTAACCCGAATCGTTGCCGGTTCGCCATATTCCCACTTGATGTCAGAAACAGTCGTCAGTTCATCCTTCGTGAACCATTCCTTACCGTCAACAGAGAATTGTAATTGGTCAGGGTCTACTTTAACGCCATCAACCCAAACATTAAAATCGTGAACCATTGAAAGCGGGATCCCACGATAATAAGTAATGTTGGTCTGAAGTTCAAATCCCTTTACTTCATCCGCAGTTTTGAAGTTATGGCAAGTACCCTTGATAAAAACGTTATTATCAAACATGTTACTTAGCCTCCACTCGTGCAATTTCTTTACGCATCATTTCAACATGCGCTTTAACTTGCTCTTTTTCGATCATTGGGTGGCCAGGCAGAACAAACCGGTTGCCCTCATATTCAGTTGAAACGTAGCCCTTGTAACCTTTTTCGTGAAGATAATCCATAATTTCATGGTAGTTAATTGAGTATTCTTCACCCTTGTCGGTCATTTCATAAAGCTTAAAGTGGAAGTGCTTAATGTACTTCAAGTAGTCATCCATAATGGATAATGGCTTGTTTTCATAGCCTTGGGCATAAGTGATATACATCTTGTCAGCAGGTGTCTTACCGTACTTCTTTTCACCCGCTTTAAATTCAGAGGTCGGGTTGAAGCCATAACGTGCCACGTCTTCACCGCGATCGAAGAATGAGTTGCACCAATCGATGGTTTCTTGTGAAACGCCAGTAACTTTCTTCCAGTATTCTGACATAACGCGCGGAATCCGACGGCAGAAGATACCAGTATCAACAGTAATGCCGAGGTAAGGTGAATCGATTTCTTTCATCATCTTCAGGTACTTTTCAGTAGCCGGCACACCCCATGACAGACCAGCATGGAGTTCCAAGGTTAAGGTAATGCCAAGCTTTTCAGCATATGGCAAAACATACGGAACAACTTCTGGTGGAGTCATAGAAATCATCCGGACCGTCTTATAGCCCAACTTGTTGGCGTCATCAATTTCCTTCTTCATTAACTTAATATCTTCCTTTAAAGTTAATGTCCGGTTCTTGTACAAATCAGTGTTCAAGAAAACGTCAATGCAAGAGAGATCCAGATTGTATTCCTTGATCCAGTCATGCCAGTTCTTCAGGGTTTCTTCAGATGGTTCTGGGGCCCCATGAATCATTTGGTCAGGCAATACTTCCACACCATCAACATGCAGATCATGCATGTATTTCAGAATGTCCTTTAACGACATCCGCTTTGTTAAGTATTCATATTGTAAACTATAAAGACTGACTGAAGTTTTAATGTCACTCATTATGTTTACTCCCTTCTTCATTAATCCGAGAAAATGCGTTAATCGTCGAAGTAAACAACCTTGCCAGTTGCAGCAGACTTGTAAATTCCTTCAAGAATCTGTGTAACAACGATCGCTTGTTCTGGCTTTACCAGTGGTTCCTTACGTTTGTAAATTGCGTCAACCCATTGTTGAGCTTCTGCATCACGTTGTTCAACGTGGTTAGCACCAAAGCCAAAGACACCACCAGCTTCAGATGGACGAGTTTCTTCCAATTCGCCGTGTGCTGCCCGGTTAAAGACAACGTAACCCTTATCCATGAAGGCTTGGCCGAACATTTCAGCACCGGCCTTATCACCACAAAGAGTAACCTGAGCTTCCTTCGGGTTAATCATGTTCAATGCCCATGCAGCTTCTAGGAAGATCGTTGCACCATTTTCCATCTTAATCAGACCAAAGGCTGAGTCTTCAGTTTCAAAAGTCTTTGGATCCCAAGGGCCAAACATGTTTGCTTCTGGATTATCCTTCAACTTCTGGTAGGTAGAGCCAAGAACCATCTTCGGCTTGTAGTTGTTCATAAACCAAAGGGTCAGGTCCAGAGCATGAGTACCAATATCAATCAATGGGCCGCCACCTTGCTTGGACTTGTCAGGGAAGACACCCCAAGTTGGCACACCACGACGACGAACGGCGTGAGCCTTAGCAAAGTAAATGTCACCTAATTCACCATTCCGGCAAGCCTTGTAGGTAGCCTGTGAATCATCACGGAACCGGTTTTGGTAACCAATCGTTAATAATTGGCCACTCTTGTGGTATGCTTCCAGCATTTTCTTAGCTTCGGCATAGTTAATGGCCATTGGCTTTTCACACATAACATCCTTGCCAGCGTAAAGCGCATCGCAGGTGATTTGTGAGTGTGAAACATTCGGCGTCAAAACATGAACAACGTCAATTGAAGGATCCTTTAACATTTCCTTGTATGCCGTTGCTGAACCGGTATAAACCTTTGCATCAGGAGTACCATACTGTTTTGCAGCCTTTTCGGCACGTTCTGGAATAATGTCACAAAAGGCAACCATTTCTACCTTGTCTTTTAATTTGGCTAAGGCTGGGAAGTGCTTTTGATTAGCGATTCCCCCACAACCAACAAAACCGAATTTTAGTTTTTTCATAAAAATCGCTCCTATTTTTCATTTACGTACCAGTACTTGAAGTGGTCTCCTGTATCAGTACGCTTATTATGGTATCAGTGGGAAGCGCAATTTTATTGCATGTATTAAACCTTTTGATAGCGGTTTCTTAACTTTTTCGATTTTTTGATATTTCATAAATTAATTAATTGCGATTTTCATTGTGCAAATTTGCGTTTAGAAAATTCAACTGAAATTAAAAGGGACTGTGACATAAGTCTCTAATAAAGAACGGAGTTGGATGAAATCTTCGGATTTCATTCAGCTCCGTTTCCCTTTAAAATATAGATATACTGAAAAATAAAAAAAGACATCGACTGACCCTCGATGCCTTCAATACCCTTGAAAGGA
>NZ_CANDNU010000050.1 GCF_947387495.1 Limosilactobacillus difficilis
ATGATACCTGATGTCACGCCGAATGGCGTTTTTTATTTACCACCAACTGGGTGGCTAACTTCATTCTATAATCCACCATATATATTTATTTTATTTTTTGGGGGAGTATCTATGAAAAGGAAGTATTTGAAATGTTCAATAACAATACTGGCACTTTTCGCCGGTATGGCAATTTCTGCTTCAATGACTCACGCCGCTACCACGACTGTTTCATCTACTGTTTCTAACACTGATACCAAACTAGCTAGTGCTCAAACAATAGAAAACAGTGTTTCTTCTTTGCCAGCAAAACAAGCCCAAAATGAACAGACCGACAATTTCTCCGCGATTACGCCTGCTAATGCTGACGCGTCACTGACCACAGAGGCCACTAATAGTACCTATCAGCAAGCCATTGTCAATACCAATGCATTTGTCCAAAACGCCACACCATATAATGGCTGGAAGCAACAAAGCAATGATGATTTAAACTATTGGACCTACTATCGTAATGGGCAGCAAATAACTCAAGAGGGTTGGCAATGGATTAACGGTGCTTGGTACTACTTTCTTGATGGCGGAAGAATGGCAGCCAACGAGGTTGTTAAAGACCTCCATGGTAATCTGTACGCTTTTGACAACAATGGTCATTACTACATTAATAGTCGGGCTATCGATCCATATTTCGGTGACGGGACAGCATTCGTATATGCTTCCGCCAATGGTATCTTGTACGGAGATGGCTGGCACTGGATTAACGGTAATTGGTATTACCTCCTCAACCCGGGCAACGGTCCTGAATTTCCAAGTATCGCCCAATCGGGATGGCAACATCTTAACGGATCTTGGTACTATCTCGATGAATACGGCTGTATGTTAACTGGCTGGCAATATATTAACAGTTTCCATTCCGCCTGGTACTATTTCCAACCTGGCTCTGGTCATATGTTAACTGGCTGGCAGTACCTGAACGGTCACTGGTACTACCTCCAGCTTGGTTCTGGCCACATGCTCACTGGCTGGCAGTACCTGAATGGCCACTGGTACTACCTCCAACCTGGCTCCGGCCACATGCTCACTGGCTGGCAATATCTGAATGGCCGTTGGTATTTCTTTAACGGCAGCGGTGACGCAGCAAGTGGTTGGAGAATGATTAATAATAAGTGGTACTACTTTGACCCGCAAAATGCTTGGATGGTTACTGGTCAGCAAAACATTAACGGGAAGAACTATTCTTTTAATGCTTCTGGAGCCTGGGAAGATTGAAGTAATTTTTGAACAACAACCCAATGCAGCATTGACACTTTTTCTGCCAATGCTGTTTTTATTTGTGCTGCATTACCAATGATCCTCACAAAAGCAAAATTGCTCATAACAATTAGGCATGGAGATTAATCATTAATAAGCATTTTACATAGCCACATTTGGCCCTTACACTTGAATCATCCAAATAATAATATAACCTCTTTCGGAAAGGAGTTCATATGAATAATAAGAATGGTCACATCAGACATACTTTGCGTTCGCGGCATTTGACGATGATTGCCCTGGGAGGAACAATTGGAACCGGGCTTTTCATTGCCAGTGGTTCCGCCATTACTACTGCAGGTCCTGGCGGCAGTTTAATCGCCTACATGGTGATGGGCGTCATGGTCTACTTCATCATGACGAGCCTCGCTGAAATGGCAACGTACAATCCCCGTAGCGGGTCCTTTACTGACTATGCTGCCCGCTATGTTGACCCAGCTCTGGGCTTCGCGATGGGCTGGAATTACTGGTTTTGCGGCGCAATTACGGTCGCCGTTGAATTGACCACCGTCGGCATTGTGATGAATTTTTGGTTCCCCCACGTGGCCTCTTGGATCTTCAGCTTGCTGGCGTTCGTGATAATCTTCCTAATTAATTACTTCTCGGTTCGAGCTTATGGGGAAACAGAATTCTGGCTAGCCCTGCTAAAAGTTCTGGCCGTTGTCTTCTTTGTAATTATCGGGGCACTGGTAATCGTCGGTATCCTGGGGCCGCACAAGGCTGTGGGTTTGCATAACTTCACCTATCGCCAGGCCCCCTTTGTCCATGGATTGTCCGGGATCGTCAGCGCCTTTGTTGTGTCTGGTTTCTCGTTTCAAGGAACAGAAATGGTCGGCATTGCAGCTGGCGAATCTAAGGATCCAGCCCACAGTGTGCCCCACGCCATTAAGGCGACCTTCTGGCGAATTATTTTATTCTACATCTGCACGATCTTCGTAATTGCCTGCATTCTGCCATACACCAACAAGCACCTGCTGAGCTCAGACGTGCAAGACATCGTAACCAGTCCGTTTACCCTCATTTTCCAAGAAGCTGGTCTGCGGTACGCCGCAGGAATCATGAATTTCGTCATCCTGATTGCGGTCTTATCCTCAGCCAATTCCTGGCTCTACGCAATTTCTCGAATCATCTATTCCCAGTCAATGGACGGCTTTTTGTGGAAGGGATTCCGACAGGTTAACCACCGTGGCGTCCCGATCATTAGTTTTGTAGTGATGGCTGTACTAAGTCTCGCCATCTGGGGATTACAATTTATCGGTCCCCACGTTTACAACTATTTGATTGCCGCGACCAGCCTGGGTGGTTTTGTCGAATGGCTGGGAATTGCGATAGCACATTACCGTTTCCGGCGGGGCTTCTTAAAACAGGGACATCGTCTTGATGAGTTGAATTATTCTGCAGGATTATTCCCGTTTGGCCCGATCCTGGCCTTTATCTTGTGTACGATCGTGATCGTTGGCCAGGACATCAGCGCCTTTGCCAAGCTGGACTGGTCCAGCATTTTAATCACCTACATGAGCATTCCAGTATTTTTGCTCTTCTTCTTTGGCTACAAAATCGTCCACCATACGCACCTTGTACCACTAGACAAGATGAGCCTGAAATAACTTTGACAGCAAAGGAACCAGTTCAACACTTCCTCTTATCACAACACAAAAGGGACCCTGGAAGATCGCACTTCCAAGATCCCTTTTCCCATTTTCAAGCATTTAATTGTTCAATAACCCCGCCGCTAACAACTTATTGGCAATTGCTTGGCCAAGCAAAGGATCATCATTGGGCATTGGTGCCCGCTTAAACTGGGCTCCATTAGCTTCAACAATCTGCTTAAGGACGATGTCAACGTCATAATCGATCTCCAAGTTATCATTGATAAAACCAAGCGGAACAGAAAGAATCTGCTTCGTCCCAGCTTTGACAAGGTCACGAGCAACATCTTCAAAATTAGGCCCAATCCACGGAATTGGCGAGCCCTTGCCGGCTGATTGCCAGCCCAGCTGGTAATCAGCACTAGCCAGGTGCAGCCGTTTGGCGATGGCCAACACATTAGCCTCGACGTTCTTCTTATAAGGATCGCCATGTTCCAGAATCATTTGCGGCAACGAATGAGCGCTGAAGAGCAACTTCGTGCCATCAAGAGCCAGCCAGTCATGCGATTGGAGAATTGCCTGCTCCCAATATTGCTGTAACGCCGGTTGGTCCCATAAACCATTAATTTCATGGTAGGTGACCTGTGGATAATCAGCGAGAACTTTTTTAGCGGCACCGTGGTACATCCGTGCGTTAGTGGGCCATCGCAAGCAAGTGGAAAAGCTTAAGCAGCATGTTAGCGCCCACTACGCTAACTTATACCTAATTGGAATGCCCGACTGTGTTCGCCAGGCCAAAACGGCTGCAGAACAAATTGCCGCTAATTAACCGTTATACAAAAAGACGTTACCGTCCGTGAAATGATCATGGACAGTAACGTCTTTTTAGTTATTCATGAGTGTTAGTAATTCAATTTCATCTGCAAAGAGCCTTTCTGGACCATTTCACCCAGGCACTTCAGGGCCAGGTCATGGGCAGCCTTAGCAGTCTTTTCGTTAGCATCCATCAGCAATTGCTGCTGGGCTTTTTCATCCTTGGCATCCGCAAACTGAGCGTCCGTGGTGGCCACAATGTGCCGGCCTTGCGCTAAGGTGTTGCGACCAAGAGCTTCCAAGCTGGCATTGTAGCGCCAATTGTGGTCGTCGCCCATCGTGGCAATCGTGTGGGTGAGCCAGTACATGTTATTAATGTCGAATTTCTTGCTGGAGTCGCGGTACGGTGCTGGGGTGTCCAGCACGTTGGTGTAAAACGGTGCCAAACCGTTGTACGGGTTCGGCCCGTAAGCCAGCCAAATGATGCCCGCCTCTGCTGGGTCGACGTTTGGCCGAACTTGCAGGACGTGTACTTCCTGGTTGCGCTGGATACCAATCGGCCGGAACTGGTGCTTCTTCTCCGGTGTCCCCTCGTAGGTGTCGTAAGGGGTGTGCTGGTAGTGGGAGCTAAGGGCGTACTTGACGTCTTCGACCGTCAACAGGTGTTCCGGCTTCTTGGCAAAAGGCATCTCCGGGTCATCCGGCCGCAAATCATCGTGCGGGTTGAAGAGGTGCTGGATGTACCATTGCCGTGGGATGTTGTAGCCATAGTCCGAATCATTATGGCTGCCGAAGATGTGCCGAAGGTTGTAGCCGTCGCGATCGAGATTTAGATGATTGTCTTCAATCATCTGCTCGAGGTCGGCAGAAGCCATCGTGTCATCACTGTTAAAGTCGAAATCGGTAATGCTAAACCAGTTTGGTGCAGCAACATAAGAATCATCAGGAACCTTCTTGGCCGCCCAGTGATGGCCGCCGATCGTCTCCATGTACCAGACTTCATTGGCATCGCCAAAGGCAACCCCGTTTGATTCATAAGTCCCGTACTTTTCCAGTAGCTGTCCCAGGCGCTGAACCCCTTCGCGGGCAGTATGAATATACGGCAGAACGATCGTCACAAAATCTTCTTCCCCGATTCCCTTAGGGTTTAAGGGATCGACACCCAAGACCCGTGAATTGGTCGTGCTGGTCTCAGTAGCCGACATTGAAACGTTGGCGGTATTAATCCCCACTTCGCCCCAGTAGCCGTCCTTTTTGATGTCTGCTTCCAGCAGCGAGGTGTAACGCTGAGGATCTTTCGGCAGTTCCAGCTTCAACTTGTTGTGGACGCTCTGGTAGTGAACCGGCTGGTCTTCCGGCTTGATAACGACAAAGCGCTTCGGGTTAAAAGCCGTGAAATAGTCCTCATTGCGGGCCACCATTGCAACCCCGTCTGCACTGGCTTTCTTACCAACCAAAATTGTTGTACATGGCATTTTATCGGTCCTTTCACAAAAATCATTTTAATGCATTCGTTTTCATTATACCCTGCTGGGCCAATAACCACCAGCGAAGCGATGCGCAACCGTAAGTAAATCCGCACAAAACGATAATAACTTTAGTTTTTCCGAATCCGCCGCGACCACCAGTAAATGACTAGGAGAATCAGCAAAATGGCGATGATAATCATAACAACGGCCGTATAGTCATTGAACAGCTTGACAATCCGCATCCACTGATCGCCGGCCAGAGCACCCAGACCAACCAAGAGAGTGTTCCAAAGGGCACTTCCGAGGATAGTCAAAACCGTAAAGCGCGCTAAGGGAACCCTGGCAATTCCGGCCGGAATCGAGATCAAACTCCGGACCACTGGGATGCAACGACCGTAAAAAATTGCCCCGATCCCGTGGCGGTCAAACCAAGCTACCGCCCGTTGAACGTCACTAGCCTTAAAGCCCAGCAGTCGAAACAGCCGCGTTTGCAACAAGCGCTCCAACCGGGGCGGCGTTAACTGACGCCCGATCATCATTAAGATGACAGCCCCTAAAAGTGAACCGAGAGTCGCACTGAGCACGACACCCCAAGCTGACAGGGCCGTTCGGGTTGTTAGAAAGCCACTCATCGTCAAAATGATCTCCGACGGTAAGGGGGGAAAGACGTTTTCGGCCGCAATTAATAGGCAGATAGCCACGTAGCCATACTGATCAATCAAAGTTGTAATAATGTGATCCATCCGATCCTCCTACGTTAAAGGGCTGGGAAACCACTGCGTTCCTCAGCCCTAAAAATTCTTTACTATTGCGTCCACCAATCCATCCAGCAGAACACTTGTCTAATAGTGCTTCATCACCCGAGCAATCTGACGGTCCGTTTCCCGCTTCTTGATCGCCTCGCGCTTATCATACTGGTGCTTCCCCTGAGCTACCCCGAGCAATACCTTGGCGTAACCGTGCTTGATGTACATCTTCAAGGGGATCAAAGCGATCCCCTGCTTTGATAATTCACCACTCAAGCGGCGCAACTCCTTTTTATGGAGCAGCAACTTGCGATTGCGCAGGGGATCATGATTATAGATGTTGCCCTGATCATACTCGGCAATGTGCACGTTCATCAGCCAAGCCTCACCGTTACGGATCTGGGCGTAACCATCCTTCAAGGTGACGCGGTGAGCCCGCACCGACTTGATTTCGGTGCCGGTTAGAACCAGACCGGCCTCGATCGTCGATAAGACGGTATAGTCGTGCCGGGCCTTCCGGTTCTGAGCCACCAAGTTACTGTTTTTTTCTTGATGGGTCTTCTTGGCCATGCCATTACCTCCCTTTTATTTTTTAACGGTGCCGAATCGTAAAATCATATTCCCGGCGGTAATTGCGATGACCCTTATTGTGGCGTCGCCGTCCCCGGTGCGGTTCATCCCCGCTGTGCCGGGTCTGACCCCGGTTAATCTGGAAGCTGTTCCGTTGCCCATTATCCACGTTGTGGTCACCGCTGCGGTGCTGAGTATGTCCAGAATGACCACGATGGTGCTGACCGCCACGATGATCATGATTACGATTGCCGTGGCCACCATGACCATGGCCATGACTACTCCCGGCGACCCGCAGCTTGGTCTTCGGCGCGTTTTCTGGGTTAACCAGTTCAAAGTCAACTTCGCGCTGGTCCTTATCCACCCGCAGTAGTTTTACCTGGAGCGGTTGGCCAATCTGGAAGATCCGGTGAGTTCGGCGACCGATCAATGCGAGGTGCTTCTCATCATACTCGTAGTAATCGTCCGTCATCGCACTGATGTGGACCAAGCCTTCGACCGTATTCGGCAGTTCTACAAAGAGACCGAACTTCATCACGGAACTGACCTGGGCGTCAAATGTTTCACCGACGTGGTCCTGCATGTATTCAGCCTTCTTCATGCTGTCCACATCCCGTTCCGTGTCGATTCCTCGCCGTTCGGTGTCCGAGGTGTGTTCAGCAATCTCGCTGAGATCGTCCTTGAACTTGGCTTGGGCCTTAGCCCCCGTCCCATTTGCGGTATACCACTTGATCATCCGGTGAACCATTTCATCCGGATAGCGCCGAATCGGCGAAGTGAAGTGAGTGTAGAACTTCGCTGCCAGACCAAAGTGGCCAAGCTCGTCTTCACTATACCGGGCCTGCTGCATGGAGCGCAGCATCATAACTTGCACCATCTGTTCTTCTGGCTTGCCCGCAACGTCCTTCAGCACCTGCTGGAGCATCTTCGGCGTTATGTGGTTAGGATTGCCATGTACGATGATCCCAAAGACCCCGAGAAAGTCGAGAAAATCCTTCATCCGGTCTTGATCCGGCGTTTCATGAACCCGGTATAAGAACGGAACGTGCTTATTGAAGAAAGTCTTCGCCACGGTTTCGTTAGCCGCCAGCATGAACGATTCAACCAAACGTTCCGCGGTCCGCCGTTCCCGGAGTTCAATATCGGTCGGGTGACCATCGGAATCAACAATAATCTTGGCCTCAGGAGCGTCAAAGTCAATTGCCCCGCGCTCGTGACGATGTTTAGCGAGAATGTGGTGCAATTCATTCATCGTTTCAAACATCGGTACGAGATCATGGTACTCTTCACAAGCCTGCGGATCATGATCCTCGATGATCGCATTGACGGCCTTGTAAGTCATCCGGGCATGGGACTTCATCAGTGTTGGGCCAATCCACGAGTTAACAACCTGCCCTTGGGGATTAATTTCCATTTCACAGCCCATCGCCAGCCGTTCTTCACCGGGGTTAAGGGAACAGATGCCATTAGATAATTTCTTCGGCAGCATCGGGATTACCCGGTCTGTCAGATAAACAGAGGTCCCCCGTTTGTAAGCTTCCCGGTCAAGCGGGCTGCCGTAGTGAACATAGTGCGTCACATCGGCGATGTGGACCCCCAGATGGTAATTGCCATTATCCAGCTTCCAGGCCACCACCGCGTCGTCCAAGTCCTTAGACTCGATGGCATCGATGGTCACCAGCGGCTGGTCAGTCACATCCTTGCGCCCCTCTTTTTCTTCTGGCAAGACATGATCAGGGATCGCCGCAGCTTCTTTTTTAACATCCTCCGGAAATTCATGGGGGACGTCGTGGGCGATGACTGACGACATGATATCAACGCCGGGCTGATCTTCATCACCGATGACCGCTTGCACCGTGCCCGTAATTACGCCAGGGGCGTCATCGCTTGGGTAAGTAGCGATCGTTGCGTCTACCACTTCACCATCCATCGGCTTTAAGCCCTTGTCAGTGACATAAAATTTGAAGTTGCTCAGCTTCTTGTCCTTGAGAATAATTTCACCGATAAAATCACCCAAGGTCAAAGTCTTGAATTCACCGACCATGTGTTGGTAATGGTGTTCGATGATTTCCGTCACCTTCCCGACCGGCCCCATATCAGACCCCGGTTTCGGTTGCCGTAAGATCTTAACTGCAACCTGGTCACCGTTCATCGCATGTAGGGTATCATCGGAATTGATATAGATGTCAGGCATGTTGGCATCATAGTTGACAAAGCCGAAGCCCCGTTCGTTGCCACGGAAAGAACCAGTCAGCGGCTGCGACTTGATGACCAATTTAAATTCACCGAGATCCGTCACCTCAACCTTGCCATCCCGTTCCAGTTGGGCCAAGGCCTGAACGACCGGCGTAAATTCATCCGCCTTCGGCATGCCGATTGCCCGGGCAATTTTTTCTGCAGAAAAGCTCCGCGTCGGTTCATCCTGCAATTTTTGTAAAATACGTTCTGCTAACTTATTATCACTCATATAATTCTCCGTTTTGAAAAAGCGCCCCCTGAGTATTTTCAGGAGGCGTCGCTAGGCTTTAATGTGCTGAAAGATAAACCAGGGCCAGCGCCAGAATGAAGAAGATGGCACCCAAAATCGTGGTGACAATCTGCATCACGGCTTCAAAGCCCCGGGCCTTTTTCCGGGAAAACAGATCCCCGGCACCACCCGTCAAGGCGGACATCGCGTCATTGTCGTTCTTGGCCGGTTGCATCATCACGCAAGCAATCAAGATGACGCAAACAATCAAGAAAATGGTCATTAAAATATTATACAAGGACCTTTCCTCCTCATGTTAACCGCTATAACTGTTTTATATTAACATATTTAGCCGCACTTGGCTATGATTGTGCATGGTGAGCCGCGAAGTTTATCTGAGCTTGATCGCGCTCGTAATGCTTGCCTGCCAGTTCTACAACCAGGGTATCACCAGCGTGAAGCAGCGTTTCCCCGTGGGGCATTAGATGGTCGTCACCCCGGTAAATGTCGGTAACGAGACTCCCAGCCGGCCAAGAAAAGTCCCGAATGCGTTTCCCATCCAAGGCTGACCCGGCAAAGACGGCAAAAGTGGTCTTAGTCAGACATTGATGCGGCTGCACCGGCTGTTTATTCATGAAATTATGGAACATCGCCATGTATACTGGTGTCCCGCCGAGCCAGTCAACAACTACATAAGCGACGATCGCAACAATCGCTAACGGCATCATATGCGCTAGTGAGCCGACCATCTCTGTAATTAACAGAATCGCGGTAAAAGGGGCCTTGGAGATACAGGCGAAGTAGCCAGCCATTGCGTAAATGACAAAGTTGGGCAGGTAACGCGCCGGCAGCAAGCCCAGCTGGTTTGCTGCCGCGCAGTAGAAGGCCCCGAACACGGCCCCCAGCGTCAGGATCGGCAAGAAAATTCCACCAGGCAGCTCCGAGCCGTAACTGATCATCGAAAAGATAAAACGCAGAATGAAGAGTCCCGCAAAGATCCAAAGACTGAAGGGTAAGCGATTCAGGTTGGTAATCAGCTGATTACCGCCGCCCAGTGTGACTGGCCAGAACCAAGCAATCGGAATCACTAGAAGAAAAGGAATCACTGGGTAGCAAACGGGGTTGAGCCAGTGTACCTGACGAACCCATTTGGGCAAACGCAGGATAACGTACTGATAAAGCCGTCCCAACAAGCCCAGAAAAAGTCCCAGTAGGACCAGGTGCCAGTAATAACGGAGCGGCAGATATTCCTTATAGGGCACCAGCAGGTCTGGGGCAAGACTGAAGAACTGAACAGAAACCATGTTCGAAGCCAGGGCACTGGCAAAAACCGACAGCCAAAGCAGAGGAGAAAAGTTGTGGTAAACCTCTTCGAGAACGAACATCGTCGAGGCGATCGGCGCGTTAAAGGCAGCCGACAGGCCGGCAGCCGCCCCACTAGCGATGCCGACTCGGCGCTCGATGGTCGACTGGTGAGTGCTTTCACAGACCCCCTGGCCAATCGTCGCCCCGAGTTGGATCGATGGTCCTTCCCGACCGAGGTAGAGCCCTGATCCAATTCCCAGGATCCCGCCGAGAAACTTACGCCAAAGGACGGGCCACCATTGTTCATCAAACTGACCGGTCAGCTGCCCCTCCACCTGGGGAATCCCGGAGCCTTTGATGTTCGGGTTCCGCTGGGCCAGACGGCCGAGGAGCAGAGCAAGAATCACTGACGCCACAACCCAGGGGATCAGCCAGACCGGATGGTGATGGAAATAACGGAAGCAGAGCATCACCCATTGCAAGCTCGTTTGAATCGCCAGCCGAAAGAAGCTGACCACCAGTCCCGTCAAGGCCCCGATAATGATGGCCCTCAACAATTGCTTGGCCGTCCCGTAACGTAAGGTTTCACTTTCTTCGATCTGCTGTTTGGCTTGTGGTGCTTGCAAAATCATATCCTCCCATCGTTGTGCTTTTATCAGTTTAGCACAAGTCCGTCCTTGATTGGTCAGAACCAAGAAAATAAGGGTCTATATTAACTGGTATTGGTGAAAGCCGATGCCAGTTTTTATTATCTTAAATTGGCTAAATAAAAAAGGAC
>NZ_CANDNU010000051.1 GCF_947387495.1 Limosilactobacillus difficilis
GAACACAGCAGTTAAGCTTCAGCGCGCCAAAAGTAGTTGGGGGATCGCTCCCTGCGAGGATAGGGCACTGCCGCGCTAATAAAGCTTTGGCCGCCTGGCTGGTTGCCAGGGCTTTGGATACTGGAGAGTTGTCCGAGCTGGCCGAAGGAGCATCATTGGAAATGATGTAAACGGGTTAAAGCCTGTTTCAAGGGTTCGAATCCCTTACTCTCCGTTATGACCCGTTGGTCAAGTGGTTTAAGACACTGCCCTTTCACGGCAGTAACATGGGTCCGAATCCCGTACGGGTCACTTATTTTGGAGGATTAGCTCAGTTGGGAGAGCGTCTGCCTTACAAGCAGAGGGTCACAGGTTCGAGCCCTGTATCCTCCATTGCAATTGAATATATTGCATACACACCGTAATGGCTCGGTAGCTCAGTTGGTAGAGCAACGGATTGAAGCTCCGTGTGTCGGCGGTTCGATTCCGTCCCGCGCCATTTATGGAGGGGTAGCGAAGTCTGGCTAAACGCGATGGACCGTAAATCCATTCCTTCGGGTTCGGTGGTTCGAATCCACTCCCCTCCATTTTTAATAGGGATATAGTTAAACGGTATAACTACGGTCTCCAAAACCGTCGTTGTGGGTTCGATTCCTACTATCCCTGCTCAACTGAATTTGATGGCGGTAATGGTGAAGCTTGGTTAACACATCGGTTTGTGGGTCCGACACGCGTGGGTTCGAATCCCACTTACCGCCCTTTAATTAGACGAGGTCTTTTTCCTCGTCTAATTGTTTCAAAATTTATTGGTGGTATAGCCAAGTGGTAAGGCACGGGTCTGCAAAACCCTTATCATCGGTTCAAATCCGATTACCACCTTTAATTATTTGCCTCTGTGGCGGAATTGGCAGACGCGCTGGACTCAAAATCCAGTTCCCGTTGAGGGAGTGTGGGTTCGACCCCCACCGGAGGCATTTTATATGGTTTGTAAAGCCTGTCATATCAACGTTTAGACCTTTGATCGTACATTATTTGTGCATCAAAGGTTTTTTAGATGTTTTAAAGGCATTTTTCGACTATTCGTCATTTATTTACCGGCGGACACTTCAATTGATGAACCAGCCAATAATCCTCGATTAGATTTTCCTCAGAATCGATTCTTCAGCCAATGTAAGGGGTTATAATATCTCTCGTCAGAGTAATTACAAGATAGGTGGGAAATGTCATGACACGCAAAAAACTCTTATTATTGTCGACTGGTGGAACGATTGCTTCTGTTGCCTCCGATGACGGACTAGTACCAGGAGAATCCGGCGAAGAATTAATTAAAATGATGGGTTCTTTGCCTTATGACATTACCGTCAAGGACATTCTAAGCTTGGATTCATCCAACATCCAGCCAGAGGAATGGAAGGTGATCGCACAGTCGATTTATGATGCGCGTCATGATTACGACGGGATTGTTGTCTCACACGGCACCGATACAATGGCCTATACAACGTCTATGATGACTTTTATGCTACAAGGCATCAATCTTCCGGTTGTCTTCACGGGAAGCCAAGTACCGATGAATGTTATCCTCAACGATGCCCAGTCTAATATGAAGTTGGCTTTCGCTGCCGCTGCTAATTTAGATCCCGGTATTTACCTTGCTTTTGACCGACAAGTGTTACGCGGATGCCGGGCAGTCAAGGTTCGCACGACGGCTTTCAATGCTTTTGAGAGTGTTAATTATCCCGTCGTTGCTCAAGTAACATCAGATGGTTTTGAAGTTCACGTCCATAATCACCAGGAAATAAAAGATTGTCGGCTCAACACCAATGTTGACAGCAACGTTTCGTTATTGAAATTGTTTCCAGGTTTTGATCCTTCATTATTAGAAGTGCTGGCACATAACGGCTGTCGGGGAATCGTGATTGAAGCTTATGGCCTCGGGGGTATGACTTTTATTAGAAGGAACTTGGTAGGAGCTGTTGGCAAATTGATTCGGCGGGGAATTCCCGTTATCGCTGCCAGTCAATGCCTTTACGAGCGGAGTGATCTTACCAAATACGAAGTTGGGCGACAAGCTTTATTGGAAGGGGCGATTAGCGCCCATGATATGACTTCTGAAAGTGCCATTACCAAGTTAATGTGGGCACTTGGTCAGGGAATGGACTTGCCAGCGATTACCAAATTCTTTGCGACTGATGTGGCAGGCGAAGTCACAATTCACTAAGTTATATTGCTACAATAATTTATCTGATGTGGTCATTAGTTGTAAACCAACTCCTGACCATATTTTGCGTTTTAATGCATTCTCAAATAGCCTCTGTATTCATACTCACCAATAAATATACATAAAATTTGCGAAAACACTTGATTTTTTTGCATGAAATGTGTATTATCAGAATCGTACTAATTTTTGATGAATAAACAACCGCTGAGAAGCAATAATATGCAAGCTTGGTGCGCGATATTGGTTCAATTGGGAATATGGAGGAAAAAATGAAGTTTAAGAAATTATTTGCGGGCGTTGCTCTCGCCGCACTTTTAGTTGGCGGCCTGGCAGGCTGTGGCAATAAAAAAGCTGATAATAGTGTGAAACGGATTCAGGACAAAAAGACCTTGACTATCGGGACTTCTGCCGACTTTGCTCCGTTTGAATTTCCGGTCGTTAAAAATGGTCATAAGGTTATTGAAGGTTATGACATCATGGTTGCCCAAAAGATCGCTGATGATCTAGGGGTTAAGCTCAAGGTTCAAAACATTGAGTTCCCTTCATTAATTAGTGAACTGCAGAATCACAAGGTTGACTTGGTGCTGGCCGGAATGACGAAAACCAAGAAACGGGAAAAAGCGGTTGACTTCTCAAGACATTACTACACTGAAAGTGAACGGATCCTGGTCAAGAAGGCGGATGCTAACAAGTATAAGAACAAAGCCGAAACCAAAGGAGCAACCTTTGGTGCTCAGCAATCATCAACCCAAGAAACTTTAGCCAAGAGTCAAACTAAGGCACATATCGTTACTGAAGCGCTAACTACTTCACTGACGACTGAACTGAAATCTGGTCGACTGGACGGGGTTGTATTGGCCAAGGTGGTCGCTGACGAGTACGTCAAGAAGTACCCTAACCAATACGCCGAAGCCAAGTATGACATGAAGGTGCCAACTTCACTCAAATATTTGAACATCGCCATTCCAAAGAACGAACCAGCTCTGAAGAAACGTGTCAACAAAGAAATTACTCATCTTGAAAAAACAGGGCAGCTGAACAAGATGTTCAAGAAGGCTCAACAGGAACAGGAAAAGAGCGGCAAGTAAAATAGCAACGACCTAAAAGGAGGATGCCATGTTTGATTTTATGGGCCATTATTGGCCAATGTTTCTCCAAGGAACATTACAAACCCTATTGATTTCCGTAATCGGTGTAATTATCGGTTTTCTAATTGGATTATTGATGACCTTAATGCGCATGTCCAGAATTAAAATCATTTCATGGATCGCCCGCATCTACGTCTCCGTTGTTCGGGGGACGCCATCGATGATTCAAGTGATGTTGATCTACTACCTCTTAGCTAAGACCCTGCCGATTCCATCTGTCCAGGTTTTGGGTTCTGGCTTAGACCGGATCATTCCTGGGGCCCTTGCCCTGGGGCTTAACTCGGGGGCTTATACTTCCGAAATCTTCCGTTCAGGGATTATTTCAATTTCAGCTGGCCAGACTGAAGCCGGACTTTCTCTCGGGTTGAGTCAACGGCAAACGATGTTCTCGATTGTCTTACCACAAGCATTGCGGAACTGCTTACCGGCAATGGGGAATGAATTTATCACCCTGACCAAGGAATCATCGGTTCTGTTCTATATCGGGGTTCAGGAAATTACTGCCGAGGCTCTTGGTGTTGGGGGAACGCTGTACAACTTCATTCCGCCGCTGATTGTGGCTGCAGCTATCTACTTCGTCATCACCCAAGTTTTGACTTTCCTGTTGAACTTGCTGGAGAATAAGCTGAGTAAAGGTTTTGCAGGTGCTAACTAAAAAAGACATAAAATTATTTCAAACAATTACTTATAGTTGTGGAAGGTCCACTAGCTTAGGCTGGTGGGCCTTTTCATGTGATTACTGTTCTTCCTTTCACAAAGTCCAAGCGGCAAAAAAATCTTTGTGCAAGACCGCCATGCTCTCCTAACTGCTGACGACAATCAGCCACTATGAAGGGCGTTGTGAAGATCTTTGCAATATTGCTTTGCCAATTTTTTCCGCTTAGAATGGTTACAAATATACCTTAGAATAAGAAGGGAGTTTGGTAAACATGCCGAAAAAAAGATATGGAGCAGACGTGGTGGTAGATAGTCTGCGTAAGCATCACATTGGGTTAGTTTTTGGAATTCCTGGTGCAAAAATTGACCGCCTCTTTGAGTCACTAGAGGATGGGACGGCTAATAATCCGAAATTGATTGTGACACGTCATGAGCAGAATGCTCTTTTTATGGCCCAGGCTTATGCCCGTTTAACGGGAAAGACGGGGGTCGCAATTGCAACGTCCGGCCCTGGTGTTGGGAACTTTACCACTGGTCTGATGACGGCTAGTGCCGAAGGGGATGCTGTGCTGGCAATCGGGGGACAAGTGCCGCGGAAGGATCTTCACCGGGCAACCCACCAGTCTGCACCGTCAACAATGATGCTGGCACCGATTACCAACTATGCGGCTGAAATTCAGGATCCAGAGAACATCTCAGAAATCATGGCGAATGCCTTTGAAGCAAGTCAGGGGCCGCGTCACGGTGCTTCCTTTGTCAGTCTGCCCCAGGACGTTGACGACGCACCCGTCAAGCACGACCCGATTCCGTACTATAATGGTGCTCAACGTGGCCCGGCCTCTCATCAACAATTGAGCAAGCTTGCGACGATGATCGCTCAGGCAAAGCTGCCAGTTCTTTTGGTCGGTTTACGTGGCGCTGATGACCGGGTAACAAGATCACTGCACCAGCTTCTGGAAAACTATCATTTGCCGGTTGTTGAAACTTACCAAGCTGCCGGGGTGGTCTCACGGGATCTGGAAAAGGTCTCTTACTTTGGTCGGGTAGGACTGTTCCGCAACCAAGTCGGTGACCGTCTGCTAGCGGCCAGTGATTTGGTCGTGACGGTCGGTTACGATCCAATTGAGTATGAACCACGGAACTGGAATAAAGAAGGACACCTACGAATCGTTGATTTAGATTCAACGGAGGCCCAAATTGACAACAGCTTCCAGCCGGAGATGCAGTTAGTAGGTGACATTGCTGATAGTCTCGATGATCTGGATAAATTGCTCAGCGGCTATGAATTGCCGGCTACGGCAGCTAGTCACCTCGCTAAATTCCGAACTGAATTGGTTCAGGAAGACAAGATTACTGAACCGGCCCCGAATGGCAAAACATCCCACCCGTTGGCGATTGTCGAAGCGATCCAAAAGCAAGTCAACGATGATACCATCGTTGCCGTGGACGTCGGTTCTCATTACATTTGGATGGCGCGGCACTTCCGCTGCTACAAACCACGGCACCTGTTAATTTCTAATGGGATGCAAACGTTGGGTGTTGGTCTGCCATGGGCCATGGTTGCTTCAATGCTTCACCCTGAACAGAAGGCGGTTGCCGTTTGTGGTGATGGTGGGTTCCTCTACTCAGGCGTCGAACTGGCGACGGCAGTAGCCCAGCATCTTAACCTGGTGATGGTGGTTTGGAATGATGGTGGCCACTATGACATGGTGCGTTTCCAAGAAGAACTGAAGTACAACAAAGCCGCTGGGGTTAAGTTCGGTGAAGTAGATGTTGTTAAGTACGCCCAGTCATTTGGTGCAACGGGTCTGCGGGTTAACAAGCCATCAGAACTGAATGCAGTGATGGCCAAGGCTTTCAAGACGCCAGGGCCGGTCGTTGTCGATGTACCGGTTGATTACAGCCATAACAAGGACCTGGCTACCAGCTTGGTTGATTCGGCACTGGGCTAATCAGGAGGCAAGACGTAATGAATGTACTTTATGAGCACGGAACATTGGCCATGTTGATGGCTAAGAACTTGGCGGGGACGATTACCCTTAAGGACTTGTTAAAACACGGCAGTTGCGGTTTAGGGACCTTTGAAGGGCTCGATGGTGAAGTGATGATTCTCGACAATCAGGTTTATCAGGCAGATAGTACCGGCCAGGTTCACCACATCACCGACATGACAACGACTTTGCCGTTTGCCTCAGTTCATTTTCCGAAAGATAAGCAGCCCGTGTCGCTAACAAAGGTGGATTTTGATCTCTTAAACAAGGATTTTGTTGCCCAGCATCAATTGCAAAACGTTTTTGCGGCTCTCCGTCTTCACGGCACCTTGTCAGACGTCCTCATCCGTATTGCGCCAAAGCAGAAGCGTCCTTATCCGAGCCTTCTCGAGGTGGCCCAGGGGCAGCCAACCTTCCCACGGCAAAATATCAGTGGGACGATTTTTGGCTACTACGCTCCAGAAGCCTTTGGTAGTATTACGGCTGCTGGTTGGCACTTGCACTTTTTGAGTGATGATCACCAGTATGAAGGTCACCTGCTCAGCTTTGCGGCTGCTCAGCTGATGGGGGATTATGAAGTCTTTGATCAATTGGATCAGCACTTCCCGGTAAATAATAAAGAGTTCCGCCAATCTGATGTTGATCTTGCTTCATTGCGGGAAGGCATCGCCCAGTCAGAGGGTCATCAAAATTAGTCGATTTTGCTGATTTACAAACTTGTGATTTTGGTCATGTAAGATCTTAAGAATCAATTTTTTTGAATTACGGGTTGATCAATCGTTATCCGGCAAAATATTGGTTCTTGACGACGCTTCGACGCAAAGGTATACTCATTTAGGACTTAGGGCAGAGTAAGGAAGAGGTTAACTAATCGAGTGATTAGTTTGCGAGCTTTCTTTTTGTCAGCAATAAGCACAAGATATTGTGGTTTGAGATTTGCTCAAATCTATATCTTGTGTTTTTTTGTTTTTCCAGGTAAGCTAGTAACTGTTGTCATTCAGAATAAAATTGATTGGGGTAATTTTCGATGAAAGTACAAACAACAGTTATCAATAGCTTGGATGCCCTCAAGGGAATTGAAGTGATCAAACGTGATGGTACAAAAACATCATTTTACTCGTACAAAATTAATTTAGTGCTTCGCGAGCTTAAGGCTGATGTTGACACTCAAAAGATTGTTGCCAGCCGCTTACTTCAACAATTAAAGGGGCAAGACAGCGTCGATACGGCGATGATTGCCAATATCATTGTCGATGCGCTGCGGGATGCAGGTCATGATGAAATGGCCGCTAGTTTCCTGAAGTTTCGGAAACTTGATGAAGAAGAATTTGCCAACGCGACGAACCCCCAGTACAAGTTAAACAAGTTGTTTGACCACAATTCTCGGGTGGTGCACGAAAACGCCAATAAAGATAGTAAGGTTTTTAACACGCAACGTGATTTGGAAGCCGGAGCGGTAAGTCGGGCGATTGGTTTGCGGATGCTACCCCAAATTGTCGCAAAAGCGCACATGCGTGGTGACATTCACTGGCACGACCTTGATTACTCGCCGGTAACACCAGAAACTAACTGTTGCTTGATCGACTTTGATGAAATGTTCAAGCATGGTTTCAAAATTGGTAATGCTTCGGTTTCTTCACCGCGGTCGATCCAGACGGCAACGGCCCAGATGTCACAGATCATCGCAAACGTTGCTTCACTGCAGTATGGTGGTTGCACCGCTAACCGGATTGACCAGGTCTTAGAACCATATGCAAAGATCAATTACGAGAAACACTTGAAGGATGCTAAGGAATGGATCGCCCCTGACAAGCAGGAAGCCTTCGCCAAGGAAAAGACGAAGAAGGATATCTACGATGCCATGCAAGCGCTGGAATACGAGATCAATACCCTCTACTCAAGCCAAGGCCAGACGCCGTTTACGACCATTAACTTTGGTCTCGGAACGAGTTGGATCTGCCGGGAAATTCAAAAGTCGATTTTGCGGATCCGGATCAAGGGCCTTGGCCGGGAACACCGGACGGCGATCTTCCCGAAACTGGTCTTTACGATCAAGCGCGGCCTCAACTTGAATCCTGGTGATCCGAACTACGACGTCAAGCAACTGGCATTGGAATGTTCGACGAAGCGGATGTACCCAGATCTATTGATGTACGACAAAGTGAAGGAGATTACCGGTTCCTTTAAGGCCCCGATGGGCTGTCGTTCCTTCTTGCAGGGTTGGAAAGACGAAAACGGCAAGGAAGTTAATTCCGGCCGGATGAACCTTGGGGTAGTCACTGTCAATTTGCCGCGAATTGCCCTCGAAGCTCAGGGTGATCGGAATCTCTTCTGGGATATCTTCAAGGAACGGATGAACATCTGCCATACCGCATTGAAGTATCGGATCAAGCGGACAAAGGAAGCAAAGCCGGAAAATGCACCTTTGCTATACATGTATGGTGCCTTCGGTAAGCGCCTCAAACGGACTGATAGTGTCGATGAAGTATTCAAGAATTCACGGGCAACAGTTTCTCTTGGTTACATCGGCCTCTACGAAGTCTGCACGACTTTCTATGGCCCTAACTGGGAACATAATAAGGAAGCTCATGACTTTGCCGTTTCTATCGTCAAGGCGATGCACGATGACTGTGCACAATGGGAAAAGGAAGAAGGCTATCACTACAGCCTGTACTCAACACCCGCGGAATCATTGACAGATACCTTCTGCCAGGACGATATTAAGAAGTTCGGCCGGATTGAAAACATTACCGACAAGGAATACTACACGAACAGCTTCCACTACGATGTCCGTAAACACCCAACACCGTTTGAAAAGTTGGAATTCGAAGAAGCCTTTCCGAAGTATGCGGCTGGTGGTTTTATCCATTACTGTGAATATCCGAATCTCCGTCAGAACCCGAAGGCTCTCGAAGCCGTTTGGGACTGGGCATATGATCATGTTGCTTACTTAGGTACCAATACTTCAATTGATCAGTGCTTCAAGTGCGGCTTTAAGGGCGAATTTGAGGCTACCGCCACCGGTTTTAAGTGTCCACAATGCGGGAATACTGACTCGGCAACCTGTGATGTTGTCAAGCGGACTTGTGGCTACCTTGGTAACCCAATGCAGCGACCGATGGTTCATGGCCGTCATGAGGAAATCATCCATCGTGTGAAGCACATGAATGCGGGGATGATCGCTAATGCCGCCAAATTTGAGCGCGACAAGCAGGCTGACAACGTGCGGATTCAGCACCATAGTCACGCGAACTAAATAGGGAGCGTCAAGAAAAATGCCAGAAGTTATTAAAGCCCACCATCCGCATCACCATCGCTTGCCTAATAATCCGAAACCCAAGGAGTGGTTAGCAGCTGACCATTCGATGCAGTACATTGCAGATTACAAGCCCTTTAACTTTGTCGATGGCGAAGGAGTCCGTTGTAGCCTTTATGTCAGTGGTTGCCTCTTTAACTGCCCTGGCTGTTATAACAAAGCGGCCCAGAACTTTCATTACGGCCAACCTTACACTCAGGACCTGGAAGACCAAATCATCGAAGATCTTGGTCACGACTACGTGCAGGGGCTGACGCTGCTCGGTGGGGAACCGTTTTTAAATACTCAGGTCTGCATCAAGCTGTGCAAGCGGGTGCGTCAAGAATTTGGTCACAAAAAAGACATCTGGTCCTGGTCGGGTTACACCTGGGAAGAGTTGTTAAAAGACTCGGATGATAAAAAGGAATTACTCGGTTTGGTCGACATTCTGGTTGATGGGCGCTTCCTTTTGGATAAGAAGGATTTAACCTTGCAATTCCGCGGCAGTTCCAACCAGCGGGTGATCGACGTTCACAAATCCCTTGATCAGGGACACGTTGTCATTTGGGATAAGTTAATGCATTAATAGAAAAGGACTTGATGAGATGGTTAATATAACCCAACAAGTCCAAGCTGCTAGTTCGGCTCAGCCGGACTGGCTTCAAAAAAAGCGTCAGTTGGCTAGTATGCTGCTGACGCGTTTTTCGAATGAGGACCTTGGTGCTGATTGGGTCGCAGCTTGGCAACAGCAGCCGCAGTTAGAGTGGCTTCATGAATCGGCAGAAGAGTCAACCGGAACGGTCTTTAACCAGCCTCTTGACCAGGCGACAGTCAGCTATCCGGCTCTTTGTCAGGAAAATTTGATGGAAAAGGGACTTTTTTGGCAGGATAAGCAGATTAACGCTTTGCACCTGGCCTTGCTCAACGGTGGCCGTTTGATTTACCTGCCTGATCAGACCCGCCCTGACCGTCCTTTGAAACTGCAAGGGACGATTACAGCCAGCAACTACCATACCCTGCTGATTGCCGGAGCCAACTCAGTTCTCCAGCTTCAGGACCAACGACAGTTTGTCAGCGGGCAGCCGGGGATGATGGGGTTGGAAATTTTACTTGGCCGCAATGCTCGAGTCCAATATCAGTGGGATGCAAAGTGTCAGATGGCAGCAACTTATTTTGGCCTCGGCTTTTATCAGGCACAGGATTCAAGCTTAATGCTGACGCTGGCTGGCCAGAATGGGCTTCGATCGGTTGTTGATCTGAAGGATGAGCTAGATGGCCAGGGGAGCCGGGTCCAGTTGACGATCGGCGGCCTGGCTCACCAAAGCATGCTTCGCTCCCAGATCGATTCTGGTGGGGCAAGTAGCAAGGCTAAACTGCTCACTTTGGCAGCTGACAAAAAATTTCAATGCAATGACCATTTCCGGTCTTAGATTATTAATTGCAGAAGCGATGACATGGTTCGTCATCAGCTTCTGCTTTTTTGAATTTGGGCAAGGAAACACGTTCTTTTAAGGACGCGATGAATTGCCCTACTTTTTTGGTCGTAGTGCATATGGATATCTTGTAATGTGATATAATTGTTGGTATGAAAGATATAAATAGACTTACATATGGGTGGACATCAGTCTACAATCTGAATTACCATATCATTTGGGGAACTAAATACCGTAACAAGGTTCTAAAAGGTCATATT
>NZ_CANDNU010000052.1 GCF_947387495.1 Limosilactobacillus difficilis
GAATGGACTTGCCCTAAATGTGGTATCCATCACGATCGGGATATTAATGCGGCAGTTAATATCTTGCATAAAGGACTAAAAGCCATTGGCTAGGGACTAGCCATGGTAAATAGCGAAGTTCTGTAAGTTAGGTATCAGGAATACCTGTGTAATATCCTAAATACTACTTCGTGTTCCCAGAAGCTCAGTCATTCATGGCCGAGTAGTTCACCTTGATGCCCCAAGCTTTGCAGCGGGTTTTCGGCATTAGCCCACTGATGGCTGCGATTGCCTTCCTGCCGCTAACGGCCATCCAATTTGGTGTTTCCCTATTGGTCGCTCGGCTGACTTTTCGTTTTAATAACGCGACTGTCCTGATTGCTGGGGCGATCATCGATACTTTTGGCTTAGTTCTCGGCACGGTAATTGGCATTCAGCAGGGCTATTGGCTCGGGGTGGCGCTGCCGATGGTTTTCATTGGGATCGGTCAAGGGTTGATTATGAGTCCGTTGACTGTGGCCGGAGTAGCTGATACCTCAGGTGACATCGCTGGTGCAGCTTCTGGAGTGGTCAACACTGTCCACCAGATTGGTGGGGCAGTTGGCTTATCGATTGTTTCGGAAATGGTGGCAGGAGTCACAAAACCAGCCGCTATGATCGATCATGCCCAGGCTTGGATGGTGGTTTTGGCCATCGGGATGCTAATCGGTGCTGTCAATATTTTGCGGTGGCCACACAAGTAATAAAAAAGCAGGCCCTAAAGCCTGCTTTTCGTTTATCTTCGATTACAATTGAATGTGCAGTTAATCTTAGTGGTTGGCATCAACATGCTGCATTGACATGTTGGTAGCTACCGGTGATTGAGCGGTTGATGATTGGTGAGCGCTTTTCAAATCATACATCCGTTTAGCGGCAAAGATGATAGCGATGATCGCCAACATCAGAACACCGTAAATCCGGAATGGAACCGCCAGACTCAGACCGCTCATCGGCCGGCCGAGCAGGTGGTTGAACCATGCGTCAGCCGTTGGTGAGAAGAAGGCACCGAAGTTAAAACCGATCAGGATGAATGAAGTTAACTTCGTCTGCAGCTTCATCGGGGCCATGAACGGCAGGATGTTGAAGATCAAAGGAGTCAGGACCTGCATTGGGTAACCGACTAGCAAAATGCCGGCAGCAATGATGGCGAAGTTATTGCCACCAAAGCCGAAGAGGAAGTTGGCAATGGCCAGTAATGCCAAGCCGATGTACATAGTGCCAATGTAACCGAAATGCTTTTGAAGGATGCCGTAAGTGGCACCACCAAGGGTTGCACCGATCAGCATCAGTGAGAGGAAGGTCCCGGTGCCGTCGAACTTAGCACCGTTAATCGCAACGGCCAGACCAGGGAAACGGTTTTCCATGCCAATAAAGTCCATCTTGATCAGCAGAACGAAGAAGAGGATGGCAATAACCAACGGGCTGATCTTAGTAACCGGCTTATTGTCAATCGGTGAAATTGTTGCTTCTTCAGTGTTGTCGCCCTTGTCAGTATCAGAGTTGGCAGTGCTGTGGGTGTCGTTTGGTACTCGCCAAGCGAAGAAGGCCATCACAGCAAAGGCCAGACCGTAGACGAGGAAGGCAGCGTGCCAACCGGCGTAGATCAAAAGCAAGCTGGAGATCGTCAGCGTGCAAGCATTCCCGATTTGTTCAAAGGCGGAACGCCAGCCTTGCATGCTCGTCCGTTCGTGACCCTTGTACCAAACGGAAATCAAGGAAATCGCTTGCGAGTTATACAGACCATAACCGGCACCTAAAATTAACCGTGAAATGAGAATGGCCCAGTAATTAGTAACAAAGGCTGGAACCAGACCAGCAACCCCGACCAGGCAAATCCCGGCCATGATGATGTGTTTGTCAGAAATGTGGAACCAGTCTTGCAGGAGCGGTGACAGAACCACAAAGAACATCACGGCAAATGATGGGGTCGTCACCAGGTACTCAACTTGCGGCTGGGTAATGTTTAAGGCGTTTTTAATTTGCGGCAGCGCACTTTGGATTGCGTAGGCACTCGTTACCATGAATGAGGCAGAGAGGAACGCAAGCTTCGTGGCTAATGTGTTACTTTTTTCCATAGGATTGCCTCCAATTGTAATCGGAATAATTTCAAACTTTATTAATCTCTTTACGGTGTATATGATAACCGGTTGTCATACACTTGTAAAGCGCTTCCAAGATTGTCAACGCGGGGCTTGGCTGGGCTTGCGATCCCTTGACAGACGTGGGATGAACTGGCCTTACATAAGATAGCGCTTCCAAATAGACCAATAATAAAATTCGTGCTTATATCGTTGATATATCAGCAAAATTATTCAATAAACCAATATTTTTAGACAAAAAATAAAAGCAGCCCGTTTTAGGCTGCCTTTTTGAAAATGGCGACGAATTTGGGACGAATCGCGTGCCAGACGGCATGGTTGCCAAAGGCTGACGCGAAGGACATCAACCAGGTTAATAGATAAACGATGAGAATTCCCCAAACGTGGTGCTGGGCAGTGAAACTTTTGCCAAAAGACCACCAGAGGATAGCCGTCCAAAAACTGCTGCTTAAAAAGGCCCGGTGGGCGAAAGTCGCAAAGAGATGGAAGAAGTGGGTGGCTTTGCTTTGACGGTCGATCTGCCAGCGGGCGAAGACGAAGATCAAGCCGATCACTACGAGGTCGTAGAGGAGCATCATCGGTTTATAGTAGGGAGCGTTGGCGAGGATGACGGGATGGCCATAGCTGAATAGTTGCCAGTTATTCCAGATAAAAGTAGCGATGAACAGTATGATGAGCAGCCACCAGTTCTTCTTCAATCCCCGAAAGACCACTTCGTGATTTTGCCAGGCGAGGGTGCCGAGTACGCCGTAGATTAAGAAACTCAAGAAGACCCGGTCTAGTAGGTACCATTGATGGGAATAAGGGCCGTGGAAGACCAGGGTGTCATACATCAGCAGCCACAGTAATTCAAAAGCCAAAGTGATGATGATAATGAACCAAGTGCGCTGGGGATGGTGGTCGCACCAATGACCGATCATTCAAAAGAGAGGCGTCAGGATGATGAATTGCAGCATCATGACGTTGTACCAGAGGTGGGGAGCGGCGTTGCCGTTGATGAACTGCCAGCAGAAAGTCAGAAAGTTGTGGTAGTGCTGGACCTGTTGTAAATCAGGCATGATGATCAGATAGATTAGGGTCCACCAGATACTTGGGACAAACAACAGCCCCCAGCAATTGGCCATGTAGTGGCGGTAGGTAATCTTGGTGTTAATCGTTGTCCGAATGGTGCTGTAGAGGATACCGAAGATAAAGGCGGGCGCCGAAAATTTGATAATATCGTAGACGTAGCCGATTCCGTTTTGGTAAGCAGCTGCCGGGGTGACAGTGAGGCCGAGAACCAGGACGTTTTGCAAGATTACGGTGGAGAGGGCGAAAACTTTTAAATAATCGCCGACGTCAGCGTCTGGATCATAATAATTCATAAATTAGCCCCCTTAGCGGCGATTTTGGTACAGATAAGCACCGACGACAATGATGACGAGTAAGATGATCGCGGCAATGGGGTTGCGGTTAAATAGCATATGGAAGAGACGGACCTGGCCGATGCCGAGGGGCAAGAAAGAGAGCATGTGAATCATTCCTTTAAACTGATTTTTAGTTATATTATAGCGATTTTCTCATATACGCGGTTAGTGAAACAGAGTGACTTGCGTTAAAATTAAGAAACAATGTGAAATCATTCAACGGGAGGACAAGATGGAGCTAACCTGGGAAGTAGTGAAATATATTTTGTTGGCGGTAGTGATTGTCAATGAAGCGATCGCACTCTTTACGGTCTTTCGGGAGAAGCGGGACATCGCTGCCACCTGGGCTTGGCTGCTAGTGCTGACTTTTTTGCCGGTTCTTGGTTTTATCATCTATGCCTTCCTCGGTCGGAAACTATCCCACCGCAAGATGGATCGGATCCAAACCGAGACTCAGGTGGAGATGAGTGAAGCTCTGCAAGCCCAGAAGAGGCGCTATTCAACGATGGAGCCGCCTAAAGAAGACACGATGCGGGTTTACCGGCGAACGATCATGCTATTTCAAAACGTGGCGGATTCTTTCGTCAGTCGGCATAACCGGGTCAACATTTACACTGATGGCAACCAGCTCTTCCGGAAAATGTTTGATGATATTGCGGCGGCTAAAGACAGCATTCATATCGAGTTCTATAGCATTTACAATGACCGGATCGGCAACGAGCTCCGGACCTTGCTGGAACAGAAGGCCGCGTCGGGGGTCGAAGTCCGGGTGCTCTATGATTCCTGGGGTTCGATGGGGGTCAAGTCGAGTTTCTACGACCACCTGCGAGAATTAGGCGGCCAGGCGGCACCGTTTTTGATGACCCGCAGCAACCTCTTTGACTTCCGACTCAACTACCGGGATCACCGCAAGATCGTAACGATCGACGGGCAGTTAGCTTACATCGGGGGTTTTAACGTCGGCGACCAGTACCTAGGGCGCAAGGCTAAATTTGGTCCGTGGCGGGACACCCATCTTCGCATTGAGGGTGGGGCGGTTTATTCCTTGCAGCAGCAATTTATTCGGGATTGGAACGCTTCGGCGGCTAATAATAAGAACCGGATTTATCATTACCGGCCTTATTTCCCTGAGATCACGGTGCCAGATACCGAGGGGCATGCGGCACTGCAAGTGGTTGCGAGCGGCCCAGATTCCCAGAGCCAACAGATCAAGCTGGGCTATTTGCGTTTGATCAACGCAGCTCAGGATCACATTTGGATCCAAACACCCTACTTGATTCCGGATGATTCAGTTCTGGATGCCTTGCGAATTGCGGCCAAGTCAGGGATCGATGTGCGGATTATGGTTCCTCACATGCTTGACCATCCCTTTGTCTACCGGGCAACCCAGTACTACGCTCACCAGTTGGCGGATGACGGGGTTACGATCTACTTTTACCAGGCCGGCTTTATGCATGCCAAGACGATGGTGGTGGACGGCAAGATGGGCTCGGTGGGTTCAGCTAACATGGACGTGCGGAGTTATAAACTGAATTTCGAGGCGAACGTCTTTATCTACGACCACGACTTGATCGACCGGCTCGAACGCATCTTTATCAATGATATTCGGAATAGTCATGTGATTACCCCGGAGATGTTTGCGGCAATGAGCCCCTGGCTGCGTTTCAAGCAGAGTGCCAGTCGGCTACTATCGCCGATTTTGTAATGATGATAATTGTTGAAACGATATTTATTCGTTTTACTAACAATAAGTTAGCAAAAATCTATTGACATCGCATTAAAGAAAGATTAGAATACAATTAATCAATCAAGAAGGGAGTGCGAATGATGCTGAATTTTGCCATGGTAGCAGAACAATGTGTTACGTGTTGCAGCAACTGTAACATGCGTTTTGCTATGGCGAAAATTCAGTAATTCGTACTGGTAAATACTTTCTTAGACGGAGTTACCTCTAAGAAAAAGCAAGCCTGCGATTTCTGGATGAAGTCGCAGGCTTTTTGTATTTCTTAGAGCTTGAATTAAAGGAGGTTTCATCAATGAGCTGGGCCATTATTCAGCAGAGCCTGCCGCAGTTTGCGCAGGGCTTTCGCCTGACTTTGTGGCTGTCGTTGATCGGCATCATCGGCGCGATTGTTGTTGGTCTGATCAGCAGCCTGCTGCAGTATTTTCGGCTGCCGGTGATTAGTCGCATTTTTGATATTTATGTGGAAGTGGCACGTAACACACCGTTGCTAATCCAGCTGTTCTTCTTATACTATGCTTTTCCGGTCATGGGGATGAAGATGTCGGCCAAAACCTGTGGGATCATCGGGTTGATCTTCTTGGGTGGGGCCTACATGGCGGAAGGTTTCACCGGTGGTTTCAAAGGGGTTAGCCCCAATCAGATTGAGGATGGCCGGGCACTGGGGATGAACAATCTTCAGCTGGCACGCTACGTGATCTTGCCCCAGGGCTTTGCGCTGAGTATGCCGGCACTGGCCGCTAACATCATTTTCCTTGTCAAGGAAACGTCAATCTTTACGGTAATTGCTATCCCTGAGCTGACTAACACCGCCCTGGACTTGATCGGAATGTACTACCGGTCCAATGAATACTTGTTTGTCCTGGTCGTTGCCTATGCAATCATCTTGATTCCGCTGATTTTAATTCTGAACTGGTTAGAAAGGAAGGTGCGCTATGGGACATTCGGGGATTAACGTTCTGATTGAAGGAACAAACCTTACCCGGCTTTTGGGCGGCCTCTGGACCTCAGTTTGGATCGCAGCTTTATCATTGTTGATTGGCCTGGCACTTGGTACCATCTTCGGGATGCTGCGAACGCTGCACAACCGCGTGATTCGCTTTATCCTGATGCTCTATCTGGAATTCTTCCGAATTGTGCCAACGGTGGTGTTGCTGTTTTTGTTCTACTACATCTTGCCCCGACAGTTTCACATCAACTGGCCAGCCTCGTGGATGGCCGTGATTGCTTTCGCCTTGTGGGTGGCGGCCGAATTCAGCGATATCGTGCGGGGAGCATTGCAGTCGGTGCCCAAACATCAGCGTGAAACCGGGGAAGCGCTCGGCTTTAATAACTGGCAATTATTCCGTTACGTGTTATTGCCGCAAGCGGTCCAGCTGGAATTACCGGCTACCATTAACCTGGCAACGCGGGTCATTAAAACCACGTCTTTGCTGCTGATGATCAGTGTCATGGACGTCATCAACATTGGCCAGCAGATCATTGAAGCCAATAACCAAAACTACCCGACCGGGGTCTTCTGGGTTTACGGTCTAATCTTTTTCCTGTACTTCATCATCGACTACCCGCTTTCCCGGTGGGCCAAGCACCTTGAAGCAAAGCAGAAACAATAACGAGGCGGTGTATCATGGCAGAAGAAATTTTAAAAGTTGAACATCTCAATAAATATTATGGCGACTGGCAAGCCCTTCACGATATCAATTTTTCGATTAAGAAGGGCGAGGTGGTAGCCCTCCTCGGTCCCTCTGGTTCGGGGAAGAGTACCCTGATTCGGACCTTGAACGGCTTAGAACCCTTCAAGGACGGGACGATTTTCTTCCACGGCCAGGCGATTGAGCAAAGTCACAAATCGTGGCTGGCGATTCGGCAAAAGATCGGGATGGTCTTTCAGAGCTACGACCTCTTCCCGAACTTGACGGTGTTGCAAAATATCATGCTCGCCCCGACGAAAGTGCAAAAGCGTGATCCCAAAGAGGTCCAAAAAGAAGCTCTGGAATTACTCAAGCGGGTCGACCTGGCCGACCATGCCGCTGCTTATCCGCGTGAACTTTCCGGGGGGCAAAAGCAGCGGATCGCGATTGTCCGCTCGCTGGCGATGCACCCTGAGTTGATGCTCTTTGACGAAGTAACGGCGTCCCTGGACCCCGAAATGGTGCGGGGCGTTCTCGAGATCATCAAGCGGCTGTCGGATGAGGAACACATGACGATGATTATCGTCAGCCACGAGATGAACTTTGTTGAGCAGATTGCAGACCGGGTGCTCTTCTTGGAAAAGGGCCGCATTCTGGAACAGACGCCGGGTAAGCAGTTCTTCCACGAACCACAAACCCAGCGGGCTGCTGACTTTTTGAACAGTATGGATTTTTAATAAAGGGAGATTGAAGAATATGAAGTTTAAGATTAACTGGAAGAAAATTATTACTGGTGCTATGGCAATCGCAAGTGTCGCTGCTTTGACAGCCGGCGTGAACTTCGCTCGGCCGACTACGGCTAACGCTGCTAGCAACAACAGTTCCGTGAGCGCGATTAAAAAGCGCGGCCAATTGCGGGTAGCGGTCTTTGGCGACCTGCCGCCGTACGGCTGGGTCAATAAGAATGGTAAGCGGGTCGGTTATGACGTGACTCTGGCGCGTCAGATGGCGAAGGATCTCGGTGTAAAGCCGAAGTTCGTCCAGGTCAACGCCAATAACCGGGTTGACACCCTGAATTCGGATAAGGCCGACATCGTGCTGGCTAACTTCACTGTAACGCCACAGCGAAAGCAGGTAATCAGCTTTGCCAAGCCGTACATGAAGGTTTCTGTCGGTGTCGTTTCGCCGAAGAACAAGAAGATTTCCAGTGTCAGTCAATTGCGGGGCAAGAAGCTGATCGTCAACAAGGGGACGACGGCCGAAAACTACTTCACCAGCAACGCTCACGGCGCTTCTTTGATGAAGTTCGACTCTAAAACCCAGCAATTCAACGCCCTGAAGAATGGGCGGGGAGCGGCGTTGGCCGATGATAACTCCTACCTGTACGCTTGGACCAAGAAGAACCCGAAGTACACCGTTGGGATCAAGAGCGTGGGCCCTCACCAATACATCGCTCCAGCTGTGAAGAAGGGTAACACTTCGCTGTTGAACTGGTCGAACAAGGAAATTACCAAGCTGAACAAGCAGGGCTTCTTTACCAAGGACTACAACAGCCAGCTGAAGCCGTACTTTGGCAGTGAGGTAAAGCCGAGCGACATTATCCTGAAGCAGGGAAAGTAAAATTTTAGTTACTAAAAACGATTAATTGAATAGTAAACAATCCTGTGATTATTGTTGGCGCAATAATTGCAGGATTTTTTTATGAAATTTTGCGGTGCTAATTTTAAATTGCTGGACGAAATGTTAATTTATTGCAAGTTTAAATCGCTTTCTATAGAGTAAAATATCCTATAAAAAATAGTTAACTAAATAAAATAGTTAACTAAATATCGAAACAAAAAGAACAATAATTTAACGATTAAAACGACAAACATATTAAAAATTTGTTCCGAGGGGGGACGGCAAATGCTATCCAAAGAAGATTGGAGTAACATCAAATTTTCTTCATTAGGAGATCTGTCTTTACCGTTTGAGGATAATGAGATTAGATTTTTGGTGTCTAGTGATAATGATCTGAAGGTTAACTATAATGGCCAAGCAATGCCAATGAACATGGGTGATTTTATTTTGATTAATCGGCATTCCAATTGTGGGATCATTGGCAATGGCGATAATCACGTTATTATTATTAGCTTTTTTATCAATCGTGAAGATTATAGCGGTGAACTATATACACATATTTTTGAGAATCTCGAAATTAACTCATGTCAAAACAAGGCAAAAACGAGTGAAGAGATTAAAGAGATCTTGAAAGAAATTGTTAATATCAAAGTGAATTCTCAAGAATTTATTCGTGCGGATATTCGAGAAGAATACTACCGATTGGTTGCACTGCTATTTAAAAAATATGCTAAAGATGTACCGCAAAAATCTAATCATGCTTCGCGAATTGATAGAGTCAAAGAATACTTGGATTTAAATTATAAAAAGAATCTTCCTCTGACTGAAGTAGCTGCAAAATTTGATTTTTCCGCTCCTTATTTATCGCGATTATTCAAAAATACCTTTAAACAATCCTTTAAAGCCTATCTTGCTAATTTGCGAATTGAAAATGCTCGATTGGATATGTTGCAAACCGATAAGAAATTAATAGACATTGCATATTCTAATGGTTTTCCCAATGTCGGTTCTTTCAACGCAGCTTTTAAAGGTAAATATCATTTAACGCCAAGTGTTTATCGAAAAAAAAGTAAATTCGATAATAAGAATAGTCAAACAGCAAGAGAGTATATCGTTCCTAAAAATCAAATGAAGGATTTAATAGGGAACCAACATTCTCAAAATGTGACAACAATTCGGATTAATAATGACCAAATTAATGCGATTAGTGGAATGAAGGAGCCTTGGCGACAATTAATTAACGTTGGGGAAGCCAGTTCTTTCTTTTCAAAAAATTTTCATGAACAATTGAAAAATGTCCAAAAAGATATTGGATTTAAATATGGACGTATTTGGGGATTGTTTGCTGATATCATGGTGGATTCCAATAATTTAAAGTTTAGCAAGATTGATGAAGTAATTGACACTCTATTGAGTAATAAACTAATCCCATTTATTGAATTAGGTAATAAGCCTCTTAAAATCAACAGAAATTACAAGGAAGTGATTCAAAGGCCAGCCCATCTTAGAACTGCGACAGTTTATAAACAATTCCTCAAATTTTTTACAAAGTTCCTGATCCATTGCATTGCTAAATATGGCAAAGAAGAAGTTTCAAAATGGAATTTTGAATATTGGTATCCAAGTGTTTCAGTCATGAATAATAAATACATGCCTGATGTTGATAAAACGAATATTGAAGGCTATTTGAAAAACTTTCCTAAATTTCAAGAATAAGTTAGCCACTGGACTCAAATAAATAATACTGACCAATTGATTATTGGTTGATGGAGC
>NZ_CANDNU010000053.1 GCF_947387495.1 Limosilactobacillus difficilis
TTTTTGCCTTAATCAATGATTAAGGACCCTGCACATTTGTGTTTGTCGAAACTTTGTTCAGTTTTCAAAGGTCTACCACGATCGCTGAGCAGGCAGCTCAGCGACTTTTTAATTATATCAGCTGTCTTATTAGCTGTCAAGGATTAATTTGATTTATTTTGAATCAATCAACTGACTTACAAAAGACAACTTCTAAATTATACCAGATCATTTAAATCTGTCAAGCTGTTTTTTTAATTGCTATTTGCAAGCAACTCAACACAGCAATAGATAATATACCAAGGATTCTAAAAATCGTCAAGCACTATTTAAAAACTTTCTTGAAAGTCATACAAACACCGATAAATTTCGATAGCTGCTAGATCAAGCTTATCAAAACGATAACGTTCACTGTTATCTAGCTGAACCAAAATAAAAATGCCTTCATCATGAAGATAAGTGACATCACAAACTGCCACGCCAAACATCGTAAACGTTCGAGACTGCCGATTGCGAGAACGATCATCTTGCATTGCTTCAAGACGTTTCACGATCTTCACTAGTTCTGACTGCTCAGCCAAAGACATCCCCTTCTCCCTAATCATTCTCAATCTTCTTCACCTTATCCGGGTGAATCATCATGCAAAAAATTCCCACAAACATCCCAAAATAATACGTCAGCAATCGCCAAATAATCATTGCCAGTAACAATTTAGCACTGGAATGCATAAAACTAGAAAAAAGCACGGAGAAACTATACTCGGCCCCTCCTGTCCCACCAGGAATGGGAAACAACGAAATAATCATGAAAATAAGAACGTGCAGGCTCATCACCATGACGAAATTCAAACCATGCACGCCGAGTGCCAGCATAATGAAATAAGGAATTGCGTAGTAAAAAAGCAACTGGCAAAGCGTCACCAGACAAACTTTTGCTAGTTTTCGATATTCCCGCTTCATTTTGATACTTTCATGATAAAAACTATCAATCTTACGATTAAGATTGATAACCATCCGTTGATAGCGCTCCTCCTTCATGAAAAAATGCAACGGCCGCACCAAAAGGTTCGTTATTTTCTTGGTAAAACCATACCAGTACATGATCATCAACAGGGTAATGATCACCGAAAAATGGATCAAAAAACCAAATAAAACTAGCAGCGATAAGGCATGGACTTTCTCCGCAATGTAGTGAAAACCGATAATCAAACTCACAAGGAAATTGATGACAATCATCGACTGAAACACGACAAATTTCATCAACAAAACAGAACTGGCACGACCGCCATCTACCCCTGACTGAAGCAAAGCCATCAGCTGGGCCGGCTGTCCACCGGTCGAAAAGGGGGTAATCCCATTACCCAACTGCTCAATCGGCGGAATACGCAGCGCATCTTTCCACGAAAAATCCGGATAACGATCAGTCATAAAAATTTTGACAACTACCCCTTCAAGGAGTAGGTACATCACAATGCAAAACACAGCTAATAAGAGCCAATACCAATTGAGACTGCCAAGCTTGTTCACCAACTCATGCAGGTTTTGTCCTCGCATAGAGTAAGTGAAAATGCCACCACCCAGCAACAACATTAAAATAAAAATCCACCAATTCTTCCTAGTCATGGTTCATCCCCGCTTGTGCTAAGTAAAAATCATGCCAGATCTTTGCTAAATGTTCCTTCGAATACTTTGCACTAGCCGCCTGGGCACGTTGGCGCAACCTTGCCAGTTCTGACGGCTGATCGATTAAAGCACGCAGCTTAGTCTGCATTTCAGCAACATCCTTTGCTGCTTCGTAGTCCCCCGCAATAATTGAATGATATAAGTCTAGGTCACGGAGCATTACCGGTGTGCCGCTGCTGAATGCTTCCAGTACTGACATAGGAAAAAGCTCATTAAATGATGGCAACAGAAAAAGATCCGCAACGTTGTTTAATTCGTTAATCCCCTGTCGACTGACGATCCCTGGGAACCATAAGTTAGCCGGCGGATTATCAACGATCCGTTTCAATTCCCGGTAACCATCGGTAATCATGCCAAAAGAAAAACCGCCAGCCCAAATGAACTGCACGTCAGGGTTCTGCTTTGCCAGCTTGATGAAGTCAAAAAGCCCTTTGCGTTCTTGAATTTGCCCGCTTCCCAAGACGACAAACTTCTTGTCAGACAAATGATACTTGGCCCGCAAACGTTTCTTCTCAGCAAGATCTACTGGATAAAAATGATCATGATCAACAAAATTCGGAATATAAGTAATGTCACGGCGATCAATCCCGTAAGCTTCTAATTTTGGAATAAAGGATGGATTGACAACTACCAAATGATCCATTCGCTTATAAAAAGCGATCACATAATGATAAAAGATACTCCGGAAAGGTTGGGGAATCTTCAGACTGCCATTCAACGTTTCTGGCAGAAAATGAACATAGCCAATTTTGCGGCCCCGTCGTTTTGAAAAAGTCGAAAAGTAAAAAGGCAGATCAATCGTGTGGTAATGACTGATCTGACTCTGCCGATAGGAATTGATTTTAATGTCGAATTCATCACAAAAATAGTGGCGTAGCATTCTGACCAGCTCAAGATAAGCACTGCCGACCCCTTGGCCAGCTACTTTATCTGCGGAAGAATACATCGTTATTTTTAACATCATGGCCTCCTACTCATACCAAAAAGTGTGCGACGACGCTTGTGCTGCCGGGCGTAATCTCGCTGACACTGATGGTAAAAATCAACCACCCGCCGGGCAAAGACTTCCGCCGAAATATCATGGAGCTTTTGCTGTCGCTTCTGCTGGTCTTCATGATTATCGGTATGCCGAAGATAATAAATAACACTATCCACTAAATCTGCCCGTTTTTGAAAACTCCGGCCAATCGCCGGATCATCGATCAGCTGATCCGTATAACGACTCCGCATCACCACGATCGGCAGGCCCGATGCCAAAGCTTCAATGTAAGTAAGCCCTTGAGTTTCCGTATCAGATGCCGATACCAAAACATCTGCCATCTGGTAAAACAGGTGGACCTGATCGTTAGGCACAGTGCCCGTAAACTGCACGTATTTAGTTAAAGCCATCGCTGATACCTGCCGTTCCAAAGTCTTACGCGCCGGTCCATCACCAACGATAACCAGCTTGGCGTCAGGGGCTTTTTGCAAAATGTCCGGCAGAGCTTCGATGATTTCATGAATGTTTTTTTCGTAAGCTAGACGACTCAAGGCCAGTAACACTGGCGTATCCATCCCCAAACCGAGCTTTTTCCGTAAGTCACCGGCTTCTTCAGCAGAACAATGGTGTTGATACAATTGCAGATTGACCCCAGTCGGTATCACCTGGATCGGTGCTGTTACCCCATATCCACGTAGCGTATCCAGCACCTTCTGACTTGGGGCAATCACCCCGGTGACACTCCGCATGTATAGTTTGACCAGCTTGGCCACGTCTTTGGGTTTCAGAATCTTTCCGTTAGCAATGTAGTGAAGGTAATCACTATACATCGTATGGTAGGTATGGATCACAGGAATCCCCATCTCTCGAGCAGCCTCTTTGCCCATCAACCCTAACGAAAATTCCGTTTGGTTATGAACGATATCTAAGTGCAGTTCCTTTGCCAAACGCAAGATCTTCAGCCAGCCAGTCAAAGCAATCCGTCGCTCAGTAAAAGAAACAAATGGAATGCTGTGGAAACGATAAATCTGCTCCCGCTTGTCTTCTTCGGGATCAGCCAAAGGGTCTGTGGTTGTAAAAATATAAACGTTGTGCCCTTGTGCCACCAGCTCATCTCGCAACGTTTTAATGGAAGTCGCCACACCGCTCACCTGGGGAAAGTATGTGTCTGTAAACAAGCCGATGTTCAAAGTAAAATACTCCTTTGTTGCACATTTTCTAACCGTCGCATAATCTCATTTATTCTAATCTGTTTCAATTCGTCACGCAAGTTTAGCATCAGCTGCCAAACAAAAAAGCCAGGACACGGAACCATCCCGAAAGCCTAAAGGCACTTCAGAATCAGTCTTCCACATCCTGACACAATCATTATTGTAACGGTGTGCTATTGCAAATCATGTAACGCCGGCACTTGAGCTTGAACTAACTTGCAGACTGTTTCGGCATCTGGTGCGGCCAAAGCCTGGTGTAGCAATGGCTGCAATTGACGTTTTTCAAGCTGCTTAATCAGTGACCGCACCCGAGTCACCTTGCTGCTAGTCATCGAAAATTCATCAAGACCCATCGCAACCAAGAGTGGAATCGCCAAATCCTTTGCAGCCAGTTCGCCGCAAAGGCCGACCCACTTGCCTTCCGCATGAGCCGCATCGATAGTCCGCTTAATTGACCGCAAAATAGCGGGATGCATTCCCTTATACAGGTAGCCTACTCGCTGGTTTCCCCGGTCAGCGGCAAACATGTACTGAATCAAATCATTCGACCCAATGCTGAAGAAATCAGCTTCTCGTGCTAATTGATCCGCCATCGTCACCGCTGAAGGAACTTCCACCATCATACCAACCTGAATATCATCTGCCACTTTAACCCCTTGACGAGTCAAAGCACGCTTTTCTTCGTCCAGTATCGATCGAGCAGCCTCAAATTCATTCAGGGTTGCCACCAGTGGGAACATAACAGCCAAACGCCCGTAAGCAGAAGCGCGTAGCATCGCCCGAATCTGGGTACGCAAAAGCTGAGGATTTTTCAATCCCACCCGAATTGCGCGAAAACCTAAAAACGGGTTCGTTTCGCTCGGCAGCCGCAAGGTTCCCAAACGTTTATCACCACCAATGTCAAGCGTCCGCATCACCACTTGCTGGTCAGGCATCGCGGTCAAGACCTGCTTATAAGACTGGAATTGCTGATCTTCATCGGGCAGGTTGGCGCTATGCATATAAAGAAATTCAGTCCGCAGCAAGCCAATCCCTTCGGCCCCATCCTCTAATGAAGGGGTGGCCTCATCTGGCATTGCAATGTTGGCGGCCACGATAAAATGGTGGCCATCTTTACTGACAGTGCGCTTTTCCCGCAATGCACCATAGCGTTGCATCTCCTGGGCATACTGGCCGGCTAAGCGCTGGTAATGATCAACCGTTTTTCGATCTGGAGCAATGATCACTTTGCCATGCACGCCGTCAACAATCACCAGGTCACCATTTTTGATTTGCTTTGTGCCACTCTTGGTACCCACAACTGTCGGTATCCGCAATTGCTGTGACATAATCGCAAAGTGGGAAGTTGGTCCACCATTATCAGTCACCAACCCCTTAACGTAGTCATTAAAGTTAACCATATCATTAGGAGTAATGGCGTGAGCAATGATCACGGCTGGATGGTCTAACTTGGTCGCGTCAGGCAACGGCTGGCCGAGGAGATGACTCAGCAATCGTTGACGAACTTCCGTTACGGCCGTGGCTCGCTGGCGCAAGTAGTCATTATTATTCATCTTTTTAAACAGCTCTTGGTAGTGCTGCGTCTGTTGGGCAACGGCCCATTCTGCCGTGAAGTGGCTCAGCGTGACTAGTTGCTCAATTTCGGAATAGAACTCAGAATCCGCCATGATATCCACTTCGATGTCCATCACCATTGCTGCCTGCCGTCCTAAGTTGCGGTGGGCTTGCTGTTGAAGATTTTTAATTTCATCACGCGTAATAGCAAAAGAATCATGAAGCCGTTTGACCTCATGATTCTGATCATTACTATGATGCTTGGTGACGACAAAATGAACTGACCCCAATAAGTACGCCCTCGTGATGGCGTAACCACCACTTGCTGCTAGCCCATTGAGAACATCCATTGATTAATCAGCCAAACCTTCCTTGTGCATCGTTTCATCGATCGCCTTAATAGCGTCTTGTTCGTCGTCACCTTCAGCCGTGATGGTAACATCAGCGTTCTTGCCAACACCGAGTGACATAACACCCATGATGGACTTCAGGTTAACACTCTTGCCGTTGTATGAAAGGTTAACGTCAGAGTTGAACTTTGATGCAGTCTGAACCAGGATAGTTGCTGGACGAGCGTGCACACCAGTTTCAGCAACAATAGTATATTCGCGTTTTTCCATGATAATCATTCTCCTTGCAGCTTTTTTGTAATCAGCACTTCTACCAATTACATTACCAGTTATTATACTACCAATAAAGCAACTAAATTACAAGCTTCTTAGCAAACGCTTCCACATTTTTAATGCTGATTGATGCGGTGATAGGAAATAATCCCTTTACGCCCCGCATCTCCTTCGATTTGGGTCCGGTATTCGTAATCATGAAAGACCCGCTGAAATTCCATGAAATCATCTGGATTCACCGTAAAACTATCAATTTTTTTTAAGCGCAATTCTTCTAATTTCTGGTGAAAATCTTGGCTCACTGTTTATCCTCCCCTCTTTTATATATATTCTATCACGGCGTTATTTCCTATATAATTAAAAGCTTCCGTCACCTATTTTTAGCATTCTCTTAGTCAGAGTGCTAAAATTTAAGTCGAAAGCCTTGCGTTCCACTCAAAAGTCGTTATAATGTAGTCATTAGTCAAGAAAGGTCAAACTATTTAGAGCTTGACCAAATTGCAAAGGAGGATTCAGATGCTTTGCCAATTTTGTCATAAAAATCCGGCAACGATCCATTTGCAGATGGACCTCAATGGTCAGCGGATGCAGGTTAATCTCTGCCAGGACTGCTATCAGAAACTACAAAATATGCAAACTAATATGATGCAAAATGGAGGTAATAATATGGATAATCCATTTGGCTTCTCAAACATGGAAGACTTTATGAACGCAATGAACAATATGCAAAACCAGGCTGCTAACCAGGGCGGCATGGGCGCCAGCCGAGCTCGTGGTCAACGCCAAGGCGGCAATGGCGGTCGGAACGGCAAGGGCCTGCTCAGTCAGTATGGTATCAATCTGACGGAACTGGCTCGTCAAGGAAAGATCGACCCCGTCATCGGCCGTGACAAGGAAACTGCCCGGGTCATTGAAATTTTAAATCGCCGGACTAAGAACAACCCAGTTCTAATTGGGGAAGCTGGTGTTGGGAAGACTGCCGTTGTTGAAGGACTGGCCCAGTCAATTGTCTCTGGACAGGTTCCGGACAAGCTTCGTAACAAGGAAATTATCCGTCTGGACGTCGTTTCTCTGGTCCAAGGTACGGGAATCCGGGGTCAATTCGAACAACGGATGCAACAATTGATGAAAGAAGTTCGTGAAAACAAGAATGTCATTCTTTTCATCGATGAAATTCACGAAATCATGGGCGCTGGCAATGCTGAAGGCGGCATGGATGCCGGCAACGTTTTGAAGCCAGCTCTGGCCCGTGGTGACTTCCAGCTGATCGGGGCCACGACCCTTAATGAATACCGGAAGATTGAAAAGGATGCTGCTCTGGCACGGCGGTTCCAACCTGTTCAGGTTGATGAACCTTCCGTTGAAGAAACGATTAAGATTCTCAATGGGATCAAGGATCGCTACCAGGATTACCACCACGTCAAGTACACCGACGACGCCATTCAGGCCGCTGCCCAGTTATCCGATCGCTATATTCAAGATCGGTTCCTGCCTGACAAGGCAATCGACCTGATGGACGAAGCCGGTTCCCGGAAGAATCTGACGCTGAAGTCTTCTGACCCGAACGCCATTGAAAATGACATTCACACTGCCGAAGCCCACAAGCAGCAAGCCGTTGAAAACCAAGACTACGAAAAAGCTGCCTACTACCGCGACCAAGTCACTCAGTTGAATAAGGCCAAGAAGGAAGCTGAACAAAAGCACGCTGAAGGCATCGCCACTGTTACCCGTGAAGATATGCAGACCATCATTCAAGAAATGACGGGGATTCCTGTCGGTGACCTCGAAAAGCAAGAACAAAACCAGCTGCGTGACCTCGATAAGACTCTCGAAAAGCGGATTATCGGCCAGAACCAGGCCGTCGACAAGGTTGCCCGGGCTATTCGGCGTAACCGGATCGGTCTGAATAAGAATAACCGGCCAATTGGTAGTTTCCTCTTCGTCGGACCAACTGGTGTTGGGAAGACCGAAACGGCTAAGCAGCTAGCTAAGCTCCTCTTTGGTTCCAAAGATTCGATGATCCGTTTCGACATGAGTGAATACATGGAGAAGGAATCAACGTCCAAGCTGATCGGTGCTGCCCCCGGTTACATCGGCTACGATGAACCAGGTCAGCTAACCGAACAGGTTCGCCGGCACCCCTACAGCTTGATTTTGCTGGATGAAGTTGAAAAAGCCCACCCAGATGTCATGCACATGTTCCTGCAAATTCTTGATGACGGTCGCCTGACCGACTCCCAAGGCCGGACTGTCAGCTTCAAGAACACGATCATCATCATGACCTCCAACGCCGGCACTGGTGACACCGAAGGCAACATCGGCTTTGGCCCAGAAGCTAGTGGCCAAACTCACTCCGTGATCGACAAGCTGACTAACTACTTCAAGCCCGAATTCCTGAACCGGTTTGATGACATCGTTGAATTCAACCCGCTCACTAAGGACAACTTGATGAAGATCGTCGACTTGATGCTCGACGATGTCAACGACATGTTGAAGGATAAGAAGCTGAATCTGACCATTGACGAAGACGTTAAGAAGAAGTTAGTTGATCTGGGATACAACCCGAAGATGGGGGCTCGTCCGTTGCGTCGGACAATTCAAGAGCAAATCGAAGATCGGATTGCCGACTTTGTATTGGATCACAGTGATGACCATCAATTGGCTGCCCGCCTTGACAAAGATGGCAACATCGAAGTGGTCAGTGCCACTCCAACAAAGACTGACACGCCAACAGAGACAAGTGAAGATTAAAGCTTTTTAGCTAAGGGCTTGCGCGGTTTTACCGCGTGAGTCTTTTTTCATAATCTTTGGTAATAAAAGATGCAAAGAAGCACTTCTTTCTCGATAGTCGCTGTATACTTAACTTAAACAATTATTGAGGAGTGAACATAGATGGATCGCGCTTTTAAAACCGGCAACCCGATTTGGGTTTACTTCATCGACCTGGATTCGGGGGAAAATCTCAAAACCCCAAAACTGCTACGTGGTTTTGTCGATACCAAATACCAGGTTGAGCCGCCCAAAATTGACAATTATCGCTACATGAAAGCAGAAGGTGACCTCTCCGGTCATTTTGATATGCGTCAGCACATGATCAAACTTTATTACCGACACAAAGATTGGGGTGAAGTTCAGACGATCGAGCTCTTCCTGCGTTTAAAGCGTCCCGTCCAGGCATATGATCAAGTCGCGGGAATGCCGATCGAGCAACCCATCCCAGCCGGAATCATTATCAAGTCCTTCAAGCGGGTTGCCACTTATTCCCGTGAATTTTGGTACGAAATCGGCAGCGACCACTGGGTTCAATTTAAAGATCGGGACATGGAGCTAGTTGACCAACCCTTCCCCAAAGAGGCAAATGATAAGCCCCAAACAGCTCAGTTCTCCGAAAGAGACATCGATAAAACCGGAATTGTCGATTACGTCAAGGGAATTGAATTACCGGTTTACGCTAATCCCTATGGCGAAGTTCTCAAGCACGTCAGCAACGGTAGCAAATTGCAACTTGTGAGTGAACTGGACGACGAAAATGGTGTTAAATGGTACCACCTCAAAGACCAAGGCTACGTTAACGCTGCTTATGTCAATTTAATCTAACCTGCTATTTACCCTATTACCGCCGTTGCCGGATATAAAATCCAGCAGCGGCGGCTTTTTTATGTAATGAGAATTTACAATTCAAGTGCAACATAAATTAAAAAAATAACCCATAACGGGTAGAATTAGTTTAATGACCAAATC
>NZ_CANDNU010000054.1 GCF_947387495.1 Limosilactobacillus difficilis
CTCATATTATGAATATGAGCTTTTGAAATAGCTCTAATTTAAAAGTATTAAGCGAATTGACTTCGCAAATGTTTTTGCCTTAATCAATGATTAAGGACCCTGCACATTTGTGTTTGTCGAAACTTTGTTCAGTTTTCAAAGGTCTACCTTGGCTATCGCCCTGAGCGACAACAATTGATATTATAGCAAACTGTTTAAACACTGTCAAGAACTAATTTTAAAAAGTTAAGCGCTTCAACAGCCGCTAAATAAGAATATCACATTGCCACAAGAGCTGTCAATGACAAATTTCATTGAGAAGCAATGTCCTGGTGACAACGGTTATTAACTATAACCGTAAAACCACTTCCTGTCAACATAGAATTTGAAAAATATCAAATTAATCCTTGAAAACTTATTAAAGACTAAAAGAGGACCGGCCATTCTTGGCAAGACAAGCAAAAATTGCTAGAATAAGTCAAGTTAAACTTAAGAAGAAGATAGGAGATCCAAGTGCCTAATATTATTGACTTTGTGCTCCATATTGATTCTCACCTGATCGCGATCGTGAATCAATATGGCAACGCAACTTACTTAATTCTATTTGCAATCATCTTCATTGAAACCGGCGCAGTCATCATGCCCTTTTTGCCAGGTGATTCACTGTTATTTGCTGCCAGTGCTCTTGCAGCTAACCCAAGATACCAACTCAATATCTGGTTGTTCTTTATCTTATTTTTGATAGCTTGTGTTGCAGGCGACTCGCTCAACTTCTGCATCGGCCATTACATTGGCAAAGGTCTGTCTAACCATTCACTGTTTGGAAGACTCATCAATAAGGATAGCCTCGCAAAAGCAGAAGCCTTCTTTGAGAAATACGGAGCTATGGCAATTATTCTTGCCAGATTCATGCCCATCATCAGAACTTTTGCTCCCTTCTCGGCAGCAGGATCAGGATTTGCCTACCATCGCTTTATTCGCTTCAGTATTACTGGTTGCCTTCTCTGGGTGGCCCTGTGCTGTACCTGCGGATATTTCTTCGGCAATCTGCCATTTGTCCAGAATCACTTTTCTGTCATCGTCTTAGGGATTATCATAGTCTCATTGATTCCCGCCGTCGTTGGATTTATTCGTTCCAAAATTAACACAAACAAATAAGTAAGATCCCCTAAGCTGGCAAAACCAAACTTAGAGGATCTTTTTTTCAGTTATTGATCGTCCATTCGTCAAGTGAATAGGCTGTATATGTCGGCTGCTCACAAAAAGTAGACAATTCTTCTGGCTGCGTCAAACCTGTGAACACAAGCAAAGTATCCATCTGCTCATTGATCCCAGCCATGATGTCTGTGTGGTAGTTATCACCAACCATTAACACATCTTCTTTTCGTAAGCCATAACGTTGGAGGGCCATTTCCATCATCAATTTTTCTGGTTTGCCAATCATGATCGGCTTTTGTTGCGTAGCATATTCCACCAGCTTGACAAGTGAACCAGCACTTGGAATCATCCCCCGCTCACTAGGTAAATTCGTATCACCGTTCGTTCCAATAAAACGCGCCCCATTGCGAATCGCAAGCGTCGCTACTTCAAATTTGTGGTAAGTAACATCAAAATCAAGGCCAACCGTCACAAAGTCAGGGTGATGATCAGTTAAGATAAATCCCCGCTTCTGTAAAGCCATCTTCAAGCCATTTTCACCAATAGCATAAACACGTTTTTGGCCTTTTCCTGCCAAATGGCTCTTTAAGTAATCTGCTGCAGCAATCGCACTCGTATAAACATCGTCAGGGGAAGCCTCAATTTGATGTTGAATCCGCAGCTTTTTAACCACATCTTCTGGGGTCCGCGTACTATTATTAGTTACAAAAATGAGCTTTTTTCCTGCTTTACGTACTCGCTTGACAAAGCGGGCAGCCGCCGGAATCCGTTCTTTGCCCCGATAAATAGTGCCATCAAGATCCACAAAATAAGCCTGGTAATCCTTCACAATCAATCATCCCTTCGCCGCCGCATTACAAATTCGCGTTTACGTCCCCTTCGTACCTGTTTTACCTCTTGATGCCGCCGCTGATGAACAGGTGGCGAACTCAGCTTTTCACGACGTTCGCTAATTTCTGCACTGTTGCGATGATAATGACGATGTCGAGGATGACGGCGTTTTTTATTACTACCTGCTTTAACCGACAGATTACGCACAACAAAATAAGGACAGCCAAAGTTGCAACTCTCATATAGATAGTCTTGTAGGCTTCTAATCCGCCGATCGTTCATTACCTTCGGCCGGTCATTATCATAGAAGCCACGCAAACGCAACTGACCGTAACCGAGGTCACCGACAATATAGTCATATTTAGCTAGTATCATGCTAAAGCGGTTTGCAAAAGCATCTGCGTCAAAAGCGTCATGCTGATTTAATACCACTTCATAGCTATGACCGTTGACGGCAAAATGCTGATCATCCTGGACCGTTGCATGATAAATATCGGCACGCTGTTCTTCTCGCTTATCGATATAATCCTGAATTTTGCTTCGGTTCATCAGCTCATTACCCCCTTAACAAAGATATCTTTATCATACTTGAATTACCCTCGCTTAGCAAAATCATCAGCTTTGCCCTTCACCATTGTCTCTACTTCGGCCATTGACAAAGGCTCGCCAAATGCAACATTGTGGCCCAAATAAGCTAGTTCAGGAGAATCAATGCCGACATTAATGTTTTCATTATGTGGCATTGAATAGTGGTGAATATGACCATGTAAATCAATGATTTGTGGTGCAATCCCAAGCCACAGAGGATAATGAGTCATATAATACTGGCGGTGATCAAATTTAATCAATTTGCCAACATCATGAAACTCAAATTTTGGATATCCATTTAAATCATAATTATGAGCGGATAAGTACTTAAAAAGTGCTCGTGAATCATGGTTCCCCTTAATCAATACCAAGTGTCCATTTAATTCTGACAGCAGATGAAAAATAGCCTGATACGCTCGCTTGGGCGGCTTCACAAAATAGACCGCAATATCACCCAAATGATAAACAATGTCGTTATCGTTAACCTTCTCATTCCAGTGAGTGATGATTGCCTGATTCATCGCCGCAACATTCCGAAAAGGACGAGGCGCGAAATCATCAATTCCCAATAAATTCTGGTCAAAAAAGTGAGTATCAGCAGTTACAAATTGCATCGAATCACCCCTTAAATAAAAGCCGACTACGATAACGCAGTCGGCTTTACTCATTGCTTGCTTCGCTTATTTATTAGCGTCAGCTTGCTTCTTCAAACGCAGAATATCATGAACAATCATCAATTCCTCGTTAGTTGGAATCAGCAAGGTCTTAATCTTAGCGTCCGGAGTCGACAGATCACGTTCAACCCCGCGAACATCGTTCTTTTCTTGATCAATCTTAACACCAAAGTAAGATAACTTGTCCGTCACTGACTTCCGGAAGCGAACGTCATTTTCACCAACACCTGCAGTGAAGACAATTGCGTCAGCCCCGTTCAATTCAGCGAGATAGGAACCAATGTAACGAACAACCCGATTGTCAAAAATTTGAAGAGCAATTTCGCAGCGTTTGTTGCCCTTCTTTGCACCGGCTTCAACGTCCCGCATATCACCAGAAACGCCAGAAATTCCCAGAACACCTGACTGGTGGTTCAAGATGTCAATCATCTTGTCGTTATCGATGCCCAGCTTGTCCTGAACAAATGAAACCAGTGATGGATCAACATCCCCAGAACGAGTGGCCATCGTCACACCAGCCAGCGGTGAGAAGCCCATTGAAGTATCGTAAGACTTGCCATTCTTAATAGCACAAACAGAAGCACCAGCCCCAATGTGGCAAGTAATCAACTTAAGATCCTCCAGCGGTTTGCCTAATAACTTAGCTGCTCGAGCGGCAACGTAACGGTGACTAGTCCCGTGGGCACCATACTTACGTGCACCATACTTTTCATTCCATTCAAAAGGAACACTGTAGAGAGCGTTGTACTCTGGCATGGTTGTGTGGAAGGAAGTATCAAAGACAGCCACAGCAAAAGCGTTCGGCAAAACCTTCCGGAAGGCCTTGATTCCCTCAACTTCAGCTGGGTTGTGCAATGGTGCAAATTCAGCGTCATCGCTGATCTTTTTAATAACTTCATCGTCAATAATTGCTGAGTCGGTGAAGTCCCGGCCACCTGCCACAATCCGGTGGCCAACGGCAGTAATTTCATCGTAATTTTCAACAATCTTGAGGTTAATCAATTGTTTAAGCAGATATGAAACCGCATCTTTATGGTTTGCAAATGCTTCCTTATCTTCATGAACCTGACCGTCACCGTACTTAATTTTGGCATGGCCCATGTCCATCCCAATACGCTCGATTAAACCTGAAGCGATAACCTCTTCGCTCGGCATGCTGAATAACTTAAACTTAACCGTTGAACTGCCGGCATTAACTGCGATAATCTTTGACATAAATTGCGACTCCCTTCGCTCTAATCCTTTGGCTTCAAATTTGTGGCAACCCACTGATCAATCTCGGCAATAAAGCGCTTAAATTCGCTTTGCTTAGAAAGTGGTGGGAATGTTCCCAGTAGAACCTTTGGTGCCTGGTGGGCATTGCCGCCCTGTTTTTGCAAAAGCAACAGCGATTTTTTGGCTGCAACACTGGTAAATAATTCATCTGGAAGATTAATTAAGCCCTGCAAATGAGCTACCTGCTGAATCCATTTAACAAATGCGGCAGATTCCTTGGTCTGGAACATATTCGCCGGAACCAAGAAAAGCCCAAAACCACCAGGACGTAAATAGTTCACCGTTTGTTCGATTAATAAATGATGTACGTAAGAATGTCCCTTTTGGGCCCGAGTTTGGTAATTACTAGCGCGTTTATCCAGCGGATAATAACCAATCGGCAAATCTGCCACTGCTAGGTCACACTGCGGCACGTCTAACGGACCAATTGCGTCTTGGTGATACAAGTTGACATCCAACCCTTGCAAGGCCGTGCTTGCACTAGCAATGGCTAACATACTTTCGTCATTGTCAATGCCGTAGCCGGCAAAAGGCTGGTCAGTTGCACCGTGCAAGTGATTGATCACCGTCGTCAAAAGGTTGGCGGTCCCAACCACAGGATCCAAAATAGTCGTCGGTCCATCAATTTCAGCAACACGATCCAGCAAGAATGCCATTAAAAGGCCTAGTGAATCCGGCGTTAATTGATGATTAGCCTGAATTGAATCTTGCTTTAAGACCTTTAATAAACTTAATTGCAACATTCGCCGAATATCCTCAGCACTCTTCTTCGTCAGCTGAAGCTGTCCATAAATGGCTTCCAATTGCTTCACTTCGGAAGGATCCGGCTTGCCATCTTCAACTTGAACCTTACCACCATCAACGAGATTTTCCGCATTTTCCAGCAGTGCATCCATATAAGAGCTACGCAAGGAATGCTGTAGCAGTTGCGTTGCTTTATCAAAATGAAGAAATAAGTCCTCTGCTGTTTGTTGAACCAGGATTGTCACTCCTATCTTGATACAATCGTACCAATCTCAGTTTATCTATTTTTTCCTGGAAATTCAAGACTTGATACCGCTTCATTCCTCTTTGGCTGGCCCTGCCCTTGAGACTCACGCGCCATTTTGAGATTACTTTGGGTCCGCCGTCGCATTTCCTGAACCTGTCTTTGTTCCAAAATAGCCTGCTCCCGAAAGTCTTGGTACTGCCACAGCAAAACCATACAAATAAATGACATAACCAGGACAGCTAAAACGAAAGCATTGCCAGCCATTCTCCCCCTTTTAATGCCCTTTATTTTGATGTTCGGGCCTCGCAAAACATAAAACAGCACGGTGAGTCTGTCCTTCATAATTTATCACCTCAACCAAAACCCGCTGGCTGTCCAATTGCCGATAATGAAAGCCACCTCGTGCGACGGGACCATAGAGCGGCAAATAGCCATGATGCGGTCCGCGCAAATAAATAATAAAATGATTACTGCATGCTAAGACATAGTCTTTGTGGTTTAACCGGCTCGTCAATTCAATCTCATCTACCCCGATGTGTGTAACCTTGCGCAATACCAACTGTCGTTTGGGTGATTCCATCTCCAATAAAAAATGATACCAGGCTGCTGGTTCACGTAAATTTTGGTGACTAATCTTAACAGCACTATGCATCCCCCACGAAGCGGCAAGGGCTACCATAGCAGTCACCAGAAGGGCAAGAACACATTCAGCAATCGTGAAAGCTGCTAGTTGCTTTTTCATCCTTTCGTCTCCCACACCAATTGCCGGCCACACATCACAGCCACGCGATGAGAATCGGCTACCGCTCGGTACGGACCGTCAGAGCATGAAACACGCCGCCCTTTTTTTATTAGGAGCACGTCACTAGTTTCCTTGGCTAGTCTTGCAATCCGCAACGTTCTGCCCATTTTTTCACGTTGCAATTTGAGCTGACTCTCGCACAATGCCAGCCATCCTAAGACCATCATTACAACCGTCAGTGCCACTAAGCTATCCACCAAAATGAAGGCCGCTAAGTTATGGTACTTCCTCTTCAATCTTAAAACCTCCCCAGCCCATTTGAATTTTGAGACGATAAATCCGGCCATCGATGCTCGAAGTAAATTCCTCTGTCTGCGGACTCACAAAACCGTCCCCGTTAATCTGAATTGCCCCGAAGCGCGTCGGTTTTAATGTCTGTGGCAAAGTGACCGCTGTCCGGTTTCCAAAACACAAATGCCGATTTTGAATAGTAATTCGGCAAGGATTTCCTTGCTGTCGTGCCCGCGTGGTCGATTTGTCCCACTCTGCTTCCATCCGACGAAAAAATTCGTTTTCAGCGGTCCGCTGACGACTCTTAACCATCTGCGGCGTAAAAAAAGCCATCAACATAGCCGTTAGCATTAGGACAATTAATGATTCGACAAGAGTAAAAGCCGGGGCTTTCATTGCTGCCTAGCCTCCCCGTTATGAACCACGATGTGCTCATCGTGGGCCTTTTTAACCTGAGCGTCCGTCAGATATGCGCCCTGCCGCAATTGGGCCAAACTATCCGCCTTTTTTCCGTTATCATTTTCGTATAGATCCAGCTGGGTCTGAACAACCGTCACCATCGCGTTACGGTGAATCCTAACAGCATGTTTGCGCTCAGCTGCGAGATTAGGCAGAACAATCAAAATTAGGAGACTAATAATAAATAGCACAATTGCCATTTCGATCAATGTAAATCCTCTCTGTTTTTTTAAACAACATTTCATCAATAGACCCCCTGAATTGAATGATAAATCGGTAGCAAAAGGCTCAAATACATTCCGACGATAGCAATCGCTACCACTAAAAACATAATCGGTTGCACATAGATTAAAAGGCGTTCAATCGTAGCGAGAAGTTGTTTAAAGATTAACTGACTGAAAACTGTTAATTCTCTAGCTAAACGGGCCTTTGACAAACCTTGTTTCAAAAAAATCGACAATTCTAGCGGTAAATATGGGCACTCTTCAATTAAGCGAATGTAATTACCATTCCGCTCATTAGCTAGTGCAATTTGCTGACCCCACCAAGCTAAAAGCGAAGAATTATCAAAGGCACTAGCCACCCGGCAGCATTCCTTTAGGGACAAACCATGGCTGAGAAGCATTGCCATCGTGCTGATGAGGTAATAAGCGTAATATTGACGATACATCTTCCCCAAAAACAACCAGCGACATCGGGCACGAACCCGCTGTTCAGTTGTCATTTTTCGCCAACGCCGAAGGGAGGACCAGCTGTATATTCCCAAAAAAGCGAGGCCGAAGCCGACCGAACACTGCCAGAATTGGCTCTGCCACCAATGTTGAGGCAGTTTGTCTTGCCAAGTACGCAATTCTGGATAAACAAAAATTTCTAGGGCCACTCCCATGATTACCAGAAGAATCAACAATAAAAATGGGTACTGCAGTAAGGCGATCAATTTGCGCCGTTGTTTTTGTTGGGCCTGCAAAAAAGCGCCGATTTCAGCAAGTGTTGCACTTAACTGCCCATGCTGCTCGGCTAAAACCAACTGGACGTAAATATCAGCATCGACCAGTGCCTTGACGGCCGTCGCAAATGACTGCCCATCTGCCAAGTGCCTTTCAACTTGACACAACCAAGGCTCGTCTCTAGGCATAACCCGCCGGCAAAACTGGACACTCTGCCGCAAGGAAAAACCCACGTCCAGCAGCTTGGCAAGCAAAACCAGCCATGCAGCTAGGCGCGCAGGCTTCATGGTATTTTTCTTAGCCATTTTGAAATTGCCGCGATGTTTCAGCCGTGATTTGCCCATTGCAAACAGCTTGGGCCAAGTTGTTTTGCCATTCATCAGACATCCCTCCATCTGGACGGCTCACCGCCGCCACTAATTGCTGATCTAGCAATAAGTCAAACAAAACCGCCAACTGTCCATTATCAGTAGGAAGCAAACGCTGGTAACAAACCCCACTCAAGGTCTGGAACAGGTAGTAGGGCTCAACTCCTAATTGTTGCAACCGCGCCAAAACACCGGTAGCCGTCCGTGCATGGACTGTCGCTAAAACTAGATGTCCGCTTAAAGCCGCCTGCACAGCCATCTGGGCAGTCTGACCATCCCGAATTTCTCCAATTATGAAAACCTGAGGCCGATGACGCAAGCCCACCCGGAGCAAATCCTGATAGTCCATTCCTGCCAGCCGATTGACCTGCAATTGCAAAAAAGCCGGTTCGCGAATTTCGACGGGATCTTCGATAGTCATCACGACGCCAGCTTTAAATTCCGCAGCCAACCGGTACATGGTCGTCGTTTTCCCAGAACCAGTAGGACCGGCGAAAAGGACCATTCCCCGTTTGGCAACAGCACCCTTCAGTCGTCGCCACTGATCCGGCAAAAGAAGCCTGTATTCTTGTTCAGCCAGTTCATAAATAAAGCGGACAACCAGGGATTCACGGCCGTTATAATCCCCAACCGACGACAAGCGAAGGTCAACTTGCTGACCTTCGTGCCAGTGAATCGCCCCTGCTTGGGGACGACGATGTTCACTCACGGCCATGTTGGCGCGGAATTTCAAATTGCTGATCCAGTGTTGAGCTTTTTCATTGGCTAAGTGGGCAAGAAGTGACAGACGGCCACTTTGATTTGCCAGTAAACGATAACCCGAATCCGTCGGCAGCAGATAAAGGTCGGCAACCCGTTTCGTAATTAATTTTGCCAGTAATGATTCTAGTTGAAGTACCATTCTTTCGCCTCCCACTTAATAGATACGGCAGGCATAAAAAAAGCGATTCTAGAATATTCGGTACTGATAAGAGTAATTCTTATCGGTGCCGTTTTTTGTTGCTTCGCTATACCATTAAATAAAAAAGAAAAGGTAACTGTCACTAGTTGTACCCACAACTGCAGTTACCTTTCCAGAAAGGAAATAATCCTCATGACTAATGATATCAACTTTTTAACAGGAATCAAGGATCCGCACCTAAGGCCAGACAAACCATATCTATCTAAAAAACATGAAGTTACAATAGTTCATCTCATCCAATCATATCCAATGAGATGCCCTCATTGTGGCCGTTTGATGAAACGTAATGGTTTCCGTGTG
>NZ_CANDNU010000055.1 GCF_947387495.1 Limosilactobacillus difficilis
TCTAGTTGCCTAGAAAAAATATTTATTCAATTATCAAGCCAGAATATTCAACTTCCAACTTTTTGGGTACACGTCACACTATCTTCTTTTTAATTATCATGATTTAATGCACGATTGCATTGATGGCATTATTAAAGCGTTTGAGATAAGCTTCCGGAGAAAACTTAACCGATGTTTTTTGAATGTCGGCAGGTTGAGGTAACTCGGTTTCATTATCAACTATTTTTTGAATTATCCGGGTTAAAGTTACAGTATCTCCAGGATCATAGAGTTGACCGTTTTGCTGATTGACAATGTCATCAGGCCCCGTTGGCATATTAGCACTAACGATGTAGACTCCGTGCGAAATGGCTTCACAGAGCACCATTGGCAGTCCTTCGTATTTAGAGGTTAATAATAATGCGGTGGCTTTAGGAATATGATTCCATGGATCAGATACAAAGCCGTGCCAAATTATTTTTTGATCCAACTTTAGCTGCTGAGCAAATTCGACAATTGGCTGTGCTTGGGCAGGATCACCAAAAACATCCAAAACCCAATCACCTTGGACTTTGCTGAGGGCAGTTAATAATTCGCGCAAATTTTTTTGCCCATCAAGCATTAAACGCCCTAGATAAATGAAATGTTTGGTCTTAAGGGGTTGAGGAATCAGTTGACCATCAGAAACGATGGGGTTAAATACTAAGAAGATGCGCTTGGCCTCTATCCCTCTGTTGATTAATTCTTGTTTAATTCCAGAACTGATTGCTAAGTAATAATCAGCAGACTTGAGAATGAACGGTTTGATAGGTTTATTGCTGAGCGAATAGTGGTACCAGGCAATAATTGGAATATTAATGTGCATTTGTTTGCTGATGTATTTGGCAATGGTCCACATTATCGGATTGACCGAAATAATAAAGTCAGGTTTTTCTTGTTTGATGATTTTATGCATCTTCAATGGCAGGACAGATGCGTAATAAGCCGTTCTGATGATGCGCTTTTTACTAATTTCCGTAACAGATGCAGGTACACCATCGGCCCAATGATAATCAAAACTTCCGCCAATGCTATAAGCCTTAAGATTATAGTGTGAGGATTGTTGTTTATTCATAGCCGCAAACAGATTATGAATAACTGTTTCTTTACCGCCCATTCCGGTCATAAACGGAACAAATAACAAACCCTTTTTCATTATCAATACCTCTTTGATTAAATATATACATATTCTACCAAAAAATGCTAAAATGTTGAGGACTAAATGATCTTAAGAAATACTTTCAACCATTAGAGATGGTTGAGTATCTCGCTTGATAAACGCAATTTCTGAGAAGATATTGCAGAGCTTTAAAGAGGAGTACAAATAATGAACTATGACTATTTGGTAGTAGGCGCCGGCCTTTTCGGGGCGACTTTTGCTTACGAAGCTGCTAAGCGTGGCAAGCGGGTAAAGGTGATCGACAAGCGGGATCACATTGCTGGCAACATTTACACCAAGGAAGTTGACGGAATTCAGGTTCACCAGTATGGAGCTCACATTTTCCATACCTCTGACCAAAAGATCTGGGACTACGTCAACCAGTTTGCCAAGTTTAATCGCTACACCAACAGTCCGGTGGCTAATTACAAGGGTGAGATCTACAATCTTCCCTTTAACATGAACACCTTCAACAAGATGTGGGGCGTTGTTACCCCCCAAGAGGCGTTGGCCAAAATTAACGAACAGCGGCAAGAAATGGCCGGTAAAACACCCGCTAACCTGGAAGAACAGGCTATTTCTTTAATCGGCCGTGACGTCTATGAAAAGCTTGTCAAGGGCTATACTGAAAAGCAATGGGGGCAAAAGGCAACGGATTTGCCCGCCTTTATCATTCGTCGTTTACCAGTACGGTTGACTTATGATAACAATTACTTCAACGACGATTACCAGGGCATTCCGATCGGCGGCTACACTCAGATTGTTGAGAAAATGTTGGCCAGTGACTTGATCGACGTTGAGACAAAGACTGACTTCTTTGATCACAAGGAAGAATACCTGCGTGATTATCCACGGATCGTCTTCACTGGCCCGATTGATCAGTTCTTCGACTACCAGTTAGGTGAACTGCAGTACCGGAGTCTGCGTTTCGAAACTAAAGAGCTGAATGTCGGCAACTACCAAGGCAACGCGGTGGTGAACTACACGGATGCCGAAACGCCATTTACCCGGATCATCGAGCATAAGCACTTCGAATTTGGCAAAGGTGACAAAGATAAGACGGTGATTACCCACGAATACCCAGCCGACTGGCATCGTGGGGATGAACCATATTATCCAGTCAACAACCAGGCCAATAACGCACTTTACAAACAATATCGTCAGTTAGCTGACAATACGCCGCAAGTCATTTTTGGCGGACGCCTTGGCCAATATCGGTACTACAATATGGATCAGGTTTTGCAGGCTGCCCTGAATGCTGTTTCGCAAGAGTTTAAATAATGAGGGTTTTAGAGTGGAAAGATTAACAAAACAAGAAGTTAAGCAAGCCCTCTTAGCCATCATGGTTAACTTTCAAAAGTACTGCGAGGTTAATCAACTTCAATTTTATTTGTGCGCGGGAACTCTCTTAGGTGCGATTCGCCATCATGGTTTTATTCCGTGGGATGACGATGTTGACGTGTGCATGGGACGGCCTCAATATGATCGGCTACTATCATTAGCCAAAAAAGAACCTCAATTTGGCGGCCATTATAAAATGATTGTATTCGACAATGGTACTTCCCATTATCCATACATTAAAATTTTGGATACATTAGTTGAAACTGATCAAAAGTACACTAATGAAAAAGGAGAAAACAATCTTTGGATAGATGTTTTTCCTTTTGATGGTGTGGATGAAGATTTTAATCAACGCCAGAAGTTGTTTAAAAAGACGATTAGAGCACGGAAAATCATCCTTTTGGCTACCGCTAAACTTTTCCAAGCCAAGGGTGGAGTATTAAAGCACATTTATAAACCGTTTTTGATTCTGGCAGCCCGGATCTATGGAGTCAAACGCGCCAATCGATGCATTATCAAAGCTTGTCATTCGACAAACTATGCTTCTGCTAACCTGGTAGGTGATGTTGCGTGGGGCGATCCTGATAGCGAAATTATGAAGAAAGCTGATTTTGAAAAATCAGCAGAGGTTCACTTTGAGAATCATACCTTCTTAACGATGTCCTGTTGGCATCAATACTTGATTGAAACCTATGGTGAGAACTACAACCAGTTACCAAGCAAAGACCAGCGGGTAACACATGATTTAATTGCTTGGCGAGTTAATGAGTGATACTGGTGATCATAGTTTATCGAAGAAACTACGGATGATTTTTGACTGAAAGTGGTTTCATCTCAATAACAAAGAATATTACAAAACTGTAACAGCCAATTTACGTTTACTTAATAAGTCGACAGATCGGTTTATTTCGTTCGATCCTTCCACTATAATGAAAATTGGTATTTTATAAGTACCAGTTATGAAGAAAATTTAAATTTTAAAAGATAGAACAACTGCAAGGATTCAATAAGGAGACCGAGCAATTTTGGATAATAACAACGACGCAACAACGCATTTTAAGCTCTATAAAGCAGGCAAGTTATGGCTGGTTGCCGCTCTCGCTACGATGGGAGTAATGGCAACTAGTGGCCATCAACGTGCACACGCTGCTACGACGGACAAAGAAGTTATTAGAACTGTGGGCAATAATAATAACAACAATGGCAATAACGGTAGTGATTCAGATAACACCGCTACGAACCAAGCTGCTACAAACACAAACCACACTAATGCACAATCGTTGCAGAGTGCTGAAGTAACTTTGCCAGCAGCCGCTAATAATGCTGGCAAAGCCCAGAGTTCAGCTGCAACGAATACTACAAACGCTGCAAACCAAGTATCTAGTGCCACTAATTCAGCAAATTCTGCTGCTAATAACGGTTCTAATGCTAGTCAAGCTGGTTTAGTTACTGTTAATGGTAAGATTTATGACCGTGATGCAAACGGCCAAAATCAAACTGGCTGGCAACAGGTTAATAACCAGTGGTACTACTTTAATGAGGATGGTAGTGCTCAGACTCATTGGTACCAATCAAAGGCGGGCAACTGGTTCTACTTTGATGACACCACCGGTGCTGCTAAGACCGGTTTACAGACCATTAATAACAATACCTACTTCTTTGACCTGACGGACGCATGGGCTTTGAAGGGTTGGCAAAAGATTAATGGTTCCTGGTACTACTTCGACCAGGCCAACGCCTGGGCTCAAAAGGGCTGGATGCGGTCGCAGGCTGGTAATTGGTATTACTTCAATAATGCGGGCCAAGCCGAAACTGGTTTGCAGAGCATCAATGGTCAGACCTATGACTTCGACAATGATAATGCGTGGGCACTGTCTGGCTGGCAGAAGGTAAATGGTTCCTGGTACTACTTCAATCCTAACCATGATGGCAGCTTTGGGGCAGCCCAGACTGGCTGGTTCCGTTCAGCTGCTGGTAACTGGTACCACTTCAATAATAGTGTGAAAGCCGACAGTGGTTTTACTACGGTTGATGGTCACGAGTATTACTTTGATCCGGAAAATGCTTGGATGGCAACTGGTTGGAACTACATTGATGGTTCCTGGTACTTCATGAACTTATCCCATGACGGGACTTTTGGTGCGATCAAGACTGGTTGGCAAAGTATCAATGGCAAGGGATACTACCTTGACCCAAACCAACACGGCAAGATGTTAACTGGTCTTCAGCAGATTGATGGAACCTGGTACTACTTTGACTCTAAGAATGGTAACCAGTTCAAGCAAACTGGTGTGGATTCCCAAACTCATAAGGTCATCGTGATCGTCAATGGTCACCCCGCCATCGCCAGTGCCGCTGCCGATAGTAACACCTCTGCAAAAACAATCGAAGGGGCGTTTATCACACCTACCCAGAGCGGTATTCAGACAATCGGCGGGCGCGTCTTTGACTATGACACTAGCACGAATAGCTTTAAGACTGGTTGGGTCAAAGACAATGGTTCCTGGTATTACTTTAGTCCTGTGGACTCTGCAGCGGTTACTGGCTGGTACAAGTCAGCTGCTGGTGCATGGTACTACATGAATTCCAACGGTGCAGCCCAAACTGGCTGGCAGCATATCAATGGCCGTTGGTACCACATGGATGCTAATAATGCATGGACTGATACTGGCTGGCACAAAATTAATGGTAGCTGGTATTACTTTGACCCAACAAATGCTTGGGCTGATACGGGCTGGCAAAAGATCAATGGCGAATGGTATTACCTCGATCCGACTAACTGCTGGATGTACACGGGCACTCATACTATCGATGGTACCAGCTACACCTTCGATGATAATGGCGTTTGGAACGATTACTGGGGTTGGCCATTCCCAGCGGATGGTGAAGGACACTTCAGTGGTGCGCAGCTTTTCGGTGTCAATGCTGGTGGTGAATTCCGGCAAAACGGTTTCCACGACGGCTTAGACTTTGGCTCCGTTGACCATCCTGGCTCGACTGTTTGTGCTATCCACAGCGGGAAGATCGTTGCCGTTGGTTACACGGCAGGGCTGGAAAACTATGTTCTGGAAGATACTGGTGAATACCTGATTGTTTACCAGGAAGCCTTTTCTTCACGGAGCAATATCAAGGTATCCGTGGGTCAGCAAGTTTCAACGGGTGACACGATTGGTTACCGTGACACTTCTCACGTTCACATTGGGATTACTCGGAACCACAACTTTAACTATGACTTGGCAATGTCATTTACCAATAACGGTACTTGGCTGAACCCATTAACTATTATTCGGAATGGCTTGAAGAAGTAAGCTTTTGCTGTTGCAGAGTACTAAAAATGAAAACGAAAAATTTCTTTTCGTTTTCATTTTTTTTGGAATCTGGGAGGATCATTAATTTATGGATTTTAGGAAATCGTTAAAAAATTCCACTTTAACTTGTGGATTAGTGTTACTGTCACTTTCAATGGGTATGGTTGCTACCCAACACCGTGTTCATGCGGATCAAGTTGCTAGCCAACAAGTACAACAGCCGGTTGCTGCTGAAAGCCAGGCAAGCAGCAATGCCGATGTTTTAGAACTGCAGACCAACACTAACGCGACTTCGTCAGCCGCTTCATCGGCTAATTCAGTTGCCACTAGTACGGCTTCATCGGCTGCGAACAGTCAGAGCCAAGTTAATCAAAATACGACAGTGATTTCGACACCCCAGGTGGTTAAACCTGCCGCTTCGGCTTCTGACGGAACACCTTATGTGAATATTGGTAGTTCTTATTACCCGCGAGTTGATGCTGTTGATATTTCTTCTTACCAGTACAACCTAACGCCGGCCAACTATCAGGCCTTGAAAAATGCGGGCGTTAAGACGATCATCGTGAAGTTGACGGAAGCTAGCAACTACGTTAATCCTTATGCTGCTTCTCAAATTGCGAACGCACGGGCAGCTGGCCTGAATATCGCAGTCTATCACTTTAATGACTTTGCTAATTCTGCGCAGGCCTATGGCGAAGGCCAGTACTTTGTTAATGAATTGAAGACCTTGGGTCTCAGTACTTCAACACCAGTGATTGCTGATATGGAATCTTCATATGTGCAGTATCGCGGCGTGGCCAACGATTTAAATTCTTTCTGGCGTGCTTTGTCAGATGCCGGTTACAATAATCACATCGTTTATTGCTCGATTGCCTACGATGAAGCCTACGGTGTCAGCTCAACAGTGGGCAAGAAGAAGACCTGGATTGCCCAATATCCATACAGTCCTTCTTCCAGCAACTTGCTGAACACTTCTTATGGTGCTTGGCAGTTTAATTCTCACGGCCGGATTGGTGGTTATAGCGGCGATCTCGACGTTTCGATTGATTACAACAACATTTTTGGTGACACAACCTCAAATGTTTACCAAAACGGTAATTGGTACTTGTACAAAGGCGACACGAAACAAACCGGTTGGCAGTATGTTGATGGCTACTGGTATTACTACAATCCAACCAATGGCAGTGGCGAAATGTTGGTTGGTGATCAACAAATTAACGGTGCCTGGTACCATCTCAATACCCAACATGATGGCCATTACGGGGCGATGCAGACTGGTTGGGTAAAAGAAAATGGCAAGTGGTACTACTACAATCCAGCTAACAACAATGGTCACTTAATGTCTGGCGATCAATACATTAATGGTCACTGGTACTACCTGAATCCTAACCATGATGGTAACTTTGGGGTGATGGTAACTGGTTGGCATGAAGAAAATGGCAAGTGGTATTACTACAATCCGGCGACCGATACTGGTTGGATGATGACCGGTCGGCAGTATATTGATGGCGATTGGTATGAACTAGGGACTGATGGCGCTCGAAAGACCGGTCTTGTTTATGATGCCGCTACCGAAACGCTTCATTACTACGACAATAATGGGCGTGAGCAAACTGCTAACTGGGTAATTGCGGCAGCTTCGGCTAATGCTAACGGTTTATTAACCGAAGGTGCAGATGAATACAAGATTCAGGATAAAGCTACCGGAAAGGTTGCCACTGGTTGGCAGAAGGTTGATGCTACGTGGTATTATTTTGATCCCGCTACTGGGCGGGCTAAGAAGTCACAGTGGTTCCGTACTCCAGTTGGCAACTGGTACTACTTCAATAACGATGGTAAGGCTGCTACGGGTATTCAGAAGGTGAACGGTCAGACCTTCTACTTTGACCCTGCTAATGCTTGGGTAATGACTGGTTGGCAAAAAGTCAATGATTCCTGGTACTATCTGAACCCTAACCATGATGGTAATTTTGGCGTTGCCAAGACCGGCTGGTTCCAATCAGCTGCGGGTAATTGGTATTACTTTGATGCCAACGGCAAAGCGATGACAGGCTTGCACGTCATCAATGGCCAGTGGTATGACTTTGATGCTGACAATGCCTGGTCACTGGCTGGCTGGCAAAAGGTTGACAACTCTTGGTACTACTTCAATCCAAACCATGACGGTAGTTACGGTGCTGCCAAGACCGGCTGGCAATCGATCAACAATAACTGGTACTACTTCGCTAATGATGGTAAGGCGCTGACTGGTTTGCAGACAGTTAATGGTCAGCTTAACTACTTCGATCCGAACAATGCCTGGTTATTGGCTGGTTGGCAAAAGATCAATGGTTCTTGGTACTACTTCAATCCAAACCATGATGGCAGTTACGGTGCCGCCAAGGCGGGGTGGCAGAAGATCAACAACCGTTGGTACTACTTTGACAATGGCAAGGCTCGAACTGGCCTACAGACAATCAATGGCCGCACCTACTACTTCGACCCTGAAAATGCTTGGGCAGAAACCGGAGACGTGATGGTTAATGGTAAGACCTACCATTTTGATAGCACCAATGCGTGGGCAATTGATGATTAAGTAATTGATCAACTTGATAGATGAAAATCAGGCTGGATAGCCTGATTTTTTTGTGTGCACTGGTATTGTTTAATCGTTTTAATTGGAAGGCATACACTGGCAATTATGTGCATCCATCATCTGGACTTGTTTTGGACGATTTTTCAACAAGTACCAGATAAGTCGATCGTCTTGATCGCATGCAGGTTATTGCTAGATTTTAGCATTTTTGCAATTTATGTTGTTCTTTTGAAGATGGTGGATTATAGAATGAAGTTAGCCACCCAGTTGGTGGTAAATAAAAAACGCCATTCGGCGTGACATCAGGTATC
>NZ_CANDNU010000056.1 GCF_947387495.1 Limosilactobacillus difficilis
AAAAGGAAAAGATCCATTCGAAAATTTTTCAATTTCCGAATGGATCTTCTTAATTTAGGGACTTATGTCACAGCCCCCTATATTTGGTTAAACGTGACAAAACAAAATCATAATTTGCTTTTGCCACGGCTCTCATCTTAATTTGTTAGGTATGAAGTTATGCCAACGTTCCCATCGGGTCCCATGGCTTGAGGACGATCGGGGCGAGGTCTTCGTCTTTTTGTAATTCAGGGCTAAGGAACTTGCGGTTAACGACTAACTGATAGCAATACTTGTCCATCCAGGCATCGCTCATGACGAAGTAGCCTTTCTTGCCGACTTTCGGCCCCCAGGAGTTTTCGACCTTCCACTTTGTCGGTTTGCCATCAACGATGTCGACACCGGTCAAGACCATCGCGTGGTCCATCATGCTCTGACCGTAGTCCAACATATCAGCTTTCGACATGTCCAAGTCGACGTCGAACAGCTGTTGTGGGTTGTAGGCGTTTAAACTCATGATGCCGAGTTTGCGTTCGGAACTCTTTACGACGTCCGAACCAAACCAGACACTTTCGCCGGCTTGCAGTTGCTTAATTGCCAATTGCTTAAATTCGTCCATTGTAACGTTGAGGTGTTTGATCTGTCGACCCCCGACGACGTTACCCAACATTTCGATCGTGTAGGTCTTGTGGTAGGGCTTGTCGGCAGTTGGGGCGTTGATAATTGAAATGTAATCATCGAGCTTCCAGCCAACATATTGTTGGAAGAATTCCTGCGGAGTAAGGTCGGCATTGCGGTGATACTCGTGGTTTTTGTCACGGTATTCAAAAGCAAACTTGGCCGGTGGTTCGCCAAAGCTGTAAGCCAGGATCCGGTAAACTTCGCTGAGCATTTGCTGACGTTTAGCGTTGAGCTCATCGTCGCTCTGGCCATCGTGAACCATTTGACGTAAGATCACGGCATCATGACGCAGCTTGTTGTTTAAGACGTCGTTGACGGCATTGGAATGGCTCGAGTTGTAGGTTTCCGGCATTGCACTTTGCGGAACGACACCATATTTATCAATCAGGGCACAGAGCATATCCCACTGACCACCGTCACCTTGAGGTGTGGCCATTAACCAGGCTACCCGCCGATCATCGGGAGCCAGTTTGGCTGTCCGGATGACAGTTTCGTAGAAATAGTTTGATTTTTCGAATTTGTCCCAGAAGAAAAGGTAGCTTTGTGACAGTTCAAAGTTGTCTGCCAGGTTAAGCTTAGCCTGCATACTGTGCCGCATCGTGTTAAGGGCAGCAAACATCCAGCAACGGCCGGATTGTTTTTGATCGGCAACATCCCCGGTCTTTAGGTCGATGGAGAAGGTCGGGTTGTTGTCGGCAATGGCGTGCCAGTCGAAGCTAGCGTTAGCAACGCCGTTCTTGGTAACGGTTCGCTCTAAAACTGCCGTTTCCGGCCGGTCATGGTAATCCTTATGAAAAGCTTTGAGATTGTTTTGATCGATGACAAAACTCATCATCATCAACTCCTTATTATTGTTTGTTTAAAGCTATTCTAACCCATTTGTGATGGCAATGAACATTATTATAATAAAAAACAGAAGCCGGCTTTACCCAGTTTCTGTTGAGATGAGATATCACTGAAAGTGACAAGAAGGGATTATTTTTGCAGTTCGTACATTTTTTTGTAAGCAGAAATTAATTCTTTGGCCAAATCGATGAACGTAATTGCGGTCATTAAGCGATCCTGCGAATGCACCGTCAGCAAGGTCAGTTTGACGTGGTGTCCCTGAGCCTCCTGGGTCAACATCTTTGTTTGCGAATTATGGGCATCGACTAGAGCCTTATTTGCTTCATCCAGCTTCTGGTCTGCCTGGGCGAAATCATTGTCGCGCGCTGCATGGATTGCTTCGACAGCAAAAGCCTTGGCATTGCCGGCATTAGCGATCAGCCCCATCGTTTGTTGTAATTGTTCACTGTTTGTTTCATCAGCCATGATTAATTTCTCCTTTTCCACGCATCAAACAGGAAACGCTTAGTTGGCACCCATGATGTCATAAGCTTGGTCGAGAACTTTACTGCCGTTCATTGTACCGTAAGCAGACATGTCAATAATGGTTAATTTGGTGTTAGTGCCGTCGATCAGTTTCTTAAAGTCGTTTTCCATGTAACGAACTTGAGTCCCAAGCATAATCAAATCAATGTCGTTATGCTCCATTTTGTCGTGGGCTTCGGAAGATGGGCAAGCAAAGATCTCCACGTCCTTGCCAGCTTCCTTAGCAGCTTTTTGCATTCGGGTGACCAGCATACTAGTACTCATTCCTGCAGAGCAGCAAAGCATAATTGTTTTTTCAGCCATGATTAGCATCTCCATTCAGTATTGCTTTGTGGTTTAGCAAAGCGCTTTCTTTTTGTTTACTCTTAAAATATAACAGCTGTCTTTTTGAATGTAAACGCTTTTCTTTATGCTTTAAAAAACATTCTTTTTAAATATCATAAAACCTGTTTTTATTAAGAATGGGCTTAATAAAATTAAGTTTAATGGGTGGTTCTGAATGTTAGTGAATCAAAAAAACCGTTAGCGACTTTGATCATCACTAACGGTTAATCTTGATATGTACAAAAATTGGGCGGTGTTTTACCGAGCGTGCTTAACAACCGGACCGTTTGCAGTACCGACAATTACGTCGTTAACCCGGTCGAGGAAGAGTCCTACTTCAACCACACCAACCATCTTGATCAGCTTGTCGTATAACTCGTGTGGCTTGTCGATTTCACCAAGGTGAAGGTCGATAATGTAGTTCTTTTCGTCAGTCAGGAACTTCTTGTCGCCGTCCATTCGCCAAGTTGGCTTGTAGCCCATTTTTTCTAAGCGGTTAAAGACGTGGACGCTACCGAACGGAATAACTTCAACTGGCAATGGGAATTTCCCAAGTTTGTGGACCAGCTTGGATTCGTCAACGATCCACATGTACTTTTTAGCAGTGTTGGCTACGATCTTTTCCCAGAGCAGGGCGCCACCGCCACCCTTAATCCCTTGGAAGTCATCACTGATTTCGTCCGCACCATCGATGACGAGGTCGAGGTGGTCCAGTGAGTCCAAACTGACAATCTTAATGCCTAATGATTCAGCCTGCTTTGTAGTGCGGGTTGAGGTCGTTGCGGCGGTGATGTTTAGGCCCTCGTCCTTAACGCGTTTGCCCAGGGCATCAACCATGTAACGGACAGTGCTCCCGGTGCCAAGGCCGAGCAGCATCCCGTCCTTAACGTATTTCACAGCTTCTTGACCGACTAATGCCTTTAACTTGTTTTGCTCAGTTTGATCCATTGCTTTTTCTCCCTTCAAAGCGGTCTTTTGGCAACAACAATTCTTGATAATCAGGGTGGAGCCCAAATTGAAGGCGGGCAAAGGGACACATCAGCTTAACTGTAAGCCGTTGCTGTTCGGCCTGCTTGACAAAGCGGGCCACAAGCTGACTACCAAGACCACGTCCCTGGTATTCTGGGCGAATAAAGGTTCGCTCGATGACGACTCGCTGGGCGCTCACGGCTGGGAAAGAAATTTCGCCGACCCATTTGTGACCGTCCATGAGGGTAATGCGATGGTCGCCGTTGACGTAGTTTAGTTGTTGACCGTTAACCAAAAAATCCATCCCCTCAAAACTGATCAGCTTATATTATAAGAGAATGATGATCGAAATGGTATAATTTGCGAGCAATTTCCCGTATAATTAATTAGCACAATGAACGGAGTGAATATCATGAAACGTGGATTTGAAATTGTTTCTAGTAAGAAGAATGAAAACCTTCAGCTGCCTCAGCGACAGACAAAGAACGCGGCTGGCTATGATTTAGCTGCTAGTGAAGACTTTACTCTGCCATCTATTTGGAAGGGCCCTTTTTTGAAGACCCTCTGGGCGCTGCGGCACCAGCAGGAATTGACTGATGCGGACTATGAAGCCGCCAACCAGGTCTTAAAGCCTTACCTGGTCCCGACAGGAATTAAGGCCTATATGCAAGCTGATGAGTTCATTTTATTGGCTAACCGTTCGAGTGCACCATTAAAACGGCGCCTGATTCTGCCAAACGGGGTCGGCATTATCGATGCGGACTACTATAACAACGCAGCCAACGAAGGGGAACTTTTTGTTCAGCTGGTGAACTATGGCCTGCGTGATTACACCATCAAGAAAGGCGAACGGATTGGCCAGGCAATTTTTATGTCCTACTTAAAGTCGGACGATGAGGCTCAGCCGCAAGCCAAGCGAATCGGTGGGTTTGGTTCAACGAAGAAGTAGGGGGCATTTCCATGGCCAAAGTCAAAACACAGTATGTGTGCCAAAATTGCGGCTACACTTCGCCGCGCTATCTGGGCCGCTGCCCCAACTGCGGCCAGTGGAACACTTTAACAGAAGAGGTCGTCCAGACGGGGACGGCAAGTCAGGTTACCAAACACGCGGCTACCTTGACGGGGATCGTTGCTAAGCCGCAGCGGCTCAACGAAATTAATGCCCAGAAGACGCCCCGCATCAAGACTAAACTTCACGAACTCAACCGGGTACTCGGCGGTGGGATTGTACCGGGATCGCTGGTTTTGATCGGCGGAGATCCGGGGATCGGCAAGTCGACATTGCTTCTCCAAGTGTCTGGACAATTGTGCGATGAGAAGCACAGTGTCCTCTACGTTTCAGGGGAAGAAAGCGCCACCCAGGTCAAGATGCGTGCGGAACGGCTGAACGTCCACGGCAACGACTTCTATATTTATCCGGAGACAAACATGGACAGTATTCGCGCGACCATCGATGAGATGAAGCCGGAATTTGTCGTCATCGACTCGGTTCAAACGATGCAGGCCAGCAATGTTTCGTCAGCGATCGGCAGCGTTTCCCAGATTCGGGAAGTGACGGCTCAACTGATGCAGATTGCCAAGGGAATGAACATCACGGTCTTTGTTGTCGGCCACGTGACCAAGGGTGGGGCTATCGCCGGTCCGAAGATTTTGGAACACATGGTTGATACGGTTCTTTATTTTGAGGGAGACCTCCACCATACCTATCGGATTTTACGCTCCGTCAAAAATCGTTTTGGTTCCACCAACGAGTTGGGAATTTTTGAAATGCATCAGGATGGTTTAGCGGAGGTGAAGAATCCTTCCGAAATCTTCCTGGAAGAACGTCTGCAGAACGCGACTGGTTCAGCGGTTGTCGTCTCGCTGGAGGGGACCCGTCCCATCTTGGTTGAAATCCAGGCCCTGGTAACGCCAACCGTCTACGGCAACGCCCAGCGGACAGCTACGGGGCTGAGTCGCAACCGAGTGGCATTGATCATGGCAGTGCTGGAAAAGCGGGCTAACTTGATGCTTCAAAATCAGGACGCTTTTCTGAAGGCTGCCGGCGGAGTGCGACTGGACGAACCGGCAATCGATCTTGCGTTGGCGGTCGCCATTGCTTCCAGTTACCGTGACCGGGGCACCCGGCCGGACGATGCCTTTGTTGGGGAAGTTGGTTTGACCGGTGAAATTCGCCGGGTGAACCGGATTGAGCAGCGGGTTGCAGAGGCGGCCAAGCTGGGCTTTAAACGAATTATCGTACCTAAGAATAACTTGCGGGGGTGGAATCCACCGACAAACATTCAAGTGATCGGGGTACAGACGATTGGGGAAGTCTTGCGGGTAGCCTTACCCGGTAGTTAGTGCTACATTAGACTGATAACAAGAAAGGAGGTATCTTTGTGCGAAAAGGATTTATTCGTTTTGTTTTCGCAGTTGTCGGGGCCGCAATTGGTTTTTACTACTTACCAGTGGCCTGGTTCGCGTTGAATATCCACATACAGCATTCATTGCTCATTTTTATTGATATTTTTATCGGAGCACTTATTTTTTGGCTACTGTCGTTGGCCATGACAGACTGGATTATTCGGACCACCAAGCGGGTTGAAAAGTATTTAGCCAAGCAAAGCCCCATCTACCTATTTTTCGGCTCGCTCTTGACCATTGTCGGTTTAGTGATGGCCGTTTTGATTTCAGTGCCGCTGTGGCGGACTAACATTCCGGTGATTGATAACATTCTGCCGATTCTGTTGATGCTGATCTTTTCCTATTTTGGTTTCCGTTTGGGGACCACGCGGTTGGATGACTGGCGGAATCTTTTAAGCAACAGCCGCAAGCCGGCTGACGATCGTTCCCACACCGGAGCGGTTACCAAGCAGCGGGATGCCAACTATCACCACTACAAGATTTTGGACACTAATATTTTGATTGATGGCCGAATCTACGACCTCGTCAAGACTGGTTTTCTGGAAGGAACATTGCTGGTACCGAACTTTGTCCTCTACGAACTGCAGTACATCGCCGACTCCGGAGAGAGCATCAAGCGCGTTCGCGGTCGGCGGGGGTTGGACATCCTCAATAAATTGCGGAAAGAAAAGATCGTGCCAATCGAAATGTCTGATGAGGATTTTGATGACATCAAGGAAGTCGACAGCAAGCTGATCGCCCTGGCCAAAAAAGTTGATGGGGTGATCGTGACCAACGATTGGAATCTGAATAAGGTGATCCAATTCCAAAATGTCCAGGTCCTAAACATCAACAATCTGGCAAAGTCCTTACGTCCACGGGTGATTCCGGGTGAACGTCTGGAAGTCCGCGTTGTTAAGAAGGGGACTGAACGTCAGCAGGGGGTTGCCTACCTGGACGATGGTACGATGGTCGTCGTCGAAGACGGACGTTTTTACATGAACTCCCAGCTGATGGTAGAAGTTACAAGTGCCCTGCAGACAGATGCTGGGCGGATGATTTTTGCCCGTCCGGTCCATTCCACCAAGGGTATTAACGATCGTGAGCACAACCAGCAAGGCAAGAAAGAAAAAAGTGACTAGGCGGTTTGCACTGTCGCAGTGATAGAATATAATAGTAATTGAATTTTTTTGAAAGAGGCTGAAGATATTGGCAAATAACATTCGTGTCCGTTACGCACCGAGTCCGACGGGGCACCTGCATATCGGTAATGCCCGGACAGCATTGTTTAACTACCTGTTTGCTCGTCACTACAAGGGCAAGTTTATCATCCGGATTGAAGATACCGACACTAAACGGAACATCGCTGATGGTGAACGGAGTCAGTTGGATAACCTGAAGTGGATGGGCCTGGACTGGGACGAAGGGCCAGATATTGGCGGCGACTACGGTCCGTATCGTCAATCTGAACGGAAGGACATCTACCAAAAGTATATCGACCAGCTCCTGGAAAAGGGCCTGGCTTACAAGTCCTACGAGACTGAAGAAGAACTGCAGGCTAAGCGTGAAGAGCAACGTGCTACCCACCAGATGCCGCACTACGTTTATGAATATGCTGGGATGTCCGAAGACGAAATCAAACAGGCCCAAGCTGAAGCCGAAGCTAAGGGTTTGAAGCCAGTTGTTCGTTTCCGGGTTCCGGTTGGCAAGACCTACGAATGGGATGATATGGTTAAAGGCCACCTGTCATTTGAATCCAAGACCGTCGGTGGCGACTTTGTCATCCAGAAACGTGATGGGATGCCAACATACAACTTCGCTGTTGTTGTTGACGACCACCTGATGAAGATCAGTCACGTCTTCCGTGGTGACGACCACGTTTCGAACACACCCAAGCAGCTGATGATTTACGAAGCTCTGGGCTGGCAAGCACCGAAGTTCGGTCACATGGCTTTGATCATCAACAATGAGACGGGGAAGAAGCTGTCCAAGCGTGACGAATCAGTGCTGCAGTTTATTGAACAGTATCGGGACCTCGGTTACCTGCCAGAAGCAATGAACAACTTCATCATTTTGCTGGGTTGGTCACCAAAAGGCGAAGATGAAATTTACTCACTGAAGCAGTTTGTGAAGATGTATGATGAAAAGCGGCTCAGTAAGTCACCAGCTGCCTTTGACCGTAAGAAGTTGGCTTGGATTAACAACCAGTACATGAAGAACGTGGATGCTGACCGGGTCTTTGACATTGCCATGCCGCAGCTGCTTGAAGCAGGGTTGATCGACAAGCACGCCGATGCTGAAAAGATGGAATGGATGCGGCGCTGTGTCGAATTGTTCAAGCGTGAGATCAGTTATGCACACGAGATCATCGATTACGTCAAGCCGTTTGTGAAGGGGCCAAAGGAAATTGACGAAGCTGGTCAGAAAGAACTGGCTGACCCAACTGCTGTCACGGTCCTGACTGAATTCCGTAAGCGGATTGCGGCCTTAGATTACATGGACGCTACTAATGTTTTGCGGACCATCAAGGCTATCCAGAAAGACACCGGAATCCGGGGCCGTAAGCTTTGGATGCCAATCCGGGTTGCTGTGACCCACGAAACGGTTGGTCCAGAACTGCCAGAAAGTGTTGAACTCTTTGGTCAAAAGACAACCTTGCAGCACTTGGATGCCGCAATTGATATGTTGAGGAAATAAACGAAAACGAGGCTGGAAAAAATCCAACCTCGTTTTTTTGTGGGACGAATTGTCAAACTAAGTGCAACGGTTCTTCAAAAAATATCTCAAACGGTGTTTGATAGTTTAATATTTTTCTA
>NZ_CANDNU010000057.1 GCF_947387495.1 Limosilactobacillus difficilis
ACTAGACCAATGCCATTAGTAGCATAGCCTAGTTTTCCCAAAATTTATCATCAGTACCGATTGACAAAGAGCCAAAAGATATGCCACCACGGTTTGCGAGTGGCTTTTTTTTGGTCTGCAGGGCTATCTGCAGGCGTTTGCTGATCAATCGATGAATTAGTCATATCAGATGATTTGCCGTCCACTACGGGCTTGTTAGTGTCTCCTGTGAGGGCTTTAACCTGTTTCTCTAGTCCAAGATGCAACTTTTGCGCTTGATCAGCTAGTTGGTGGGCGGCTGCGATTTGATCATCCTTGACTTTCAATTGGTCTGTCAGGATGTCATTATCGTGGACGAGTTGTTCGTTGGCTTTCTTAAGCTGCTGAACCTGTTCGCGAAGTAACTCAACGATTTCATCGTGCCGTTCAGCTTTGTGATTGGTAAATTTTTCTTTTTCTTCTTTCCCTTTCCCTCTTACGTAGTGAGAAACCACAAATTCCTTATCTTTCAAGGAATAGAACTTCTTCCCTCGTTTCTCTGTCTTTACTGGACGTAAGTTATTGGATTCAACAAATTTATCAAAAGTTGAACGCGCTATACCCGCTTCTCTTATGATCTCATTGATAGTATATAGTCTTTCTTCCGCCATATTTCCGACCTTCTTCCGACCATTGAAAACGGTGTAATTTTCCTCTCACCATTGTAGCATACCTAATTCCGTCATAAAGGATGGAAATACGACGTAAAGATAACATTTGTAATATGCTTGCTTCCCTACTGCCCGCCTTTCAAGCCTTTAACTGCAAAAAATTCACTATTTAGGTTTACATCTAAGTTTGAGCAGCCTATCATATAGATAAATATCTATGTGAGAAGGAATGTAAGTGGATTATCAAAAGCTAGCAAGTTTGTTAAAAGTCGTTGCAGAACCAAATCGGCTTAAAATTCTTGAAATGCTTTCCTGTGGTGAAATGTGTGCCTGCAACATTCTTGATCACTTTGATTTTACCCAACCAACGCTTTCTCATCATATGAAAGTATTAGAGGATAAAGGATTGGTCATCGTAAGTAAGAAGTCAAAATGGCATTACTATTCGTTAAATCCAGACACGACTGCACTTATTATTAACGGCTTAACCCGTACGCTGTCCAATACTGACAATTGTATGTGTAAGGATGCTAATCAAAAAAGATAATCCTTTTATTTTCGCCGCAAACATAGATAATTATCTATATGAAGGGGATTAATATGAAGACGTCGAAAAACCTATCATTTATGGATCGTTACATGACCCTATGGGTGTTTTTAGCTATGGCACTTGGGATTTTAAGTGGATTTATTTTCCCTTCCTTGCCTAAGTTGATCAACAGTTGGTCAGTGGGAACTACGTCTATTCCGATTGCTATCGGCTTAATCTTAATGCTGTACCCGCCATTAACTAAGGTTAATTATGAAAAAATGGGTGATGTATTTCGTGATAAGAAAGAACTCAGTTTCTCACTAATTCAAAATTGGATTGTCGGGCCATTATTGATGTTTGCTTTAGCCATCATTTTTCTACATAATTGTCCCAATTATATGATCGGTTTAATCATGATTGGGTTGGCACGTTGTATTGCGATGGTCATTGTATGGAATGAGCTAGCTCACGGTAATAATGACTATGCCGCCGGATTAGTAGCTTTGAATTCGATCTTTCAAATTATTTTTTACTCTATCTATGCCTACATCTTTATTAGTGTTTTACCTAAGCTGTTCGGAATTAAGACACAAACGGTTAACATTACCATGGGTGAAATTGCAAAGACTGTTTTTATTTATCTTGGAATCCCGTTTATCCTAGGGGTTTGTTCTCGTTACTTGATTATCAAGGGTAAAGGAAAAGACTGGTTTGAAGATAAGTATGTTCCTAAAATTAGTCGCATTACAACTTGGGCATTACTATTTACCATCGTAGTTATGTTCTCGGTAAAAGGCACTAAAGTGGTTCAACTACCTTTAGATGCCATACGTATCGCGATTCCTTTGCTTCTCTACTTTATTTTAATGTTCTTCCTCACTTTCTGGATTGCGAAGAGGACTGGCACAAACTACCCAATCTCGGCCACGCAATCATTTACTGCTTCAAGCAATAACTTTGAACTAGCTGTTGCAGTAACTGTTGGTGTCTTTGGATTAAATTCTGGGGAAGCATTTGCAGCTGTTATCGGTCCAATGATTGAAGTTCCAGTTATGATGCTATTAGTTGATGTTTCACTTTGGATTAAGAGGAAATTTTATTAATTATGAAAAAAATCTATTTTTTGTGTACTGGTAATTCTTGTCGTAGTCAGATTGCGGAAGGTTATGCCAAATTATTACTCAAAAATCAATATGAATGTAAAAGTGCCGGTGTTGAAAAGCATGGTCTCAACCCTTATGCAGTAGAGGTTATGGCTGAGGATGGAATTGATATTAGTCAGCAAAAATCAAAGCTGATTGACTTAGATTATTTCAATGCGGCTGATTTAATTGTGACCTTGTGCGGTGATGCGAAAGATCGCTGTCCTATAATTCCTCCCCAAGCCCAAAGCCTTCATTGGCCCTTACCAGATCCAGCGCAGGCTAAGGGAACACACGAGCAGAAAATGATTGTATTTCGTCAAGTACGTGATGAAATTAAACAATTAGTTAGAGGATTAATTTAGGGGCTATTTCTAGTAGCCTCCTATATAAAATGGAATCAAACAAGAAAATTCACTGCTATTCACTGCTCTATTTTTAATTACTTTCTCTTCTTAAGGGAAGCACTTAAGTCAATTCACCTGTCAAGTTGAGTAAGTATTTTTTCAGATCATCATCTTTTATAAAGTAGTACACCATTTTCCCCTTTTTTTGACGGCCTAAAATGTCAGCATCATACAGCATTCTTAAGTGATGAGAAGCGGTTGCAATACTACAGCCTAAAATATATGCAATATCACAAACACATAACGATTCCTGAGCGATTAAAGAGAAAATGATTTTTAACTTTTTCTCATCTGAGATTTTAGACAATACATAAAAGTATTTCTTAATACGTGATTTACCCAAGAATTCCGAGACCTTCATTACTTTATCTGTCTCAACCAATGTCTGATCACAAGTAATGTCAGCACTTTTGCTTTTCATAGAATCACTCTGCCTATTATTTAATTAAATTAATGAAAAGTTGAATTGATCCATTTTCGATCAAAACGGAACCACCAATAAAGATATAAACGATTCCTATAAACCAACGACTATATTTTTCAAGAACTGTACCTACAGTTGGAATACTAACCGACTTCTGGGCAATAAAAACTAATAAGAAAATCATTATCAAAAACACGATTAAAGTTATTAATAACTTTGGTAGTGCCAAACTAATAAAGTAAGGTACAAATAATCCAACATTATCAGCACCACAGCTCACAATAGTAATGAAAATCAAGGTTTTAATCAAATCATTTTGATTTGTATCTTTCAATTTTTCATTAGCCATTTTTTCACCGTCTGAATCTCCCAAAATTAAAGCCTTTATTCCCAAAAAGGCAGGAATTATTCCTAGAAAACCTAATAATCGTTTATCAGGAACGTAATGTAAAATGACAGCAAAGAACAAACTAACTAATATCAAAAGCCCAGACCCAAGAAATTGGCCTATATAAATATCTCTAACACCCTTTTTATCTTTAACTTTCGCAAAAAAAAGCATCAGAATTATTAATAAGTCAATAGCAGTACTCCAGTAAGTCACCACACCAGCAATAATTGTTCCTAACATTTCTTATTTCCTCCAAAATAATATTCAAATATATATTTGAATATTATTTTGGAGTACTCAGATTGAAACATCAAGACACCTTGAGAATTTTCTTTAATAAATAGTCAAAAGCCAAATTTTATTTGTAGGTGTCCAGTAATACCACTACAAGCTAAAGGTATTCACTGGCCATTACCTGATCCGGCACAAGCAAAAGGCACACATGAACAAAAAATGATTGTGTTTCGACAAACGCGCGATGAAACTAAAAAAACGTATTACCCAATTAGTTTAGGGGCTATTTGTAACGAATCACCCCTGTTTAAACAGCATTATTTATGGCAATATGTACAACTATTACATAATAGGTAACGTAAATGGATTATCAAAAATTAGCTAACTTGCTTAAGGTAGTTGCTGAACCAAATCGGCTTAAAATTCTTGAAATGCTTTCCTGTGGTGAAATGTGTGCCTGCAACATTCTTGATCACTTTGATTTTACCCAACCAACGCTTTCTCATCATATAAAAGTATTAGAGGATAAAGGATTGGTCATCGTAAGTAAGAAGTCAAAATGGCATTACTATTCATTAAATCCAGACACGACTGCACTTATTATTAACGGCTTAACCCGTACGCTGTCCAATACTGACAATTGTATGTGTAAGGATGCTAATTAAAAAAGATAATCCTTTTATTTTTACCGCAAACATAGATAATTATCTATATGAAGGGGATTAATATGAAGACGTCGAAAAACCTATCATTTATGGATCGTTACATGATCCTATGGGTGTTTTTAGCTATGTCACTTGGAATTTTAAGTGGATTTATTTTCCCTTCCTTGCCTAAGTTGATCAACAGTTGGTCAGTGGGAACTACGTCTATTCCGATTGCAATTGGCTTAATCTTAATGCTGTACCCGTCATTAACTAAAGTTAATTATGAAAAAATGGGTGATGTATTTCGTGATAAGGTAGATTGTAAAATTTAGAAGACTTAGATATACCAACTTGTTTATCAGTTAGAAACGATTTCCACGAAAAATAAGAAAAATAAGTTTGAAAGATTCAAGGAGTTGTATTATATTGAGGGTGTAGAATAAGTAATATTATGGAGGCTAGATTATGTTATCGAGGGATAATTGGAAAGAACAAGTTCGGCAACAAGAACCGAAAAAACAACGGTTTACGATGAAGAAATTAACCATTGGAGTTGCTTCGGTTTTGATTGGTTTCACATTTATGGGAATGAGTGCTTCAGCCGACACTCAAACCACATCAAATACTTCAGAACAAGGCAATAATACTCCAGAACAAGGCAATAATACTACTAGCCAGTCAGTTCAGCTAGCTAATAAGAGCAGTGCTAAGATACCTGCTACTGATACAACAACACCAATTGCACCATCTCAGATTGTACCTAGCTATGATGGTACAAAGGTAGTTGATACACCTTTTTATAACAACCCTCAAGGTACAAATTCAAAACTAATCGACAATCAATCTAAAACTGGACAGTATACCTTTTACTTCACTGCAAAGGATGCATCTGGTAAGGAATACGCTAGTTCATATGCTGCAGAAAAAAATGAACCTAAAGGAGTCGTGCTTAATTCCATATTAGATAAGGATGCTGGTGCATACGATCCAAATAGTTTAGAGTTTCATTTTTACTATCAAAACAATACTGATCAAGACCAGACAATTAATTATACTTTGAGAATGGCTGATTACCTTAATCCTTATAAGGCAGGACGTCCAGAATCTAGTTTAGTTCCAGATGGTAGTAGAATAAGCGATGTTAAAGTTACCAGCAAACAAGGCAATACTTATGATATTAGTTCTGTAACTAAAACTTTAGATGGGGTTAAATCACGTGATGGTGATTTGCGCTACGTAGGAGATGTGCCAGTTAATTTAACTGTTAAAGCTAATGATGCAATCAATTTGGTCATTCCGTTTGTCCTTAACACTACTGCTAAGAAGTCTAATACCACGATTGATGATCACAATGAATTTAGTGTTCGAGAAAATGGACAACAGACTGGTTATATGGTTGTCAGATCTTCAACTTATGCGCCATTATATTCGGAAGACAAGATTTATCCACTAGTTAATGTAGGAGTTAGTGTAGGAAAAGATAATAAAAAACATAACAATTATACTTATGACTACCCAGATAATCCAGGTGCATTTACTTTGGATCCTTCTGTGTACCGTGATGAAGACTTCATGAATGGTTTCTGGGAGGGTAATATATATAATTACAGCACGCCAACTAACAAGAGTACTGTCTATGGCAGCTATACCAATTCGTATTTACTTCTTGATAAATATGAAGATTATCTAACTAAACATGGATTCAGTGTAGCTTTTAGTAATGGCAAGCCAGTGCCATATTACTTGTATCAGTTAAGTAAAACTGGTTCAAAGGTGGTTGATAAAAATGGTAATCCATTACAAAGTGCACCTAAGAGACTTCCTTATTTTGAAGTTGTACCGGTAATTTTGCTTAATCAAGATGAAACTTATACAACTAAAACTGCACCAACTGCTTGGGATCCATCTACTATGGTTAATAAAGTTGCTGATCCAACTAATTATCGCTACTGGGATCAAAAGACCGATAGCGCAGTTAGAAGTAATGATAATGTAGCACAATTAACTGCTAAAGACTTTACGGTAACTATCACTAAAGATGGTCAAGCCGTTAAGCCAGATGCTAACGGAAAGTATAATTTGTCTACGTCTAAGCCAGGATTTTATACTGTTACTTATTCTAGAGATTTCAATGGCACGATAATTTCTAATTCTGGTAAAGTCTTTGTTAATAAGTCACTTGATCCAACCAAGGTTGATCCAACGAACCCTAAATATAAGGAAATGTTCAAGACGGTTACCCGTGATATTGTGACTACTTCAGTATCTGGTCAACAAACAATTAAGACTCAGAGTCTAGACTTTGGTCGGACAATGACTATCTACGGTAATGGCCATCATGCTACATATGGTAAGTGGGAAGCTGGTAAGTTGAGTAAGAACAAGTTTACTACTCAAGGCGGCTCAACCAAATTTGCTTCTGAAAACATTACACCAGTTGATGGTTACACTTCTTACTACAGGATTGGCAATTACGGTCAAAAGGTATACGCTTCTGCTGTTCCATCTGCTTATGTATTATTAGATAAGGATGGCAACCCAGTTGACGGTACTACTGTTTACGTTGGTTACGATAAGAACTATACGCCAACACCAACACCAACTAAAGACACTACAGTAACGTACACGTTCTACGATAAGACTGACAAGAAGCCAGTTGAGGGTCATGATGTTACTGTCACTGGTCAGCCTGGTACTGATCAAAAGGTAAATCTTACTACCCCAGAAGGCTACAAGCTTGCTGAAGGTCAAACCTTACCAACTAGTGTCACGATGCCAAAAGCACACGAGACAATTACTATTAATCTTGTTCACGCTACTAAGGATATCAAGCCAAATGATCCAGGTGTAAATCCAAGCGATCCTGTATATGCTGATATGTTCAAGACCGTAACTCGGACAATCAAGGTTAACAACCCAAATAGAATGGTTGATACTACAACACAGCAGGTTAACTTCAACCGGACTAAGACCATAGATGAAGTTACTGATGAGGTTATTTCCTATGGTAACTGGACATTAGCAACTGGTTCGGCTAAGAATTGGGGTCAATTCAATGTTCCACAACTCGACGGCTTTATCTCATATGTTGATGGTAATGCTGCTAAGGAAGTTGCTGAAGAAAACGTAACTGCTGATACAGCTGACGTAACTGTAGAAGTAACTTACAAGAACTCTGGCAATAATGGTAACAATACCACCCCTGGCGATGACGGCAACCATAACACTAACCCTGGTGATAATGGTAACCACAATACTAACTCAGGTAATAACGGTAATAACAACAGTATCAATAATGGTACCCAAAACGGTAATAACAACGGTATCAATAATGGTACCCAAAACGGTAATGGCAACAAGACCGTAAACACTAATGTTACTGACAACGGTAATGGTGACAACGGTCAAAACAACAAGCAAGCATTACCACAAACCGGTAATACTAAGAATGATGCGGCTGTAGCTGGATTAGGTTTAGCTGGCTTACTGGCAATGCTTGGTTTAGGCGGATTGAAGAAGAAACGCAACTAGATAACATAATTTTCTTTCCCAATATTTAAGTGTTGTATTCGATTCGTCTAAACTATGAAAAGGACTACTTAGTATTTATTGTAAGCAGCCCTTTTTTTGTTGGTAAATTAGACTCTTTGTTAATCGGTAAGGATGAAGAGAATTTAGAGAACTAGACTAAGCTACTTTAGCTATTGGTCTAGTTCTCTTTTTTGATAATTCCCGAATCATGAGATTAGAAGTCTTCCCTAAATTTCAAGAATAAGTTAACCAATGATTCTCAAACATTACAAGCTCCAATAAAAAAAGGACAGTGTATTGGAAGTATTAAACTAACAAGTTCTCGTTTAAGAACTATATCTGGTGATCACTTATCATATCCCTTATATGGTAATGAAACAGTATCTAAAGGCAATTTCTTTGAAAAAGCATTCAAATAATTTTCTACTGTTATAAGCTTATTCCCTCCAAGAGCTAATACTTCTTTTTATGTTTCAAGCCTATTTGTTATAAAGGTTTCTGAACCTAAATTTCAAGAATAAGTTAGCCACTAAGCTGAAATAAATAGCACTGACCAATTAATTATTGGTTGATGAGAACGT
>NZ_CANDNU010000058.1 GCF_947387495.1 Limosilactobacillus difficilis
ATTTGGTTATTAAACTAATTCTACCCGTTATGGGTTATTTTTTTAATTTATGTTGCACTTGAATTGTAAATTCTCAATGAGAAAAAACTTATCAAAAAATCCACTTAAGATTCTTAAGTTATCGTGGCACAGTATTTTAGAAAGCGATCATTGCAAGCGCCACCATCTTTGATCAACCTGCAATTTCCGTTAATGTTTTGTAAAGTTAAGAATTGATGATAAACTATCACTAATCGTCTTAGGAAATATTAATGAACAAAGGGGACCTCTATATGCAAGCTCGCGTTAAAGGCCGGTGGTTCGTCGCAATGGCGGCCTGTCTGGCAGCATTTATTTTGGGTATTCAATTCCAAACCATCCGGGTCCATGCTGAACCAACCTATACGATTGGGACCAACACGACCTTCGCTCCATTCTCGATTCAGGATAAGAACGGGAAATACAGCGGCAAAAACCCCGGGATCGAAATTGAAATGTTGAGAAAAATTGCCAAGCATGAACATTTCAAATACCGTTTCAAGATTATGAGCTTTAATGGTGACTTGCAGGCCCTCTCCAACGGCCAAGTTGATGCGGTCATGGCCGGAATGTCAGTAACCAAAGAACGGGAACAAAAATTTGATTTCTCAACCCCTTACTACAACGACGGGGTAGTGGTCGCGGTGTCCAACAAGGAACACATCACTTCCTTAAAACAGCTGAAAGGGAAGCAAGTTGATGCCAAGTCTGGTACCTCTGGCGCCATCATGGCCCAAAAGTACAAGAAGAAGTACGGTTACCATATTAAGTACTTCCAAGATTCCAACACGCCTTACAATGACGTTAAAGTAGGCCACGCGGCAGCAGTCTTTGATGATGAACCAGTGCTCAAGTACTCGATTAAGAACGGCGTTCCGCTGAAGATCATTTCCAAGCATGCCGAATACACGACTCCAATTGCGGTCGGCTTCAAGAAAGGTAAAAACCAAGAGCTGCAACGGAAGATGAATGACGGGATTCGTTGGCTGAAGAAATCCGGGGAAATGAAGAAGATTCAGGATAAGTACCTGAAATCCAATGCAACCCATATCGATACTGCTAAACAGCGGACGATTCCAGGACTGATCAAGAACAACTCATCAGCACTGCTTCGTGGTCTGTGGGCAACGGTTTGGTTAGCCATCGTTGGGATTATCCTCGCTTTGATCTTTGGGACGATCCTCGGGGTGCTTGGGATCGCTGATAACAAAATCTTGAACGGCATTTCTGCTACGATTATCTACATTTTCCGGGGACTGCCAATGATGGTACTAGCCTTCTTCATTTACATTGGTCTGCCAGCGGTGATTGGCCACAAGATTCCGTTAAACCAAGCCGGACTCTTAACGCTGATGCTTGACGAAGGGGCTTATGTCGGTGCCATTGTCAAGGGTGGCTTTGATTCTGTTGATAAAGGACAGTGGGAAGCTGCTCGTTCACTAGGGATGCCATACTACAAGGCTTTGTGGAAGGTTGTCGCGCCTCAGGGCTTCAAATTGATGATCCCATCACTGGTCAACCAATTCATCATCACCTTGAAGGATACCTCCATCCTTTCTGCTATCGGGGTCATGGAACTGACCGAAACCGGGACAGTTATCATCGCCCGGAACATGGAAGGCTTCAAAATGTGGCTGATCATTGGGGTGATGTACATCATCATCATTACCCTCTTGACTTGGTTATCTAACTACGTTCAAAAGAAAATAGCAAAATAGGAGGTTGGTTCAATGGATTCACAATACAAAATTCAAATTAAGGACCTCCATAAGAGTTATGGTGCCAACGAGGTCTTAAAGGGCATTAACATGAATGTCAAACCATCTGAAGTGGTTTGCATGATCGGCCCGTCTGGTTCGGGGAAGAGTACTTTCCTGCGCTGCATTAACCGCTTGGAAGTCGCACAGAAGGGCCATATCTATGTTGATGGTTACGACATTGCCGACCCGAAGGAGAACATCGACAAGATTCGGGAAAACATCGGGATGGTATTCCAACACTTTAACCTTTTCCCGAACATGTCAGTGCTGGATAATATCACTCTCGCACCTGTACAGGTCAAACACGAAGATAAGGCTCAAGCTGAAAAAAAAGCCCTCAAGCTACTTGACACGGTGGGGTTGAGGGAAAAAGCCAACACAAACCCGACCAAGTTGTCTGGTGGTCAACAGCAACGGGTGGCTATCGCCCGGGCTCTGGCAATGAAACCGGACGTGATGCTCTTTGATGAACCGACCAGCGCTTTAGACCCCGAAATGGTTGGTGACGTGCTGGAAGTTATGCGCCGCCTGGCCAAGCAAGGGATGACGATGATCGTCGTAACTCATGAAATGGGCTTTGCTAAGCAAGTCGCAGATCAAGTGGTCTTCTTCCATGACGGAGTGATTCGTGAACAAGGAAGTCCGGAGCAAATCTTCGATCATCCTCAGCACCCTGATACAAAGAATTTCCTTGATAAAGTGCTGAACGCGTAATATTCAATCCAGGATGAGTACATCCTGGATTTTTTGTTGCAAAAATATTGCAGAAATTACTAAGCTCGCGCAAACGCTTGTCAACACTAATATAAAGGTAAATCGGGACGGGCTTAAAACTTCTTTAAAGATTAATTTGACATTTATTGTTACATTTTTGTTGCAAAGCTGTTACAATAAATATATAAGAAATCCAAGAGAATTGATCGGGGGTTGTAACAATGAAAGCACAAAAAGTTTTAACTAGTATGGTGATGTTGACAGCAGCTTTGACCTTAGCCGGCTGTGCGAAGAGTAGCAGTGCTCCAGCTACGAATGAATCGCACGTTCGCTCTGCTAAAGTTACCAAGGCCCCGTCACATAAGGCAGCTAAGACTGATAAAGCTGCTGCTAAGGGCAGCAAGCAGGCGGCGAGTGCTTCCAGCAGTGTTACTAGCTCCAGTGCTGCCAAGATTTCCAGCACTTCTAATAGTCAAAATAAAGCGGTGGCCAACAGTCAATCCGAATCCAGCCAGGCAACGGCACCGGCTGCTGCTAGTCGGGCAACGATGGCCCACAGCAGTGCTAATGCTTCTAGCGTCAACGCCAACAGCCACAGTGAAGCGGTTCAGCTGGGCTTAGGTGACACGGCGGTTTGGACTGACTCACAAGGTGTGACTCACCACGTTAACAGTGACGGCTTGGACAAGCAAACCAGCAAGAATAGTAACTCAGTTAGTTACAGTGACTGGTCCGGTAGTCTGCCTCAAGGGGTTAAGGTGGAACACAACTAATTAGATGATCGATCCTCGATCATAAATAAGCGTTCGCTTTGTTAAGCGGACGTTTTTTTTGCTGTTTGTTCAGCAATTGCTTATAATGAAGGCTGTTTCCGCTGCCGTTTTCGGAAGCGGTATTTTTGTGTATGAAAGGAGATTGGCAATGATAAAAATCGCTAAAAGAACCCTTAATTGGTGGGCTGCATTAGCGGCGTTGCTTTTCATGTGCGTGCAGGTTGCCTGTGACCTTTATCTGCCGACCATTACGGCCAACTTGATCGACAAGGGGATCATGAAGCGCGATATGCATTATATTTGGATGATTGGCGGCATGATGTTGCTGGTGGCCTTTATTGGACTGCTGGCGGCCGCCGGCAACGTCTTCTTTGCTTCCACCCAGGCGATGCGCGTCGGGGAGCGACTGCGCAATATGATCTACCATAAGGTCCTGCACTTTTCTAGCCGCGAGTTATCGAAATTTGGCTCTTCGTCCCTGATTACTCGTTCGACCAATGACATCGTGCAAATTCAAAACGTGATGGTGCAGATGATGCGGATGATGCTGATGTCACCTATTATGCTGGTGGCCGCAATTATCTTGGCCTATAACCGGGAACCGCATTTGACACGGATCTTTATGATCAGCTTGCCAGTCCTCGCCTTGGCAATCGTTGTCGCCATGTATTTTGCCATGCCTTACTTTAAGAGCATGCAACCGAAAATTGACAAGATTAACTTGATTTTCCGGGAAGGCTTGACTGGGGTACGGGTTATTCGGGCCTTTAACCAGGACAAGCGAGAGCAGAAACGCTTCGAAAAGGCTAACGAATCATATACCCAAACTGGTTTTTATGCTTTTACCTGGATCTCGTTCTTGTTTCCGGTCATGACCTTGATACTCAGTATGACCAACGTCGGTATCACTTGGTTCGGGGCGCATTTGATCGCTAACCGGACGATGCAGGTTGGGAATCTGATTACTTTCATGACCTATGCAACGCAGATTATGATGAGCTTTATGATGCTCTCCTTTGTCTTTGTCTTTGTTCCGCGGGCCGAAGTATCAGCGCGCCGGTTGAATGCGGTGCTGGATGAACCAATCACCGTGACGGACTTGCCGGACGAACAGCGGCAGCCATTGGATGAAACTCAGCCGGCTTCGCTGGAATTTCAACACGTTGATTTTCGCTATGACGGGGCTCAGCACCTGGCGCTCAAGGATCTGAATTATAAGGTGACGGCCGGCCAGACACTGGCGATCATCGGGGGGACCGGTTCCGGCAAGTCGACGCTGGTCAACTTGATTCCGCGTTTGTTTGACCCGGCCGCTGGCAAAATTCTCGTCAACGGCCAGCCGATTCGCCAGCTCAGTCTTCACGACTTACACCGTTTAATCTCGATTACCCAGCAAAAGGCCGTTCTCTTTTCGGGGACGGTGCGTTCCAACCTTCAATTTGGCAATCCCGAAGCAACTGATGAACAGATGTGGAAAGCGCTGAAGATTGCCCAGGCAGCGGACTTTATCCAAGAGCAGGGTGGTTTGGACGCCAAGGTCGAGCAAGATGGTAGCAACTTTTCTGGTGGTCAGCGACAACGTCTCGCGATCGCCCGGACGATTATCAAACGGGCTGAGATCTATATCTTTGACGATTCCTTCTCCGCCCTTGACTTTAAGACGGATGCCAAATTGCGGCAGGCCCTGGCGGAAGATGATTCGCTCAGCCAGAGTGTTAAGGTGATCGTAGCCCAGCGGATTTCGACGGTTGCTGATGCGGACCTGATCCTTGTCCTCGATGACGGGCAGGTGGTTGGACAGGGAACGCATGCGGAATTGAAGGCTCATAACAAGACCTACCAGTCAATCTTGCACTCACAGATTCAGGAAGGAGATGACGCGGATGCATAATGATCATAAAGGACCACGGAAGGCCCAACATTTCTGGGCATCCACGAAGCGTCTTCTGATGTACCTGAAACCCTGGTGGGGTGGCGTGCTCTTATCGGCATTCCTCGCCCTGGCTTCGACGGTCTTGAACCTGCTGGCGCCGAAAGTTCTCGGGGAAGCCACGACGACGATCTATAACGGCATTATGAAGGGCTACCGGCTCACTCAACATGGCCAGCATCTTGCCCAGTTGCCAATCGACTTTACGAAGATCGCTCACATTGCTGTCATCGTAGTCTTGCTGTATGCTTTTTCCGGACTGCTCAGTATGTTTGAACAGGTGATCATGACCTGGATCAGCCAACGGGTTGTCTTCAACCTGCGGGGCGACTTAAAGGCGAAGATGGCGCGGGTGCCGGTCAAATTTTACGATACGCACGCGAACGGTGATCTGATGAGCCGGATGACCAACGATATGGATAACATCGCGACGACTCTCCAGTCGAGTTTGATTGAACTCCTGACGAGTGCGGTGACCTTCGTCGGTGTCCTGATCCTGATGTTTACCATCAGCTGGCAATTGACCTTGGTGGCTCTGATTACGGTACCACTGAGTCTCATCGTGGTAGCCTTTGTGGCTCCACTGGCGCAACGGCTCTTCAGTCGGCAGCAGGCGGTATTGGGCGATATCAATGCCCAGGTGGAAGAAACCTATGCCGGGCACACGATTGTGCGGACCTTCAACCATGAAGAAGACGAGGAGCAACGCTTCGCTAAGACTAACCGGCGTTACTACCAGGCCGCTTGGAAGGCGCAGTTCTTCTCCATTTTGATTTGGCCACTGATGAACTTTATTCGCAGTTTCGGCTACCTGAGCGTTGCCATCGTTGGGGCAGTGCGGATGATCCATGGCCAGATTACTTTAGGGGATATTCAGGCTTTTCTTCAATACACGAACCAGTTCTCCCAGCCGATCACCCAGGTGGCCAACCTGGCAAATACGATTCAGATGACGATCGCCTCGGCAGAACGGATCTTTGCTATCCTGGACGAGCCGGAGATGTCGACTGACTTGGCTACGACACCGGTTAAAGATGGCAAGCCGGTCCCGAAGATCGAGTTTGATCATGTAGACTTTAGCTACCAGCAGGATGAACCGTTGATCACGGACTTCAGTCTGAAAGCGCCGGCAGGTGAAACTGTTGCGATCGTCGGGCCAACGGGAGCTGGGAAGACGACGATTATCAACTTGCTAGAACGTTTCTACGAGGTGCAAGGTGGTCACATCTACCTGGATGGGCACGACACCAAGTCGATGACCCGGCCACAATTGCGGAGCCATATCGCGATGGTACTCCAAGATACCTGGCTTTTTAACGGTACGATTTTTGATAACATTAAGTATGGACGGGAAAACGCCAGTGATGACGAGGTTTACGCTGCTGCCAAGGAGGCCTATGCTGACGAATTCATTCAAGAATTGCCAGATGGTTACCAGACGGTTCTTAACGAAGCAGCTTCCAATATTTCCCAAGGCCAGCGGCAACTGCTGACGATCGCCCGGGCCTTTCTCGCCAATCCCGAAATTTTGATTTTGGACGAAGCGACGAGTTCGGTCGATACCCGGACGGAAACCTTGATTCAGCAAGCGATGGAGCATTTGCAGCAAGACCGGACCAGCTTTGTTGTTGCCCACCGCTTGTCGACGATTCGCAATGCTGAACACATCATCGTGCTGAATCACGGGCAAATCATCGAAACGGGGGATCACCAGTCCCTGATGAAGAAGGGCGGCTTCTATGCCGATCTTTACAACAGTCAGTTTATTGGCAACAATCTGTAGACAAGTCGGGGCGTGAAAATGGCAAACTATGAACAAACAAGGCAGTTGATGCAGTCAATGGTGGACGACCAAGTGGTTCCTGGCTACTCCGCGGTCATCTTTGATAAGAAAAATGAATGGGCCGCGACGGCGGGCGTATCACGGTGGCGACCAACACTGGCACCATTAACAGCCGAGATGGTTTACGATCTGGCATCGCTGACCAAAGTGATCGGCACGGTGCCCCTTATCGCGCAGTTGATTCAGGAGGGCCAAGTCAGTCTGGATCAACCCGTGGCGGACTTCTTGCCTGAACTCGGGGATCAGCGGCCGACGATTCGTAATCTCTTCACTCACACTTCAGCAATCAGCGGCTGGATTCCCCACCGCAACGACCTGAACTGTGATCAGTTGACGAAGGCCTTCTTGCAGGACATGAGCGTGGGAGTCAACCTGAATCGGGAAATCCGCTATGCTGATATCAACTTTATCTACCTCGGCTGGGTGGCGGAGCGGATCTGTGGGGCGCCGGTTCAGCAGCTGATTACTGATCGCATTATCAAACCATTGGGACTTACTGCCACAACTTTTCATCCGGATCCCGACCAGGCCGTGCCGACAGAAATTCAACCGCAACGGGGCCTGATTCGTGGTGAGACTCATGATCCCAAGGGTTATATTTTAGGCGAGCACTGTGGTTGTGCCGGCCTTTTCAGTACCGCTCAGGACTTAGCCCATTTTGGTCGGCACCTGATTGAAGATCGGCTGGGTGGTCTATTGGATCAGTCGATGATCGACGCCATGTTTGTTGACCAGACACCAATGCCGGGTGAGCATCTTCGTTCCCTCGGCTGGCAGCTCTATCACGATCCGCATGATCGGCACTACGTTATTGCCCACACGGGTTTTACCGGTACCTGGATCATGCTGGACCGGCAGCGCGATCGCGGCTTTGTCTTTTTATCCAACCGCGTCCATCCCCGCGCCAAGAACGATGAATTCTTGCGGCGCCGCGGACAAGTGATGGCGGCCTTCCTTAACGCATAAGAAAAATCCGTTCGGCGTCAAAATGCCGAGCGGATTTTTTGAAATGGGGGCAAGGAAACTCGTTCTTTTAAGGACGTGATGAATTGCCCCTACTTTTTATACCTATGCCACACATGGTTTAAGCAAAACATGGTATAATAATTGGTATGAAAGATAATAATAGGCTTACATATGGCAGAACATCAGTCTACAATCTGAATTACCACATCATATGGGGAACTAAATATCGCAACAAAGTGTTGAAAGGAAACGTT
>NZ_CANDNU010000059.1 GCF_947387495.1 Limosilactobacillus difficilis
GTTTGCTTTAAAAAAAATCACCCTCAAATTTTGAGGATGATTATACGTCTCCACCAACACCAATTGACAGAGACCCACTAAAAAAGGGCGGAGAAATTCCTCCGCCACTTTTGCCAATCAAAACCTATTTCAAAACGTTCCGGCTTCAACAAGATGCTAAACTTAATTCTTGAAATAATAGCGCGTCAGTTCTAGTGCTGAATGATCCATCAGCAGCTTACCATGTTCGCTTAAAACGTCCTTAGTGAGCTTTGCTGGCTGAGCATACTCGCCAACAATAGCTAACTGATCATCGATAGTTCCCGGAGTGACGCTATTGTCATCAAAGAAGGTCAAGGCTAAGTAATAGTGCCCCTTCATGCTATAAAGATCGCTGGCAATGTTATCGTCGTCGATTAATTCGTTGGCCAGTTGGACCAGATCCTCAAAGCGGCGGAAAGTGATAACGACCGTCTTCGTGCCGTCGTCATTGTCGTCATAATCATCATCGTCGGCATCCATCCCATTGGCCTCATACGAAGCCTTTTTGACACCTGCAACTGAATCATGATCGTGGCCGGATAATTCACGCTTAATGTATTCTGAAATAGCGTCGTTATTTTCAGCGGTCGATTCTTCACGGTTGTTCTTATCAGCCTTGCTAATGAACAATTCCAAGCCCGTCCGCGTTGGCATCACCTGAAAAGTGACCGCATCATTATCGATAAACTGATGATCTGTATCCACTTCTTCCAACACACTATAGAAGAAGTTTTCGATTTCCTTGTGATTGCCAAGGAGATCCAAAACGCGGATGCCCCGCGCATTAAGATCATCATTGCCTATCAGTACCCGTATCGTATTTTCGTTGATGTGTTCCATTTCCATCAGCAATCCGCCTCCCCTGCTATGCAGAGTATACTAATAATTCTATTGTACCGACTTAAGCAAAAAAGTAAAGGAAGACGTTCTAGCAGTCGTTAAAATAAAAGGCTTGGAAGAATTCCCAAGTCTTTCGTTTAATTATCCCAAGTCAGCTTTCTTCTGAGCCACTTTCAACTCAAGCGCACGGACCTGCCGTGACAAGAAGCGACGAATTTCGTCCTCATTGTAACCAACCTGAAGGCGTTTGTCATCCATAATGATTGGCCGACGCAAAAGCCCCGGCGTTTTGCGAATCAGTTCAAACATTTCCTTCATTGGCAATTCATCGAGGTTAACTTTCAATTGGCGATAGGCCTTTGATCGCTTGGAAATAATATCCTCAGTGCCATTTTCGGTCATCTGAAGCATTTGTTTAATTTCGTTTGTAGTAAGTGGTTCAGAAAAGATATTCTGCTCTTTAAACGGAATATTATGTTTTTTGAGCCATGCTTTTGCTTTCCGGCATGACGTGCAACTTGGAGACGTGTATAAAGTAACCATTGACGTGCCTCCTAATCAAATTCAAATACTAGTAAATAACGCTACACCATATTATAGCTTAGTTTATCCTTGATTTGAAGAGCTTCAAGCAATTTTATTGACTTTTTGTAAGGAAAATTGAAATATCAATTCTCATCGAGTATTAACACTTTCACCTACATTAGTGTAAAATTGAGGTAAATTGGACAAGGGAAAAGGGGTCTTAAACATGATTTCACAGCTCAATTTTACGTTTGGTTCGAGCAGCCTTCTTCGTGACATTGCCAAAAAATATCCTGATCGTCCTTTTAAGCTCTTTGTATCCAGTGGTGAAAATGCCCAACACGCACTATTTGACTTATCCGGTAAGGAAAACATTTTTAGTTCACCAATTCGCTTAAAAGTGATCAAAAGCGCAGGTGCTGATGATCTGCGCGGGATTGTTTACTACCAGTCTTTCAAGCTAAGCACCGATGATGAACAAATTATGCGCAAGAAGGTAACGGATTTAATTAATGATTCTCAGAATGTGAAGGGGCTCAACAGTATCCTCATGTGTGAACGAGTTGGTCATAGCCAATTAACCATTTTAATCTCAACATGGAATAGCCAGAAAGATTTGGATCAATGGCTCGATAGTAACGAATACGCCCCGCTGCTCGAATTTTCCGCAAGGGGACCGCAGAACACATACTTTAGTGAAAAATATACCCTCTCTTAACCCACTTGCAACCGCCATTACCTCATAGGATCAATTAATGGTGTTGTTCACACTAGCAAGCCAATCAATTTATAAATCTAGCAATTAACTTCTAAGATCTAAGCAGCTATCCGGAATAATTCCGGTGGCTGCTTTTCTATCCCCATAAAAGCCAAGCTGGCTTAACTTTTTCGGGCTCCTTATTTAGCTGGTCGTTTTTGAAGATTAAAATATTTCTTGACACTGGCAACCAGCATCTGTATTATAATGCCATTAACATTTTTAATCTTTTTCTCATTTAAAGGGAGGCTCACTAAATGGTTTACTCACATTTCAATAGTAACAAGCTCATTATTAGTGCTGTCATTATTATTTAGTAATGCGGGCACTAATTTAATGTTGCCCGTGAATATCGAAATCACGGGCAGCTGGTTAAGAAACCATCACCTCCCCCAAGGGATCGAAAAGCTGTCTCAGCTTCTCGGTCCCTTTTTTGTATCTGCGGGGAGGCTAATCAATGGCAATCTAAGTTCGACAAATTCGAAAGGAATGATTAAAATGCACAATCCCGATGCCAACAAAATCGTTCAATTGGTGGGCGGCAAGGCTAACGTAGTCAGTTTAATGCATTGTACAACCCGCCTGCGCTTCGTACTCCGCAATCATCATCAAGCAGATATTCAGACAATCCGTCAACTTCCCGGCGTCTTAGGCGTCACCTACAGTAATGGTCAATTTCAAATCGTCGTTGGCAACAAAGTCAATGACGTCTTTGCCGCCGTCAATAAGGTTTTGCAAACGACAACTGCTGATACTGATCAAACAACCAATCCTCGGCCAAAAAGCAAATGGTATCATCTCTTTCTTGACTTCATCGTGTCAGTATTTCAACCGCTCATTCCAGCGATCGCAGCTGGCGGAATTCTTCGGTCTATCTTGATGCTCTTATCATTACTAGGTTGGATGAGCAGTAAGAGCTCACTTTACCAGATTCTCAACTTTGCCGGAACTGCACCGGTTTATTTTCTCCCCCTACTGGTTGCCATCACTGCTGCCCGCAAGTTAGGTGTTAACGACTTAGTAGCAGCGTCGGTCGTCGGTGTTTTAGTTTTACCAAATATGGTCAAAGCTTTGGGCGCTGGAATGTCCCTATGGGGAATGCGACTGCAGAATATTGATTATTCTTCACAAGTCTTTTCCGCAATCTTAACTGTCCTCTTGTACGCTGTCTTAGAGAAAACCTTGATGAAATACAGCCCCCGAGCCATCCAAGTATTTTTCGTGCCCTTGGTAGCGATGACAATCACCGTGCCACTTAGCCTTATCTTCTTAGGGCCGGCTGGTTTTGTCGCTGGTCAAGCCTTCGCCAATGCAATTCTTTGGTTATTTAACCACGTCGGCTGGGTTGCGACTGCCATCTTAGCAGGTGCACTACCATTATTGGTTGCCTCTGGAATGCATAAGCCCCTTGTGCCTTATGTCATCACCACCCTGGGAACGATGAAAAAAGAAATGCTCTATCTCCCCGCTTCACTAGCTCATAACATTTCCGAAGCTGGCACCTGCTTCGCAATCGCTATCAAAACGAAGGATAAACGTTTGAAAGCAGCAGCCCTTTCAGGTGGTATCTCAGGATTATGTGGTATTACCGAACCGGCAGTTTATGGTGTTACTTTGCAAAATAAGCGTGCACTCTGCAGTGTGATGACCAGCTCTTTCATCGGTGGAGCTTTCATCGGTTTGGTAGGCCTCAACGGCTTTGCTCCAGTCGGCCCAGGCTTAACTACTCTAACCATCTTCGTTGATAAAAATCATCCGGCTAATTTGTTACATGCATTATGGGGGGGTGTTTTTAGTTTTATGCTTTCCTTTACACTGACTCTCATTTTATGGAAAGACACCAATCCTGGTGAAGTTAAAGCCAAGCAAACAAAACATCAGCCAAAAATCAAATTAGACCAATTAAAACTCACTAGCCCCGTAACTGGCAAAATGGAATCTTTATCAAAGCTAAACGACCCCGTCTTTTCTTCAGGAATGATGGGTGATGGATTCTTTGTTCGCCCTGCCCCGACAAGCAATGTTGTCAACGTCCCCATTAGCGGCACCGTAGCAATGGTAGCGCCTACTAGTCATGCGTTTGGTATTCGTACTGCTAGTGGAGCTGAAGTTTTGGTCCATGTTGGTCTAGAAACCGTTAAACTCGAAGGAAAGTTCTTTCGACCACTACTCAAGGTCGGTCAACAAGTTCACGTTGGTCAGCCCGCACTAAAAGTGGACTTTGAAAAAGTCGCTCAGGAAGGATACGAGACACCCGTCATTGTCGTTGTCACTGAACCTGGCACCCAGCCATTGAGTTTGCCCTTAGCAACAAATTAAATCAAAGGAAGTGAATCGTTATGCCCTTTTATCAAGATTTTCTCTGGGGTGGCGCAATTTCAGCAAACCAAGTTGAAGGAGCCTGGAATATTGGTGGCAAGGGAATATCTGTCGCTGACGTGGCCCAGTTAAGGGATCCGGCTAAGGACTACCAGCAGCAAGTAGCCGTCAATCTCCAGCAAATTAATGAGGCTTGCCGCGACTTAGACGATCGCAACTACCCTAAGCGACGTGGAATTGATTTTTATCATCATTACAAGGAAGACGTTCGCTTGCTTGCCGGAATGGGATTTAAAGTTTTTCGTTTTTCTATCGCCTGGACAAGATTGTTTCCCACCGGTGAAGAAAAGCAGCCAAATGCAGCCGGAATTAAGTTTTACCAACAATTAATTTCTGAACTCCGAAAATACGGCATCGAGCCCCTTATAACCTTGTCTCATTATGAAATGCCGTTAAACTTAGCGCTAAAATACAATGGCTGGGCGGATAAACGAGTAGTCCGCTACTTTTATCATTTTGCCAAAACCTGCTTTCAGCAATTTAACAATGTCAAATACTGGATCACATTCAATGAAATTGATAGCATTACTCGTCACCCGTTTACATCTGCAGGTATTATCGCCGAAAATAGCAACAACCTTTTGCAAGATGAATATCAGGCCCTTCACTATCAATTTCTTGCCTCAGCTGAAGTGACTCGTCTCTGTCATCAATTAATTACCGGTAGCCAGGTTGGCTGTATGCTTACTAAACTCACCACTTACTCAGCGACTGTTAAGCCGACAGACGTTTTAGCAGCCTTCAATCGCAACACCCTAAATTATTTTTGTAGTGACGTGCAGGTAAATGGTGAATATCCGCCGCTCATATTGCAATACTTTAAGGAGCATCAACTGAAAATCAAGATGAGTTCGACAGAGCTGAAAGTTATTCGCGAAAATACAGTTGATTTTGTTTCCTTCAGCTATTACATGTCGATGCTGGCAGCTACAGATACAAATAGTTTGCAAATGACCAACGGCAACACGGTTATTGGCGGTAAAAATCCTTACTTGCCAACAACAGACTGGGGTTGGACCATTGACCCCGTTGGATTGCGAATTTCACTTTTAGAATTATTCGATCGCTATCACAAACCACTTTTTATCGTGGAAAATGGAATGGGCGCGTATGATAAGCTAAATGATGATGGAACAGTTCATGACCAATACCGGATCAACTATTTTTGCCGTCATCTTCAGGAAGTTAAAAAAGCCGTTGATGCAGGTGTCAAGCTGATTGGCTTCACTAGCTGGGCACCGCTAGATCTGATCAGCGCTTCTACTTCGCAAATGAGCAAGCGATATGGCTTCATTTACGTTGACCTGGATGATCAAGGTCGTGGGAGTGGCAAACGATATAAAAAAGATTCTTACTACTGGTATCGTGACGTCATCAAAAGCAACGGTGCCACACTCTCAAAATTCGGTAAAAAGGAACCAATTTAATTGATTAAAAGTTGAGATCTGTTTGATCCGTACATTACAGCCTGTTGATAGATCACCTTATGGTAATCCGTTAACAGGATTTTTTTGCTTGATTATCCTATCATAAGCCCACAACCAAGAAATTAGTGGGCCTGTTTCAGAGTTTTTAGTTTCTTAGTTCTAAAAAAACAGTATGTATAGTTAGAAATTTGAGTAAAAGAAAAACCAGACAAATGCCATTGCTGACATAGTCCAGTTTATATAAAACTTATCATCATACCGATTGATAAGAAGATACTATTAATAAAATTTGACACAAAACAAAATTTAAGTAACGGTCCGTACGCGACTCGAACGCGTGATCTCATCCGTGACAGGGATGCGTCCTAAACCAACTAGACCAACGGACCAATTGCGGGGGCTGGATTTGAACCAACGACCTCCGGGTTATGAGCCCGACGAGCTACCAGACTGCTCTACCCCGCGATAATATAAAATGACCCGTACGGGATTCGAACCCATGTTACTGCCGTGAAAGGGCAGTGTCTTAAACCACTTGACCAACGGGTCATACTACAAATAATAGTATAAAGCACGATATTTTCAAATGCAAATATCACGCATAAATAAAGCCCCGTAAAAGCGGGACTGCAACGGAGAATGAGAGATTCGAACTCTCGCGTCGCTTTCGCGGCCTACACCCTTAGCAGGGGCGCCTCTTCAACCACTTGAGTAATTCTCCAAAATGATGGGCCTAAATGGACTTGAACCATCGACCTCACGCTTATCAGGCGTGCGCTCTAAACCAACTGAGCTATAGGCCCATTATATATCAAGAAGCGGGTAACGAGAATCGAACTCGCGACAACAGCTTGGAAGGCTGTGGTTTTACCACTGAACTATACCCGCATTAGAACAATGATCTAAGCATAACAACTAATTGGCAGTACAACCAGTGAAGTTGTTATGCCAACGGTCCGTACGCGACTCGAACGCGTGATCTCATCCGTGACAGGGATGCGTCCTAAACCAACTAGACCAACGGACCAATTGCGGGGGCTGGATTTGAACCAACGACCTCCGGGTTATGAGCCCGACGAGCTACCAGACTGCTCTACCCCGCGATAATAAAAGGAGGATAAGAGATTCGAACTCTTGCGTCGGTTGCCCGGCCTAGCGGTTTTCAAGACCGCCCCCTTCAACCACTTGGGTAATCCTCCATAAATATATAGTAGGTTCGCATTCACAATGGACCTTGTAGGACTCGAACCTACGACCGAGCGGTTATGAGCCGCCTGCTCTAACCAACTGAGCTAAAGGTCCAGCAACATTCGCCACTCGAAATCGCGGCAGGGGGCATCGAACCCTCGACCTCCCGGGTATGAACCGGACGCTCTAGCCAGCTGAGCTACACCGCGATATGTAAGTCTATTCAACTTAATCGGGAAAACAGGATTCGAACCTGCGACCCCCTGGTCCCAAACCAGGTGCTCTACCAAGCTGAGCTATTTCCCGAAAATAAAGTGCACCCAGAAGGAGTCGAACCTTCAACCTTCTGATTCGTAGTCAGACACTCTATCCAATTGCGCTATGGGTGCATTTGGTGCCGAGGACGGGGGTCGAACCCGTACGGTCTAAACGACCGTGGGATTTTAAGTCCCATGCGTCTGCCAATTCCGCCACCCCGGCATTATGGAATTGACAAAGCGGAAGACGGGATTCGAACCCGCGACCCCCACCATGGCAAGGTGATGTTCTACCACTGAACTACTTCCGCATAAATGTTAATGCCGACTAGAGGATTCGAACCTCCGACCCCCTGTTTACAAGACAGATGCTCTGCCAACTGAGCTAAGTCGGCGAAAGATACGGGATCCTCTCGCAGCTATGAGCCGTGGCGGTTACGATCCGCCGACCCTCTGATTAAAAGTCAGATGCTCTACCAACTGAGCTAACGGCTCATGAGCTCTAGGCCCAATGGAGGGTACAGGGCTCGAACCTGTGACCCTCTGCTTGTAAGGCAGACGCTCTCCCAACTGAGCTAACCCTCCATAAAAATGCGCGGCAGTGCCCTATCCTCGCAGGGAGCGATCCCCCAACTACTTTTGGCGCGCTGAAGCTTAACTGCTGTGTTCG
>NZ_CANDNU010000060.1 GCF_947387495.1 Limosilactobacillus difficilis
ATTTGGTCATTAAACTAATTCTACCCGTTATGGGTTATTTTTTTAATTTATGTTGCACTTGAATTGTAAATTCTCAAGCCAATTTAAGATAATAAAAACTGGCATCGGCTTTCACCAATACCAGTTAATATAGACCCAATTAATAACGGGACCGAGGAATTTCCTCAGCCCCGTTATTTTTATTATTGTTTTAAGTGATAGTTATAGTTGGCAACGATAATGTTTTCTCGGGAATTAAGCAATGCCCGTAAACGCAAACTGGTTTGATTGTGTAAAGCCAGCTGCCATGGTTTCTTTGGTACAAATTGCGGTACCAGCACCGTCGTTGAATAGTTCCGAGCCGCCGCTCGTTTAGCAATTACGTCGACAAAGCGAATCGTCGGTCCCCCAATAGAACGGTAAGACGAATGAATGTCCACAAAACGCACATCAGGGAATTCAGCCTTAAATTCATTGGCCGTCCGGTGTTCCTTACCCGGATTTTCATCAAAGGAGACGTGCATGGCGATGACGTAGTCACCAATCGAACGGGCATAGTTGATAGCCCCCCTGGTCACCCGGGTGACGTTGCCGACCAGCACGATCACCGTTGCACCATCGTAGTCATGCAGTTGGACCTTGGTCTTTTCAGCAATGTGCAGCTGTCGCGCCACCATCACATAGTGAGAATGGATCTTGTGGAACATGTAAAGCAAGACTGGCATGATAATCAGGTATGGCCAAACATTGCCAAAATGTTGCCAGAATAAGAAGACCACCAGGCTCAGTGAAATCAGCGTCCCGACAAGGTTGATAAATGACTTGCCCAGCCAGAAACCTTCACGTTCGCGGAACCAGTGGATGATCATCCCCGATTGTGACAAAGTAAACGGCACGAAGACCCCGACAGCATAAAGCGGGATCAGCATGTTAGTCTTCCCGTGGAAGATCATAATCAAAATGATAGCGCCGACCGCTAGTGAAATAATCCCGTTGGAATAGCCGAGCCGGTCACCCCGGTCCATGAAAGCATGTGGCATATACTTGTCACGGGCCATGTTAAAGGCCAAAATCGGGAAAGCGGAGAAACCAGTGTTGGCCGCGACAGCCAGAATCATTGCCGTCGACAGCTGCAGCAGATAAAAGCCAATCCCGTGGCCACCGAAGACCTGGGCCCCGATTTGGGCCAGGACCGTTTGATGAGCATTTGGTACAATCCCCAGGTAAAAGCTGAAGAAGGTAATACCAGTAAAGAAAGCAGCCAAAATCAGACTCATGATCGACAAAGTTGCGGCAGCATTCTTGCGCTTAGGGTGGTTGAAATTAGGCACCGCGTTGGAAATAGCTTCAACCCCTGTCAGTGAGGAAGAACCAGCAGAGAAGGCCCGGATAAAGAGAGCCGCTGTCATTCCGGCTACCGGGGTTCCTACGCCAGCCGTGGCCCGGTAAGTGACCTGCCCCGTGGCGATCCGGATCGCACCCCAAATGATCATCACAGTGATCACAATCACGAAGAAGTAGACCGGCACCGTCAAGAAGTTGGCACTTTCGCTCATTCCCCGCAAGTTCATCATCATAATCAAGATAACAATAATAATCGAAATTGGGATTGAGAAACGGTACAAGGCTGGGATGGCCGATGTAATGGCTTCAGTCCCGGCCGTTGTGGAAACGGCCACGGTCAGCATGTAATCGACTAGTAGCGAACCGCCGGCTACTAAACCGCCGTTAGAACCCCAGTTCTTTGTGGCCACTACATAGGCGCCCCCACCGCTCGGGTAGGCGTGAATAATTTGTCGATACGACAAAGTGATGGCCAGTAACAAAATCAGGACGATTCCGGCAATTGGTAAAGAATACCAAATGGCCGCGCTCGATAGGGTCACCAGAACCGTGGTGATCTGTTCCGTCCCGTAGGACACAGATGACAATGCATCTGAAGACAGCATCGCCAGCGCTTTAAACTTTGTGAGGCGTGTCTGTCCTTCATCCAAGGTTTTAAGCGGTTTACCGATCAAAACCCGTTTTAAATATCGCCACATATTATATCCTCCAAAAAAGACTCAGCTGATATTCTACAACACTATCTTATCGATTGCTAGCAGGCTCGGCGGACTTTGTCTCATCATCCGACAGATTACCAGTAAATGTCGCTGCTAAAATTAAAAAATCCGGCAGGAATCCTGCCGGATAAAATTGAGAACTCAGTTACGTGATTACATTGCACCGCCCATGCCAGCACCAGCACCGGCACCAGCTTGTGCGTTGTTATCCTTTGGTTCAGGCTTGTCAGCAACGACCGCTTCGGTCGTCAGGAGCAGCGATGAAACTGAAGCAGCGTTTTGCAGAGCAGACCGGGTAACCTTGGTTGGGTCAATAATCCCGGAGTCAATCATGTTTTCAAACTTGTCGACAGCGGCGTTGTAACCAATCCCCGGTTTCTCGTTCTTCAGGTGGTCAACGATGACGGAACCTTCAACACCAGCGTTTTCGGCAATTTGACGAACAGGTGCTTCCAGAGCAGCCTTGACGATCTTAACACCGGTCTTTTCGTCGCCTTCACTCTCAGCTTCCAACTTCTCAAGGTCAGGAATGACGTTGATCAGCGCGGTCCCACCACCAGGAACAAAGCCTTCGTCAACGGCAGCCCGGGTAGCGTTCAGAGCGTCTTCGATGTGGTATTTACGTTCCTTCAGTTCGGTTTCAGTTGCAGCACCGACCTTAACAACGGCAACCCCACCGGATAACTTAGCCAAACGTTCTTGAAGCTTTTCCTTGTCAAAGCTGGAACTCGTTTCGGAGATAGCCTTCTTGATTTGGTCAACCCGTTCGTCGATGGATTCCTTGCTACCAGCACCATCAACAATCGTCGTGTTGTCCTTGGTTACCGTAACCTTATTAGCCTGACCGAGTTGGTCGATCGTAACGTCCTTCAGGTTCATGCCGAGGTCGTCAGAAATAACGGTCCCGCCAGTCAGAACGGCGATGTCAGCCAATTGTGCCTTCCGCCGGTCACCAAAGCCCGGTGCCTTGACAGCACATACGTTGAAGGTTCCCCGCATCTTGTTCAAAACAAGAGTTGGCAGAGCTTCACCAGTAATGTCGTCAGCAATGATCAACAGTGCCCGACCCTGTTGAACAACTTCTTGCAGCAGTGGCAGAATGTCTTGGATGTTGCTGATCTTCTTGTCCGTAATCAAGATGTAAGGGTTGTCGAGGTCGGCTTCCATCTTGTCATTGTCGGTGACCATGTATTGTGACATGTAACCGCGGTCGAAGCTCATCCCTTCGACAACGTCAACACTCGTCTGAACACCACGGGAATCTTCGATCGTGATAACACCATCGTGGCCCACTTTTTCCATGGCGTCGGCGATTAATTGCCCTGCGTCCTTGTCGGCAGCAGAAATAGAGGCAATTTGAGCAATGTCGTCACGGCTCTTAACCGGAACAGACATCTTCTTCAGGCTTTCCACAGCAGCCTTCGTTGCCTTATCGATCCCGCGGCGAACACCAATTGGGTTAGCACCGGCAGTCACGTTCTTCATGCCTTCATTAACAATTGCTTGGGTCAGTACCGTTGCGGTCGTCGTCCCGTCACCAGCAACGTCGTTAGTCTTGGAAGCAACTTCGCTGACCAGCTTAGCACCCATGTTTTCAAAATGGTCTTCCAATTCGATGCTCTTGGCAATCGTAACCCCGTCGTTAGTAATCGTTGGGGCACCGTAGTTTTGTTCCAGCACAACGTTGCGACCCTTTGGCCCAATCGTCGTCTTAACAGTGTCGGCCAGCTTGTCAACACCCTTCAGCATCCGTGAACGAGCATCTTCAGCAAAACGAATTTCCTTTGCCATTATTTTGTCACCTCAAAAATTAAATTTGTTCTCTAATCGTCCCGCGTATTTAATAATTAGAAAGATTAATCAACAACAGCAACGATGTCCTTTTCGTGAACGATCAGGTACTTTTCACCGTTGTATTCGACTTCATTGCCGGCGTACTTGTCGAACATGACCTTGTCACCCTTCTTAACAACGGGAGCAACCGTCTGACCATTGTCGAGAGTCCGGCCTGCACCGACAGCGATAACCGTTCCAGTCGTTGACTTTGCCTTGGCGTTAGAAGCTAAGACAATACCGCCAACTTCTTTTTCTTCTGGTTCTGCCTGCAGAACAACACGATCACCTAATGGTTTTAACACGTGAATCCCTCCAATATAATTTATCTTTCAAGATTGTTTGTTGATCTCAGAATTAGCAGCTTTAGCACTTATCTGCATCAAGTGCTAATTACATGATCTACTATAACATGCTCTTTCCAAATTGCAACAATTAATTTGACCAAATTTGACTATTTATTTCAAAATTAAAAAAACCAGCCTGATCAAACGGCATCAAACCGCGATTAGGCTGGCACTTGAAAGCAGTGACATCTTAGTCGTCCTGCTCATTTTGACGATTATTTTCAATAAAGTAAATCAAAGTCTGCAATTCATTTGTCAGATCAATGTTTTGAACCTGAACCGATGATGGCACTTGCAGCCGCACCGGGGTGAAGTTCAAAATGCCATGAACTCCAGCCTCGACCAGCTGGTTGGTAACTAACTGCGACGCCGTAGATGGCACCGCTAAGATGACGGCATCAATTTGCTGATCCCGCAACTGTTGTTTGAGATCAGACATCGGGTAAACCGGAATCCCACTCTTAACACGGTTAACAAGCTCCGGTCGATTATCAAAGGCTGCACTAATCCGCAGGTTAGTATTTTGGTGAAAGTTGTAATTCATCAAAGCACTCCCCAAGCTGCCGACGCCGACCAGCGCAACGCTCGTCAGCTTGTCTTGGTTGAGGATCCCTTTAAAGAATTTCAATAATTTAGCAACGTCATAACCGTAACCACGTTTTCCCAGTTCGCCAAAATAGGAAAAGTCGCGTCGGATGGTTGCAGAATCAACTTGAACGGCGTCAGATAATTCAGTTGACGAAACGCGGTCTTTATTGGCGTCCTTCAGTACGTTTAAATAACGATAATAAACAGGTAGCCGTCTTGCTGTTGCCCGCGGAATTTTGCGCGTTGCCATATACATCCCCCCGATCTTTCCATTGTGAATTTGTCATTATTTATATTGTAACAATTGCACCAATCTTTGTGAATAGTTTTTCAATAAAAATGAGACAGATGTTCGCTAGACTGTCGGAAAAATATGATAAAATTGAATGAATGCGAAGGAGGAAAAAACATGTTACTGCTGCAAACAAAGAACGTTTTGCGCCGTTTTGGGGCTGACGTTTTATTTCACGATGTCAATTTACAAATCAACGAACACGCACGGGTAGCATTAGTGGGCCGCAACGGAGCCGGCAAGACCACCCTCCTCAAAATGATCGCAAATATCACAACGCCTGACGAAGGAACGATTACCAGGGTAAAGGGGCTCAAGATCGGCTACTTGGCCCAAGACCAGGGGCTGGACAGTCAAAACACCATTTGGCACGAGCTCGATACCGTTTTTAGCCCCCTTCATGACTTGGCGGCGCAAATTCAGGAAAACGAAAAGCAGCTCGCTCATCTAGACGACCAAGACCCAACATACCAGCGAACGCTCAACCATTATGACCAGCTGCAACAGCGCTATAAGGAAGCCGGTGGTTATGACTATCAATCCCGGATGCGCGGCGTCTTGACTGGTTTTGGCTTTAGCAAGGACATGGATGATCTGTCCGTCAACTCCCTGTCAGGTGGGCAAAAGACCAAGCTGGCGCTGGCTAAAATTTTGCTCCAGCAGCCGCAGCTCCTGATCCTTGATGAACCGACCAACCACCTGGATATGAACGTCCTCGCCTGGCTCGAAGATTATCTCAAGTCCTATCCGGGTGCTTTACTGGTTGTTTCACACGACCGTTACTTCCTCGATCGTGTCGTCAATGAAATTTACGACTTGGATAACCAAACCCTCCGTCACTACCGCGGCAATTACTCCGCTTTTACGAAGCAAAAACAGGCCTGGCTGCTGACGGAAATGAAGCACTATCACCAGCAGCAAGAAAAAATTGCCAAGCTTGAAGACTTCGTCAACAAGAACTTAGTCCGGGCGTCGACAACGAAACGTGCCCAGGCCCGTCGCAAACAGCTGGAAAAAATGGACCGGATGGCCAAACCGACAACGGATGATTCGTCGATTCACTTTTCCTTCCATAGCGATAAACAAAGTGGCAACGAGGTCTTGGACGTCAACCAGCTCAAGGTCGGCTATGATGAAACGGTGCTCGCGGGGCCCCTATCCTTTAATGAACATCGTGGCCAACGCATTGGTATTATTGGACCAAACGGCATCGGCAAGTCGACCCTGCTCAAAACCCTCCTCAAGCAGATTCCACCGATTGCTGGCTCCTTCAAAATGGGGGCCAATATTGAAATCGGCTACTACGACCAAGAGCAACAAACCCTTCACGCTGACAAAGACGTTCTGGATGAAATCTGGGACGACCACCCGGAGGTCCCGGAGACAGAAATCCGTTCCCTCTTGGGTTCCTTCCTGTTTGTCGGCGATGATGTCTTCAAGCCGATCCATGACCTTTCCGGTGGGGAAAAAGCCCGACTGGAGCTGACAAAGCTGGCCTTTATCCCGATCAACTTCTTGATCCTCGATGAACCGACCAACCACTTGGATATCGATAGCCGGGAAGTGCTGGAAACAGCTATCAACGACTTTGATGGTACTGTCCTCTTCATCTCCCATGACCGTTATTTCATCAACCAGGTTGCAACCGACGTTCTCGATATGCGAGCTAACGGCATTGACCATTATGAAGGTAACTATGACGACTACCTTGCCGCACAGGAAAAACGGCAAAAGCAAACTAGCGGCAATCCAACCGCCGCTAATCAGCCCCACAGACAATCGACCAAGCAACAATCCTACCAGCAGAGCAAGGAAAAACAGCGGGCCCGGCGGAAGATTCAGCGCCAGGTCGACGCTGCCGAACAAGAAATGGCAAAGTTGGAAGAGAAACAGGAAGCAATTAAAGAAAAAATGGCTCAACCAGCCGTCGCCACAGACATCGCCAAACTAACTGACCTCCAGCAAGAACTGGACCAGCTAAATGCCAAAGCTAGCAAGGCTGAAAGCACGTGGACCGAGGCAGCCGAGCAATTGGAAAAATTTGATCAAGCCTAAACTAAAAAAAGACGGGATATCAAAATTGACGTGTACCCAAAAAGTTGGAAGTTGAATATTCTGGCTTGATAATTGAATAAATATTTTTTCTAGGCAACTAG
>NZ_CANDNU010000061.1 GCF_947387495.1 Limosilactobacillus difficilis
AAAATATTAAACTATCAAACACCGTTTGAGATATTTTTTGAAGAACCGTTGCACTTAGTTTGACAATTCGTCCTAAAGAAAAAAGCCACCCGGGAAACCGGATGGCTTTTGCTTTTAATTGACGAAATGTTACTTGTTGTAACGTGCCGTCAAACGTGATTTGTCACGAGCAGCCTTGTTGGCCTTGATCAGACCCTTAGCCTTGGCATGGTCGATTGCTGAAACAGCAGCCTTGTATAAGTCTTCAAGGTTGTCAGCACCGGCAACCTTAGCTTTATCGAACTTCTTAACAGCAGTCCGCATAGCACTCAGCTGTGAAGCGTTACGTGCTTCAGCTTTTTCGCTAGTCTTAACACGCTTAATTGCTGACTTGATGATTGGCATGAATGTCACCTCCATTACCGTCAATTTTAATTGACCTCAAAATTCAACATCTGCCATTATACTAGAGACCGCAGCTGATTGCAATATCAATTGGAAGCAGCAATCAAAAAAGTTATTTGCATTTGACTTGCAAAACGTGTATTGTATTAAGAGGCCATTTGGCCATACCTCTTCCCGGTTTAACGATCCTCACCGACGTTTAACCTAGAACTAGGTGCAAAATTTTGAAAGGTGGGAAAATAGCAATGGCTATTTCAAAAGAACGCAAAAACGAAATCATTAAGGAATACGCAACTCACGAAGGCGACACTGGCTCAACTCAAGTTCAGGTTGCTGTCTTGACTGCTGACATCAACGAACTGAACAATCACTTGAAGACACACAAGCATGACTACCACTCACAACGTGGCCTGATGAAGAAAATTGGTCACCGTCGTAACCTGTTGGCATATCTTCGTCGCACTGACCTGCCAGCTTACCGTGAATTGATCCAACGTCTGGGTTTGCGTCGCTAAGATTTCATTATTGGGGCCTTCTCCTTTTGGGAGGAGGCTTTTTGTTTTGCCTTAGTGGCCAGTATGTGGGAAACTGTGTTAAGATAATTTTAACTGCTTATTCGAAATAAATTTACTGATCCCGCCATGGGGATTGGTTAAAACTGAATAGAAACGAAGGATGGATAATGAGCAAAATTAAGATTATTCCATTTGGCGGCGTGCGTGAAAATGCCAAAAACATGTATGCCGTTGAAGTGGATGACAAGATTTTTATTTTAGATTGTGGTCTTCGCTACCCTGAAAATGATTTGATGGGAATTGATGTAGTGATTCCTGATTGGTCTTACCTGAAGGACCGGGCTGATAAAATTGCCGGTGTTTTCCTGACCCACGGGCACGCTGATGCCATCGGTGCCCTGCCATACTTCTTGATGGATTTTCAGGTACCAGTTTTCGGCTCGGATATGACAATTGCCCTGGCCAAGCTAGCTGTGAAGAACAATAAACAGGTCAAGAAATTTGATGATTTCAATGTTGTTGATGAGGATACGGAAATCGATTTCGATGGTGTCACAGTGTCCTTCTTCCCAACGACCCACACAATTCCTGACACTCTCGGGATCGTTCTCCAAACCAGCGAAGGCAACGTCGTATATACAGGTGACTTTAAGTTTGACCAAACTGCTACCAAGGGGTACAAGACAGATTTAGCCCGGTTAGCTGAAATTGGTAGTCAGGGAGTTCTGGCCCTCCTAAGTGATTCTGCGGGGGCCGCCAACACTGGCGTCAGCACGCGGGAAAAAGATATTGGCGCTTATTTGAAGCAAAATTTCACATATACCGAGGGCCGAATCGTGGTAGCCAGCGTTGCCTCTAATATTGTGCGCATCCAACAGATTATGGATGCCGCTGCTGCTACTAACCGCAAAGTTGCCCTTTATGGCAAGGACTTAGAGCAGATCATTGACACTGCTGTTGACCTTGGCAAGCTCAAGGAACCGCAAGGGATCAAAGTCAGTCTCAAAGAAGTTACAAAGCTTGAACCTTCCCAGGTGATCATTCTTGTCACCGGGAAACTAGGGGAACCGATCGAAGCCCTACAGCAATTGGCTAGTGGCAACGACAAGCATCTGAAATTTGATAAGAATGACACGGTCTTTGTTACGACAACTCCTTCCTATGCGATGGAGACTGAAGTCCAAAAAACTAAGGACATGCTTTACCGCACCGGTGCGCACGTCAAGTTTATCTTCGATGATCTCAATCCGTCTGGTCACGCCAACCAAACTGATGAGCAGTTGATGCTGAACTTCATGAAGCCAAAGTACTTTATCCCAGTTCAAGGGGAGTATCGTCTGTTGAGCAAACATGCTGAACTGGCTGAAGAAGTCGGAATTCCAAAGGATCACATTTTTGTTTGTGATAAGGGTGACGTTCTTAGTTATGCCCACGGCGAATTTCACTTGGGTGAACATATTGACGTTTCCAACACGATGATTGATGGAATTGGAGTTGGCGACATCGGCAACATTGTCCTGCGTGACCGGCGAGTCTTGTCCGAGGATGGGATTTTTGTGGTTGTGGCAACGATTAATCGGAAAAAGAAGAAGATCGTGGCCAAACCACAGATTACGTCACGCGGGTTCGTGTTTGTGAAAACCAACCACAAGCTGATGGAACAAAGCGCCCAGCTTGTCGAGCGAGTCGTCCAAAAGAACCTGGATGAAAAAGAGTTCGATTGGACTCATTTGAAACAAGACGTTCGCGATAAGCTGAATCGCTTTCTCTTTGATCATACCAAACGGCACCCGGTTATTTTGCCGGTGATCATGGAGATTAATCAGCATGCCAAGCATAAGAACCACAAAACCGACAAAAAGGCTGCTAAAGATGAAGTTTCCAAAACCAGCAGCAAAAGCCAACGTCAACATCATCGGGGGCGGGGACGCAAGCACCAGGAACGAGCAAAAGCAAAGACTAATTCAACTAAAAAAGAATAAATGATGCATCAGAGACCGGAGAAAACAGTGTTTTTCAACGGTCTCTGCTGGTTTAATGAGTTTAGTGGCAATCATGAGGGAAAGTGTGCTTCTGTGTTACAGCGAGGCCTTTTTTCTGCTTTTCTTTAGTTTTTGGAGGGGAGAATGGACACAAAACAAAAAGAACAGTGGCAGCAGGGAAGTAAACTACTTAAAAAAGGGCAATTTCACGAAGCGGCTGCGCTGCTGGATCGTTTAAATAATCAGGTAGATGATTTTCGAGTTAACCTTGCATTAACATTTGCCGAATATCAGGACCAACAATATTTACGAGCTCGCCAGATTGCCGAAGAACGGGCTGCAGATTACTTAAAGACGTTAAAAGATGCGGAACTGTTAATCAATGTCGAAATTGCTGATCAGCAATTCATGACTGCTCGGCGGCAAATTGCTATGGTTCGGCAATGGCAAGAACAATTGCTTCCTTTGGTCGAGGCAGGGGAGCAAAAGGCTGAGACAACGATGATGACGAGCGTCAAGACTCGCTGGCGGGAATTCTATCACCTCGGCGACAAGTCATTTCGGGAGCAACAACAACGTTTGCTGGCCGCCAGCCGCTTGCCACTGCCTTATTATTTGAAGGGCGCACTCTTTTTGCTTCGGGATCCTTTTACCAACCCCTTGATTCGTTCAAGTATTCTAGAAACTTTGCAGCCGTTAAAAATTGAACGGCAGGCTAAAGTTTACTGGCTGGATGAGCAGGAACACGAACTGAATCTGGCACAGCTCCAGCCGATTGACTCACTGCCGGTTGTTCAACAGCTGCGGCAAATGGTCGAAACGCGCTACCGGGATAAAGACCCGGTATCTTACCAGACTATTTCACGCGAATTGAATTTGCAGTTTATCTACCTCTATCCCTTCCTCAGTCTGGCAATTGATGAACCGAAGAGCTGGCTTTCGGCACTAACGAGCAGCGGAAACATGGTTCAAAGAGACGAAGGGGTAGAGAAAGCATTGCGTTGGCAGCGGCGGATCAATCGTTTGGTCACACGAATTTCTCACTAAATTGTCGCTTTTTTGAGTAAATTTATTTACAAAGTTCAGGCGAGCTGATATTATAAGTGAGAATTCTTTGGGACCTAGAATTGCTTCTTTTATTCTAGGCTGCAAAGTAGTATAATAAATTTAAAGGTGTGTCAGTTGGTAGTTTCTACTGACTGGCATAATTCTTGAAACATTTTTTTGGAGGGTTTCTTAATGGCTGAAAAAGAACATTATGAACGTACTAAGCCGCACGTTAACATTGGTACTATTGGCCACGTTGACCACGGTAAGACTACGCTGACTGCAGCTATCACCAAGGTTCTGGCTAAGCAGGGTCTGGCAAAGGAAGAAAAGTTTGCTGATATCGACGCTGCTCCAGAAGAAAAGGAACGTGGTATCACCATCAACACGGCCCACGTTGAATACGAAACTAAGAAGCGCCACTACGCACACATGGACGCTCCTGGTCACGCGGACTACGTTAAGAACATGATCACTGGTGCTGCACAAATGGATGGTGCCATCCTTGTTGTTGCCGCTGATGATGGTCCTATGCCACAAACTCGTGAACACATTCTGCTTGCTCGTCAAGTTGGTGTTGAATACATCGTTGTTTTCCTTAACAAGTGCGACCTGGTTGACGATGACGAATTGATCGACCTTGTTGAAATGGAAGTTCGGGACCTGCTGTCCGAATACGGTTTCCCTGGTGACGATGTTCCTGTTATCCGCGGTTCAGCTCTGAAGGCTCTGCAGGGCGACCCAGAACAGGAAAAGGTTGTTCTTCACTTGATGGATGTTGTTGACGACTACATTCCAACTCCAAAGCGTCCTACTGACAAGCCATTCATGATGCCTGTCGAAGACGTCTTCACTATCACTGGTCGTGGGACTGTTGCTTCTGGTCGTATCGACCGTGGTACTGTTAAGATCGGTGACGAAGTTGAAATCGTTGGTTTGACTGAAGATGTTCTGAAGTCAACTGTAACTGGTCTGGAAATGTTCCACAAGACTCTGGACCTTGGTGAAGCTGGGGACAACGTTGGTATTCTTCTTCGTGGTATCAACCACGACCAAGTTGAACGTGGTCAAGTTCTGGCTGAACCTGGTTCAATCCAAACTCACAAGAAGTTCAAGGGCGAAGTTTATGTTATGACCAAGGAAGAAGGGGGCCGTCACACTCCATTCTTCTCAAACTACCGTCCACAATTCTACTTCCACACTACTGACGTTACTGGTACCATTGAACTGCCAGACGGCGTTGAAATGGTTATGCCTGGTGACAACGTTACCTTTACTGTTGAACTGCAGAAGCCAGTTGCCCTTGAAAAGGGTCTGAAGTTCACTATCCGTGAAGGTGGCCATACTGTTGGTGCTGGTGTTGTTTCAGAAGTTCTGGACTAATCAGTATTAATAGTTAATCATAAAAAGGGCTTGGTGCTTACCAAGCCTTTTTTGTTTATCCGATCAGACGGAAATCGCTTGAAAAAGCAGTGTTTCTAAGGTAGACTATTAAAGTATGTGGAAGTCTGTGAATCTTTTTACAGACATCTGTCAAAACGATATTTTAATTTGGAGGAAATTCACATGGCAAAATGGGAACGCGAAGACGACAAGAGTCGCGGTAAGCTGACTTTTGAGATTGACGTCAAGACTGTCCAAAAAGGGATTGACGACGCCTTCCAAGAAACGAAGAAGAAGATTACGGTACCTGGCTTCCGGAAGGGGCACGTTCCGCGGCAAATCTTTAACCAAATGTATGGTGAAGAATCATTGTATCAGGATGCCCTCAACAAGGTTTTGCCTGATGCATACGAAGCCGCAGTCAAGGACACCAAGATCGAACCAGTTTCTCAACCAGAAATTGGGATTGAAAGCATGGAAAAAGGCAAGCCGTGGGTTATGACTGCTACGGTTAACATCAAGCCTGACGTTAAACTTGGTGACTACAAGGGCCTTGCCATTACCAAGCATGACAACACGGTTTCCGATGCCGACGTTGACAGTGAAATTGAAAATAAGCGTCAACAACAAGCTGAACTTGTTTTGAAGGAAGACAAACCTGCTGACAAGGGCGACACGGTTGTGATTGATTACGTTGGGACGATTGATGGCAAGAAGTTTGACGGCGGCAGTGCCGACAACTACTCACTGGAATTAGGCTCCAACTCCTTCATTCCAGGCTTTGAAGACCAATTGGTTGGCCACAAGGCTGATGACAAGGTTGACGTTAAGGTTACCTTCCCAAAGGACTACCATGCTAAGGAATTAGCTGGTAAAGATGCTAACTTTGCCGTTACGATTCACGAAGTCAAGGAAAAGCAACTGCCAAAGCTTGATGACGACTTTGCCAAAGACGTCGACGAAGATGTTGACACCCTTGACGAATTGAAGAAGAAGACACGTGATCAACTGCAAAAGCAGAAGGATGACGACATTCGTTCCGACGTCGAAGAAGAAGCTCTTGACAAGGCTGTTGAAAATGCCACGATCGGTGATATTCCTGAACAAATGAAGAAGGATGATACTGACCGGCAGATGCAACAATACCTGGCTGGGATGCAACAACAGGGGATCAGTCCAAAGCTTTACTTCCAGATGACTGGAACCAGCGAGGATGCTCTGCGCAAGCAATTTGCTAACGATGCTGAACACCGGGTTAAGACGAACCTGGTGCTGGAGGCTATCGTTAAGGATGCCGACTTGAGCGCAAGTCAAGATGACATTGACAAGGAAATCAAAGATCTGGCTAAGCAATACCAGATGGATGAAGACCAGGTCAAGAAGGTTCTCTCCACTGATATGCTGTCTCACGATATTGAAATCAAGAAGGCCGTTGACTTGGTTGCGGATTCTGCTAAGCAAGAACTGGAACCAAAGGCTAAGAAAGATGACGACAAGAACAGCGACAAGTAATTATTGTTCAGATCGCCAATCAAAGAGTTGTGCTGATGATAATCGTCAGCCAACTCTTTTTTTGTGGTGAGAATTTACAATTCAAGTGCAACATAAATTAAAAAAATAACCCATAACGGGTAGAATTAGTTTAATGACCAAATC
>NZ_CANDNU010000062.1 GCF_947387495.1 Limosilactobacillus difficilis
GAACACAGCAGTTAAGCTTCAGCGCGCCAAAAGTAGTTGGGGGATCGCTCCCTGCGAGGATAGGGCACTGCCGCGCAAAAACATAACACAGACTGTTAAGCAGCCTGTGTTTTTTTTTGCCATAAAAATGAAATTTGGTATAATGCAAACTAGAACATACGTACGAATAAAGGAGGGATAGCTACGTGAATCGCCAGCAATTAAAAAACTACCTGTTTCACAAGTATGGTCTCTCCTTCATCACTAGCCCGGCGGATCCGGTGCATCAAGAAGAGCTGCGGCTTTCCTTGTCGCAACCGGCTTTTGCCTTTTTATCGCAAGATGAGCCGCGTTTAGATTTAAAATGTCCGACTTTTGCGCCGGCTATTCAACAAAATGACTATTTCGGGCCGCCAACGATGATCAAAAAAGATGGCTGGGTCGGGGTCAATTTTGATCAAGTTAGCGATCACGACCTTCAGAACGTATTGGACTATGCCTTTCAAACCGCAACAAGCGGTCAAAAAATGATCTCCCAGCAGCTCATTCATTTGTCGCACCAGCAAACAAGGTCGGATTATCAGGCTCAGATGATTACCAACCGATCGCAGAGTTTCAGCGCTATTACCCCGACTATCATTCGATGAACCTGGCTCAGTTACACACCTACTTTACTTGGCGAACACGACTGCGCGGGGGCCACTTCAGCGTCAACAGCACTTCCTATGCCTACGTATACATCTACGAATTGCTGAATAATATCGGTGTAACTGATCCTTTGAGCGGCTATCAACAGTTGCGGGCTTTCCAAGAGCATTATGCGCCATCCTACGGCAAAAAGATGGTAGCTTACCTGCAACAATGGCTGCAAGACTACGTGTTGTATTATGGGCTCAACCACCAGGCAGCCAACGAAGCCTTTGCGGATAGGATTGCAGAAGATCGGCAGTACTACATTGTTCGGCATCCGCAAGATTATTCGGCCGCGGAATTGCTCAAGGTCTTTGCCGGTTGGATAACTTATCTGCAGCATTGCCGGCTCTACCAAAATAATGAGGAGGAATTTGCTCGGCTTTTTCAAATCATTTGGCAAGAGCTCGTGGCGGATCCGGCAGCCCGAGTGATGACTTTAGTGGGCAAACAAAAGATCAACACTGGCTATTTCTTTGGCAACGCGGTCTTCTATTTTCGGCAAGATCCGCAGCAGTCAACCTATATCATCGACTCCGAACGCCAGTACCAGCTAAAAAAACGGCAGTACTACTGTACATCCTGGCAACCGTGCCAGCGACGGGGCGTCAAACTCAATGCTTTCTTCCACGAAGTTGATCGCCTGGTCCGGCAAGCATTTGGCCTCGGTCACCCGCTCAAGGCACGTCCGCTGTCGCCTGCTATCCTCAAAGATATTCAGCAGGGAATCCAGCTTTATCTAGCAGCGAAACGACGGGAAGCGCAGAAAGCTGCGGAACCAGAGCTGCACATGGGCGCCAGTGCAAAGCTTCCCAGCAGTAATTTCGCCAGATGAGCCAGGATACACGGCTGACAAGGCTTCGATTCCAGCAATCGACAACGTCAGCCATGATCATGACGACATCAATGAGACTGTTACTTACACGCCAGATAATCAAAAGGCCACGGTTAAGTACATTGATGATACGACTGGTAAGACGTTGACGAGTAAAGACTTGACTGGTAAGTCGGATGCTAAGTCAGGTTACACGACTATGGATACGATCAAGGGTTATGAAGATCAGGGTTATGACTTTGTTTCCGATCAGACGAATGGCCAAGAGATCGTCTTTGATCATGATGACAAAAACAATCAGACTTATGGAGTGCACTTGAAACATGGTACAGTCACCGTCACACCAAAGAATCCAGGTCCAGACACACCGAACACGCCGATTAATCCGAAGGATCCAGATAGCCCGAAGTATCCGAAGGGCACTGATAAGACGAGTCTGACGAAGACTGTGACTGAAACCGTTACATACAAGAACTCTGACGGAACGCCAGTTCCTAATAATCTAAAGCCAAAGAAGCAGACTTTGACTTTTGAAAACACCAAGGTGATCGATAAAGTTACTGGTGAAGTAATTAGCGATACTTGGACGTCAGTCCAAAGCTTCCCAGAAGTAGCTTCGCCAGATGAGCCAGGGTACACGGCTGACAAGGCTTCGATTCCAGCAATCGACAACGTCGGCCATGATCATGGCGACATCAATGAGACTGTCACTTACACGCCAGATGTCCAAAAGGCGACAGTAACTTACATCGATGACACCACCGGCACGACCCTGTTTAGTAAGAGCTTAAGTGGGGTATCGAATGGTTATTCCGGCTACACAACGACGGCGACGATCCAAGACTACGAAGATCAGGGCTATGATCTTGTTTCTGATGGCACCAATGGCCAAGGGATCATCTTTGATAACGATGACAACTATGACCAAAGCTATGAGGTGCATTTGAAACATGGTACTGCAACAATCACGGATCACAAGACGGTGATGCGGACGGTGCATTATGTCGATGATCATGGACAACCGGTTCACGGCGATACGGTTCAGCAGGCCACATTTAATCGGACCGGAACGCGGGATAAAGTCACTAAGATCATTACTTGGAATCCGTGGACGCCAGACGGTCAGACGCTGACCGCCATCGTTCCGCCGGAAGTTCCGGGTTATACTCCTAATGCTCAGCTGGTGTCATCACAGCCCGTTACTGTGGAAACGACTGACATTACGGTAACTGTGATCTACAGTCCGAAACAGCCGGATGCTACTACGCCACATAGTCATGGCGATGGTGTTCCTACCACACCAGATGATGGGGACAACGGTCTGCCAACTCCACCAAGCAAACGTGGCTCCTATGGCAATAACAACCTGCCGACGCCACCGAATGGTTACGATAACAGCGGCTTACCAACACCGCCAAACGGCCGTAATGTTTATGGCAGCACTGGTCAAACTAGTCAGTCGCAATTACCACAGACTGGTAATGACGCCAATACTAAGACTGGCATCTTCGGCTTTATGTTAGCTGGTTTAGCTGCTCTCTTTGGTTTCGATACCGGAAAGAAGAAGCGGCGTAACTAAATTCGAAGGGCAAAATAGGGTCTGTTGTCCAAGCTGTAAAAGGCTTGCGACAGCAGGCTTTTTTGCGTTTCAAAGTGGAAAAGCGCGAAGGCAGAATGTCGGAACGACTCTTGCTGGAGTCAACGAGGATGCTTGTGGTAACCGTGGAAGGTAAGAGTGATAAACGCCAAGATTAAAATTTAATGTTAAATAACTATTGATTTCTAATTTTGTCCATGATAATATACTAGCCATCAACTAAAACGAAAGCGAGGACAGAACAATGTTTTTCACCATGAATGCACAAGCAAACATTATTATTATTCGGGTCATTAACTAGGTGATGCGGATAATTAATGCTGTTCGCATCATCAGACAAGGGATGTGAACAGCAGTGGTAAAGACATTCTCTGTCGGCCGGCTGACTGTTCAACAGTTAGCTGGCTTTTTTTGTTGAAAGGATGTGAGGACGATGGAAAGCGACATTCGAACTAAGCGTGATGGTGATTCATAGATTAAATTAAAATGAGAGGTAAACATTATGGATAGTACAGTAACTAACACCCCCCAAACCAGTAGTCGACTGAACGTCAAACGCGATCCCGTCAAAACAGTAATTTTGGCATCAATGATGGGTACAGCGATTGAATTCTTTGACTTCTATGCCTACGGGACTGCTTCTGCTGCCTATTTCCCCAAAGTCTTTTTCCCGCAGATGACACCCTTGCTTGCAACCTTGCTGAGTCTGTTAACTTTCGGGGTGGCCTTCGTTGCTCGTCCCGTCGGCTCCTTCCTGTTTGGCCACTATGGTGACCGCTTGGGTCGGAAGAAGACCCTGGTAGTTTCCCTATTAGTGATGGGAGTGGCAACCGTGGCCATCGGTTTTATCCCAAGTTATCAGGTTGTCGGCGTCTGGGGAGCCCTTCTCCTTTGTCTCTGCCGCTTCGTTCAAGGAATCGGCCTGGGTGGTGAATGGTCGGGTGCCGTGCTTGTGGCAACCGAAAACGCTCCAGCGGACAAACGGGCACTATATGGTGCTTTCCCCGAAGTGGGCGCACCGATCGGTTTCTTCTTGTGCAACGGTTTATTCTTTGTCTTAGAAGGGGTTTTAACCCCAGCGCAAATGCTGACCTTTGGCTGGCGAGTTCCATTCTGGGCTTCTGCCGTCCTCGTTGTTATCGGTTTGTATGTCCGGCGCCGGCTCCAGGAAACACCATTATTCAAACTTGCTCAGGAGCGTGACAATACTACGAAGTCACCTCTGCGGGAAGTCTTCAAGTCTAATTGGCGGGAAATCCTAAAGGGAACTTTCATCATGGGTGCTACTTACGCCCTGTTCTTTACCTTGACAACTTGGTCGCTGTCATATGCTACGACGGCTCTCGGCTTTAGTTCTTCGGAATTCTTGTTGCTTCTGATGGGCGCCATCGTTGAATTTGCGGTTCTGATCATGCTCACGTCGGTGCTGGCTGACCGAGTAGGGCGAAAGAAAGTCCTCCTCACTGCCTCAGTGGCCTTGGTTGTGTTCTCCCTGGTCTTTCCGTATTTCCTTTCTGGTCGGCACAACTTAGTCGGGGTTCTGCTTTTCTTGGGTCTCGGTTTCTTGGTAATGGGAACCCTCTACGGTCCAGTGGGCGCTGTCCTGCCGGAATTGTTCCCGACGAAGGTGCGTTACTCCGGGGCGGGGATCACATACAATCTGGCGGCAGTAGTTGGTGCCGCGGTTGCCCCAACTGTAACAACCTGGCTGATCGCTAATCATGGTTTGCATTCGGCAGGTTACTACATGCTGGCTCTCTCAGTGTTGGCTGTCGTCTCCTGGTTGCTGACGAAGGAAACGAAGGACGTCGATTACACGAAATAGTTATGATGATGGTTGTGGACTAATTGATCCGAATTAATTGAAATTACCTCTTCCAATTTTGGAACTGTTCTGCTATACTAATTTGTGTTGGCAAATTGCTGACTTAGCTCAGTTGGCAGAGCATCGCATTAGTAATGCGGAGGTCGGAGGTTCGAATCCTCTAGTCAGCACTAGAAACATACTAAAAGCCTATAACAATACGTTTTTACCGTATTTGTTATAGGCTTTTTATGTTAGTTTAAGGCTATGATTTCTCACTTTTTTCACATGTTTTGAACTAAATGATATCCTATAATTTTTATGATCACGAAAATGGTTGATATGATAGTATTTGTAGTCATTTAAACGTGTGAAAAAATGTGAAATGCCAGAAGAAGGTATTGTAAGCAATTATACTTCTTCTTCCCAACCATGCGTCCGGAAAAGGAAACTAAGGATAGCAAAAAGGGTAAGAAGAATAAGAAAAAGTAGTCTAAAAGCCTGATGTGACGGCTTTTCGACGACACTGTGAATTTAGACAAATTTAGTTACTAGCTTGTAAAAAGTTAGTAATCTTGGTGTGTGTACACCAAAAATACACCATTTTTTAAATAAACTGAATTAGTAAAAAAGCTGGCAAAAAAAGAAGACTTCGATTCTCCATTAGGGAATCGGAGCCTTTTATTTTATAAAGCATTAAAAGAATTCATTGCAGTAGTTCATAATTCAGCATGAAAACTGAAGTAAGGGTTAATTTAGAGTGTTTAATGAATTAAACGATAAATTGATCGAATTCTCTTAAAAAGGCTTAGAAAGCAATATGAAATAAATAACAGGTACTACATAATTGTAAAACGTGTAGTACCTGTTAATTATTTTCTCTGTCTAAATTTAATCAGTAGATAATCATTTTAACAGACTAACATGGAAAACAGACGACCTGATAATTAATACACCAATATGCGCCGATTACCAACACTTGAGACTATTGAATATGTACTACTTTTAGACATCAAATGAATAAATGATCATGAAAGAAGTCGCTAAATAATTTTTCTTTTTGCCAAATAGTATATAGATAAAATAATAGATTAGTTGATAAACAAAAACAAGAAAATGATCTAATTGGTTTACCTTTTTAGTAAATTAGTTATACTATAATTGTGTACGTGATAAAAGGAGATGGATTAATTACTAAAGTATTAGCAATTGATAATTTAATGCTGTGATTTTTGGGGGGATTAATTTATCAACGCTATGGATAGAAATTATTTATGAATAATTTTATTATTTAGCTTTAAATTCCAACTAATTATGTAAAGCACATTTTAGCAATGGAAAATGATACTTTGGCTTGCGTTAACTTTCTATATTTAGCAACACGAATTTTCTTAATTTGAGGAGTAAACAACCGTGACTTGACAATTTAATTATTTGAAATCAATCCTTTCCGAATTACCGGATAAGGATTATTTAGCATATCTAAGAAAATGGTGGATTATAGAATGAAGTTAGCCACCCAGTTGGTGGCAAATAAAAAACGCCATTCGGCGTGACATCAGGTATCA
>NZ_CANDNU010000063.1 GCF_947387495.1 Limosilactobacillus difficilis
TACCTGATGTCACGCCGAATGGCGTTTTTTATTTACCACCAACTGGGTGGCTAACTTCATTCTATAATCCACCATTTTTTTAATTTATGTTGCACTTGAATTGTAAATTCTCACTAAATAATCTTAGAGAAATACTTTCCTATCCTCTATTTCAAAAGGGATGATCACGCTACATAACGCAATCATCCCTTTTGTTATACTTCCAAAAACTTATTTATTCTCTTTTTTTTGAAGCGCTGAGTGACGAATCCCGTAAATGAAGTAGATTACCACCCCAATCAGGAACCAGGCACCCGCATAAAGTTTAGCCGCTGAATCCAAACCGAGGAAGACAATTAGAGCTGCCAAAAAACCAAGTGCTGGCAGAACCGGATAAAGCGGCATCTTAAAGGCTGGTTTGCTGATATCCTTGCCTTCCCGCTTCCGCAGGGCATAGATACCGAGTGACACAAACATAAAGGCAATCAGGGTCCCAGCGGAAACCAACTGTGATAAGAAAGCAAATGGGAACATGGCACTGATGATGACTGTCACAATGGTCAGGACCAATAAGGAGTTATTCGGGCGGCCGGCTTTATCAAGTTTGCCCAGGAAGCGTGGCAGCATCCCATCACGGCCGAAGGAGTAAATCAACCGCGAGCCAGCGAGCATCATCCCGATGAGGGCGGTCAGCATCCCGACCACCGCAATTGTTTGGACAACAACTGCCACCATTGGGTGTCCAGCCGTCCGCAGAGCCAGCCCAACTGGTTCAGCACTGTTCAGGTACTTGTGGTATGGTACCATCCCGACCAGAACTAACGAGGTTACAACAAACAGCGCCACAGCAATCAGTAGGGAACCTAAAATCCCACGGGGCATCGTCTTTTGCGGATTGATCGCTTCAGCAGAGTTAGCCGCAATGGAGTCGAAGCCAATATATGCCAAGAACAGCATGGAAACACCGGCGTAAATCCCTTGCCAACCACCGAAAGGTCCGTTAGCGGTAGCCTTGTATTGCGGGATAAAAGGAACATAATTGTGCGCTTTAACCGCCGTCAAACCGACGACAATGAAGAGGAGGATTGCCCCAACCTTTAGGACCACCAGGATATTTTCAATCCGAGCTGCATTGGAAACCCCACGACTAATCATGAAGGAAACAAAGAGCAAGACGACAACGGCTACTAAGTCGATTACCCCGTGCTGCGTCCCGAACGCGTTGGAAAGCGACGCTGGCAACTTCCAGCCGAGTGGTGCAATTAGTGCCCGGAAGTTTGACGATAGCCCCGAAGCAACGAAGGCCAAAGCAATAAAGTACTCTGCCAGCAGGGCCCAGCCGGCAATCCATCCAAAGAATTCGCCAAAAATAACGTTGATCCAGGAATATGCCGACCCGGCAAAGGGCATCGCTGCCGCCATTTCAGCGTAGGCAAAGGCCACCAGTCCAGCGACGATTGCGGCCAGTAAATACGAAATCGCAACGGCTGGACCAGTGTGCAGTGCCGCCACTTCACCAGGCATCGTAAATATTGATGCTGAAACAATCGTCCCAACACCCAGTCCAAGAAAATCACGCACACGGAGTGAGCGTACCAGGTGACTATCTTTGTCCTGGTAAACACTTGGATCTTCTTTGCGGGTCATGGTTTTCCATAAACTCATATAATAAATCCCCCTCTGTTCAACAACGAAATGAACGTTGCATTAAAAAATTATGAGTTTATTCTAACAAAATGGTAAAGACTCGTCAATAGGCAAAAGAAAAGCGACACCAGAACTTTCATTTCTTTGGTGTCGCTTATTCTAATCTTATTTTAATTAGTTTTTGAAGTGGTGTGGGTACTGCTTATCATTTTCGTAAACCAATTCCGGTTCCTGGCTAACCCGCTTATAGTGGTCGAGCGTGGCAATCTTTTTCATTTCGTCAGCCGTCAATTCAAAATCGAAAATATCCGCATTTTGTTTGATTCGTGCCACGTGAACAGACTTTGGAATGAAGGAATTACCAACCTGAAGCTGCCAGCGCAGGATAACCTGAGCCACTGTCTTATCATGGTTGGCAGCAATTTCTTTCAGGACTGGATTGTCCATCATTTGTCCCCGAGCCAGCGGGGCCCATGCCTGCATCACAATCCCATTCTCCTGGCCGAAGCGGCGCATCGGAGCTTGTTGCATCTGCGGCGTCAATTCAATCTGGTCCAGAACCGGCATTTCGTTGGCCTGGGTCTTCAGCAGTTCCAGATGAGCCATCGTATAGTTGGAGACCCCGATGGAACGGGTCAAGCCCTCTTTTTTCAGCTCTTCAAAAGCCCGCCAAGTATCAAAGAACTTGTTGTGAACTGGCCAGTGTACCAAAATCAGGTCCACATAGTCCATCCCCAAACGCTTCAGAGAGTCCTTTAAGGAATCGATAGCTGGCTGAAAACCCTGGTTGCTTTCGGCGATCTTCGTCGTCACAAAGTACTTGTCACGAGCAACATTCAAGCTCCGCAAGGCACTACCGATCATCTCTTCGTTATTGTACATTTGGGCAGTATCAAAAAGCCGGTAACCAGTGTCGTAGGCGGTCTGAATTGCCGTCTCCATTTCACTTGGATCAGTTACCTTGTAGGTCCCAAAACCTTCCTGAGGAATCTTATTACCATCGGCAAGTTGCAAATAAGTATCACTAATTGAAGCCATATTATTCTCCTTCACTTCTTTATTCAAAACTCTTAAAACTTATTATACCTTATTTCCGGGCAAAAGGCGCCGCTAGTTCATTTTCCCAACTGAGTCGGGTTACTAGTCCGGTAGTAAGTGCGCTGTTGGCTCGCCATTGGCCATCGGTAGGTGCCGGTCACCTTTATCGCATCACTCTGCCCCTGGCCCTGGACATCCTGATTATCACTAGCCAGGGGAACCGCAACCTGCATATGATCATCTGGCCAGCTCGTGCCATCTTGGTAGTTAAAAGCGGTACCCGGTTCAACATTCAGTAAGTAAACATTAAAGTTCAAACTCCCATCCGTCGACAAGGCCTGAAGGTTAATCCCACGCGCCATTTGCTCGCTACCCCGAAAGATCGGTGTCGCCTGATAGATAACCTGATGATGGTCTTCGATCGCGTGACGGACCCGGGTCTCATAGATTGTCTGCAAAGCTTGGTTAGTAAAATCAGTTTCAGTAAACAGATTACGGGGATTATCCTGATCGCCACGGGCCTGCCGCCCATTATACCGTCCGGTTTGCGGGTCGATACCGCCCGTCAGAGAGTAAGCAATTAGGTGGCCACGGTTATAGATCATTTTTTGGTTGCGATTATCATGCCAACCGCTAGGGTCCGTCCGCTGTTGAATTCGCAGGGCCGTATTAGCATGATTATGCCAGTTGAGCATCGCTACCGTCGACGAAGAAGTGCGGCCAAGGGAATCAAGCTGCTGATAAACAACCTGATCATGTCGCCAGGCTTTGGGATTCAGGGTCGATTTACCGCCATTCACTTGATAGACAGCACTGTGACCGCTGACAAAGTTAATCCTGGCTAATTGTTGGTACTGTTTTCTCGTCAACCCACCAATTTCACTGCTAGAACGCGGATCACGACTAGCATAGTTGCTCTGCCGCTGAACTTGCTGCCAAACAGGAAGGGCCAGTAAGACAGCAGCCGTGATGATGAAAGAAAGTAGGCCCCAGGTCAGCCATGAGATGACTCTAAAAATTTTTTGCACTGGCGTTCACCTCAAAATAAAAAGCCCACGGTGGTAAAACCATCGCAGGCAAAAAGATTAACTTAGTCCTTAGCTTGGGCGTCGCGACGCTTTTCAGCAATCCGCGCAGCCTTACCAGTCCGCTTCCGCAGGTAGAAGAGCTTGGCGCGACGAACCTTACCATGACGAAGAACGTCGATCTTTTCAACACGTGGTGAGTGAAGCGGGAAAGTCCGTTCAACACCAACCCCGTTACTGATCTTCCGAACAGTGTAAGTAGCGCTAATACCAAAACCATGGCGCTTAACAACGACACCTTCGAACATTTGAACACGTTCACGCTTACCTTCAACGATCAGTGCGTGAACTCGAACAGTATCACCAGCACGGAAGTCCGGAATATCGTCCCGAAGCTGGCTGGCAGTGATCTTTTCCATAAATTGATTTTGACGCATAATCTCTAATCCTTTCGCCGACATTCATGTCCACCTGAACAGCGGAATATCGTTATTAACGGCTAAATAGCCATTGACTAATATAGCATAAGGCTCCGTCCTGCGCAAGACTTTTGTCAAGTAGAATTACTTTATACTTCATCTTTACTTAGGAGCATCCGGATCCTCATCAATCTTAATGTCCTGAAGCATCCGTTTTTGTTCGGTCGTCAGCTGGACTTTGTTCAACAAGTCTGGGCGACGCAAATAGGTTCGCCGCAGCGACTCTTTCATCCGCCAAGAACGGACTTTACCGTGATCCCCGCTCAGTAAGACTGGTGGGACTTTCATCCCCCGAAAATCAGCTGGCCGCGTATATTGGGGATACTCCAATAAGCCGTCACTAAATGAATCATCTCGTGGTGATTCCTGATTGCCAAGAACACCAGGAATGAAGCGCACCGTAGCATCGATCATTACCATCGCAGCCAATTCACCACCCGTCAGCACGTAATCGCCCAACGAAGCCTCATCAGTAACCAGCTGACGAATTCGCTCATCGTAACCTTCATAATGTCCACAGATAAAGGTCAAATGTTCTTCTTTTGAAAGTTCCTGGGCATATCCTTGATCAAAACGCCTGCCAGCCGGATCCATCAAAATCACCCGGCCCTTTGGATAATTGGCCTTTGCGGCGGCGTCCTGCGTGGCCTTGAAGGCATCAAAAATTGGCTGAGCTTCAAGCAGCATCCCCGCGCCGCCACCAAACGGTGCATCATCAACATGATTATGCTTGTCCGTTGTGTACTTTCGGAAGTCCGTGATGTTAATATCTAATAAATCAGCCTCCTGGGCCTTGCCAATGATGGACTCGCCCATTGTTGCCCCAAACATATCCGGAAATAAGCTTAGTACATCAATTCGCATGTTCTATTCCAATCCCTCCATTAGTTCCACTTCGACTAATCCGTCTGTAAGATCAACATCCTTAATGACATCTGGAATATTGGGCAGTAAAAGATCCTTTTGGTGCGGCCGGCCGACGACCCAAACATCATTAGCGCCTGTTGGCATAATCTCCTTAATTGTTCCGATTTTTTGTCCATCAGTGGTTTTGACCGTCAAGCCAATAATTTGGTGGTAATAATACTGACCTTTCGGCAGTGGTTGAAGTTGGTCTTCACCCACCTCGAGGGTGCAATTTCGGAAGACCAGCACATCATTAATATTGTCCAGGCCCTTAAATTTTACCAGACAAAATTGTTGGTGCGGTCGACTATTTTCCACCGTCAGTTCCTGCCGTTGTTCATCACCCAGTTTAACAAAAAGCTGTGCTCCCGGAGCAAAACGCTCCTCAGCAAAATCAGTTACGACCGCGACCTTCACCTCACCGCGAATTCCGTGGGTATTGATGATCCGTCCAACTTCGTAATATTGCATTCGAATTCTCCTTATATATAAGAAAAGAACCGCAGCTAAGCGAGCTTGCTACGGTCCTTACTAATTAATGACGATAATCTTTAATCCGAAACCGAATTTTTTTAGTATTTGCGTGCCGATCACGACTACCCTCAACGATAGTTCGCAATGACGCCGCCACGTGTCCTTGACGGCCAATCAGGCGGCCAACATCACTCGGCGCAACCGATAGATAATAGTGCCGGTAACGACCCTTATCATCTAAACTGACCTTTACCGCCTCGCGATGTTTAACAAGTGGCGTCACTAAAGTTCTAATCAGTGCCTCGGGATTAATCTCAGTCATGAATGCTTATCACTACTTCTTTGCGTACTTAGCTTCGTGGAACTTTTGCATCACACCAGCAGCTTGCAGCATGTTGCGAACCGTGTCTGATGGTTGAGCACCCTTGTTAAGCCAGTCAAGAATAGCATCTTCATCAAACTTAACTTGCTTGGGGGTAGTCAGCGGATTGTAAGTACCAACAGCAGTGATAAAACGACCGTCACGAGCGCGACGTGAATCAGCGACAACGATCCGGTAGAATGGGTTCTTCTTTGAACCCATGCGCTTTAAACGAATCTTTACGGACATCAACCTACACCTCCTCAGATATTTTTAACATGTTTAAATATACCAGCCTTGTCATTAATTGTAAAGTAATTTTCCTTAACAGTTCGCAAAATTCTAAAAAAAGGGAGCGTCGCTGGATATTCCATCTGACGTGTACCCAAAAAGTTGGAAGTTGAATATTCTGGCTTGATAATTGAATAAATATTTTTTCTAGGCAACTAGA
>NZ_CANDNU010000064.1 GCF_947387495.1 Limosilactobacillus difficilis
GCTTAGTGTTTATGCTAATTTTAGTCATAAAAAAATACCCCCAAAGTCGATTTCCAACTTTGGGGGTACGCATCATAATGTTTCACCATTTAGGATTTTTATTGTATGGACAATAAGAACCTTTAATGATACATTTGTATCATGAATTAAATGTTAATTAGCTTAAAATTAGTTGCTTAAAAGCGAAGGTGATACTTTGAATACACATAACTTTAAGAAGAACGCTTATGTCAAAAGACAAATCACTAAAGCAATAATCGAACTTTTGAAAGATAAAGAAATTAAAGAAATAACAATCAATGAATTAGCAGAGAAGTCTGGTACCGGCCGGGTCTCATTTTATCGAAATTTTGATAGTAAAGAGGATATTATCGAACAATACCTTACCAAGGTAATTTCAAACTGGTATCAAAAAAATAAGGATGTTTTCGAGCAAGAAACTCGTGATGATAAGTTATTTGGTAGTTTCTTTAAACTTTTGTCACAACATGCCGAGTTATATCAACTACTGTATAAACGTAAGCTCTTGTACTTACTTAGGCATGCATTAATGAAGTTATTAAGCCCCAAGCCTGAAGATTCCAATTTTTATGCCTACACGGTTGCGTTTGTTGCTGGTGGCCTTTATTCGTGGGTCGAAGAATGGGTTAAGCGTGGGATGCCTGAATCACCAGAGAAAATTGAAGAATTATTAAAGCAAAGAAAAGTTGTTTCCTATAAAATTCCATCGGTAGAGCAGTCTAAAAGTATTACAAAACGTTAGTATTTAACTAACTCAAACTTAAAAGACCAAAGTCGCGCTTAATCAGCGTGGCTCTGGACTTCATTACGTAAAAATAAAAATGCAAGGACTCTTGCGCTATACTTGAGTAGAACAAACCAGCATCTGTCTTTTGACAGGTGTTTTTTATTAGGGGCTATTTATTAAAAATGCACCCTACTTCCTTATCTAAGATAAACAAACAGACATCTTTACCGATGTCTCTGACGGCTTGTTAAAGCAACTAAAGTGATCCCCCTTCGCGACTTACTTAAGGTGTCTCTTCATAGTTCCATATAGTTACAATTTTGTTAACATACTCAAGCTGTTAATATTATGACTTCCTTTCTCATTATGAATAACTGCATCAATAGGCCTCGTTTGCTTGCTTTCTAATGGCTCACGCTTAAGTTCTCTATATCTTCACTCTACTAGCAATACCGATTCGTTTTATTAATAAATTTGGAGCCATTAACTGATGCCTTTTACGAAAAATTGATGATGGTCAATTTAATTAAACTAACGCTTCCCTATACTTAGACGATGAAGGAGGAGTTATAAATGGTTAAGGCACAACAATTTTTTATAAAAAATCGGCGCACCGTCGTAGCGGTAATGGCAGCACTACTATTACTGGCGGAGGTCGGCCGTTTTGCTGGTCACAGTATGGTGGCCTACCAGATTTTTATGGCAATTGCGGGGTTAATTGGGCTAATCCCAATCTTACTAACGGCGATTTCATCGCTAGAGATTCGGCTGATCTCAATTGATGTCCTGGTTAGTCTTGCCGTGATCGGTGCATTCATTATTGGTGAATTTAATGAAGCAGCGATTGTGACCTGGCTGTTTATGCTTGGGGAAGTTCTGGAGGATGCTACACTCCAGAAAACCCGGTCGGCCGTTCAACAATTAGCTAACATGGCCCCGCAGACGGCTCAGGTGGTTAATGATGATGGGACCATCAGTGAAGAGGACGTTGACTTTTTGGATGTGGGAACCATGGTTCAGGTCAAGACGGGCGCCCAGGTACCCGTCGATGGTAAAGTTCGTGACGGAAAAGCTTTGGTAAATGAGGCTAGTATCACTGGTGAGTCTCGTCTGATTACCAAGCAGGCTAACGACGAAGTTTTTGCTGGAACAATTCTGGAGAACGGAACAATCACAGTAGAGACAACGGCTACTGGGGAAGACACTACCTTTGGTAAAATTATTGAACTGGTAGAAGAGGCACAAGATTCCCAGACTAAGGCGCAACGCTTTATCGACCGGTTTGCTAAATACTACACCCCGCTGGTTTTGCTGGTGGCAATTATTGTCGGACTCATAACTTGGGACCTTCGACTAGCAATTACTGTAATGGTGCTTGGCTGTCCTGGTGCCCTGGTTATCGGTGTGCCAGCCTCAACAGTGGCAGGAATCGGTAATGGTGCTCGGCAGGGGATCCTCTTTAAAGGTTCGGACGTCATGGACCGCCTTCGTCATGTTGACACAATCGCCTTTGATAAGACGGGAACGCTGACCTTGGGGCGGCCGGCAGTTAAGGAGCTACTGGTACTGAAGGGAGACCGGCAAACCATTATTGATCAGGCGGTTGCGATTGAGCAACAATCGGATCATCCACTAGCCCAAGCAATTACGGCCTTACCGGTAGAACAGAAGCTGACGCCTGCAGACGTGAAAACAATCAAAGGACAGGGACTTCAGGCAGTAATTACCGGTCAGGAATATCGACTAGGTAACCAGCAACTGGTTGATAAGTTGCTCACGGATAATACGCAACTCAAGGCCGCATCAGAACGACTAGCAAAGGCCGGAAACTCATTAGTAATCTTTGCCAGTGCTGACCGCAGTGAACTAGCTATTTTCGCCATCAAGGATCGACTTCGTCCACAGACGGCACAAGCTTTACAGCAGCTTAAGCAGTTAGGCGTTAAACGGCTGGTAATGCTGACTGGAGACAACCTGGGAACGGCACAAGAAATTGCAGCAGATTTACCAATTAACGAAGTTCATGCAGAAATGCTGCCACAGGATAAAGCACGTTTCATAGAGCAGGAACGCAAGCAGGGCCATCAGGTTGTATTTGTTGGTGACGGGATTAACGATAGTCCAGCACTTTCCGCAGCAGATGTGGCAATCGCAATGGGCTCCGGTACAGATGTCGCAATGGACGTTTCAGACTTGGTTCTTGTGAAATCTGACCTTTCCAACTTAGTAATCGGCATCGCACTCGCTAATCAGACAATGCATACCATGAACGAAAATATTATGATTGCACTTTTGACAGTGCTACTGTTATTCATTGGTCTTTTCGCTGGTTACGTTGAAATGGCTTCAGGAATGCTGATTCATGAACTAAGTATCTTGATTGTAATCTTAAATAGTATGCGACTGATAAAATATTCGCCAAAAGTTGATCACCATCAATTTTTGGTGCCGGCTAACGACTTAGAATAAAACACGTAAGGAAGTGTTTAAAATGGAAAAAGTAATGATGAAACTCGGTGGATTAACCTGTCCATCATGCTTAACAAAAATTCAAAAGAGTGTTGAAAGCGTTGATGGCACTAAGGATGTTAAGGTTCTCTTCAACGCGGGAAAGGTAAAATTCACCCTTGATCCGGCACTAACTTCAACCGATACAGTACAGGAAAACATTGAAAAAATGGGCTACGCAGTCCAAGGAGTTAAGACAAAGGAGCTTTAATTATGACAAGTGCAAAACAGTATGAACAAGAATTGAAACAGAACGATATTGATCACCACACCCCGACGGCCGGGGCCATGACTGGCCATATTATTGCTAACCTACTAATTCATTCTCTTAAGATTAGTCAGGCTAAACTATTTGCTAAGGGAACGGCGGCTTTATTCCTAGACCAAAACGGTGATAAATGGATTAAGTACGAGCAGGAGGAGTTTGCCCACCTTAATAGACTACTCGTTAATAATGGTGAAAGTATTCCAACAACCACCGATCAGTTCAAGCAATTTACGATGCTTGAAGAAGACGGGGCTGTTAAATATAAGCAGGGTGATGACCAATTGTTTTCCCTTGTCAAAGACTTTGATACCCAAATTCTCTTCATTGCGAAAGCAATTGGTTTGGCCGGAAAGGAAGACTGGCCAGAACTGGCCACTAGCTTAACTGCTTTACTAAGTTGGGTTAAAGAACAAATTGCTGTAACCCAACGCTTCTTGGGACATGATCTGCGTACAGGGTTGTATACTGAAGACGATGATGATGATTTTTAGAAGCTAACCAGATGGAGGAAAAACGATGGCAGAGGATCTGTGTGTACGGCTAGTTCCCCTTTTTAACCGGCTGAGTATTGATTTACAACGGCAGGTCGAGCGTCTGGTTCACCACCAGCACGTTCGGCGGGGAACACTTGTTATTAGCCCAACTGATAGTAACCGTTTGGTGATTATTGAACAAGGACAGGGAAAGTTATACCAGTTAAGTACTACGGGAGAAGAACAAGTTCAACAGATCCTAAATACCGGCGACTACGTTGGTGAAACCTGGCTGCTGGGGGTTACTAATAACAGTAACTATGTTGAGATGACCAAAGATGGTGATATCTGTGTTCTGAATCGGGAAGACTTTGCTCGGTTAATTCAGAAACATAGTGATATCGCCTTAAAGCTCCTCGCTGGACAAGCATTAACTATTGATAATCTACGACAGCAGACTCAGCTGATGGGGTTACCAAACATTGAAAGTCGTCTAGCGATGTACCTTAACCAACTTGTTGTAGAGCAGGGCAGTTCGTTAGTTACCCTGCCATTGAAGATGAAAGACTTGTCATCGTACCTCGGGACAACACCAGAAACCCTGTCTCGCAAACTGGCCCAGTTGCAGAAGAATGGGCAAATCGATCGCCATCTACGACAGATTCGGGTGAATAAGCCGCTTTAAAAGAGGTAAAACCGATTGACAATAGATTAACTCATTTAGTTAACATAATTAAGAATAAAAGTCCTGGATATACCAGTCTATATCAAGGACTTTTATTCTTTGCATCTATTAACTGATATTAATCAATTCTGATATATAACAGTGTGATATTCCCCGTCAAACGAAAAAAGGAAAAAAGCTGCCAATTAATACTGGCATGTTCTAATTGTGATAAGCCAATCCGTGTCATTGGCTTAGAAAGACCCTCTAAAGCATTTTCAGCATTCTTATTCCATTCATCAGTAGTACTGACGATAATTCCTGCAGCGTAGTAGTTCTTGCTAAATTCAGCGATAAAGGAATTAATCGTGTCTTTACCAACTTTTCCTCGATAGAACTTTGCTTGAATAGCAGTGAGTTCACCTGTAATACGGTCACGAGCTACTAAGTCTACTCCTGTATCTTTTTTGGGGATGCCATATTGATTTGGAACATCTTTTAGCATCCAAACATCGCTAAATTTATTATGGTAGGTTGGTTCATTTTTCAAGTACGCCAATACCATTTTTTCAAATGCTGTTCCTCGATCACGTTGGTCGTCTATATGACTATTAATTTGTGTGATTAATTCATTAAATGTTGCCATAATTTCATTCCTCAATTACTAAATTTAGTTTGCCTACTAGCTCTGTCTTATCCTTCAATGTAATTACACAAAAGGAAATTTTACTTTTGCCAATTTGGTAATTTCAATACAATACTCTTTACTGTGCAAAATAATATATAGAATAATCAAAGCTAATTATATTATTTCTTTGCATATAATTCTCTTATGTTTTAATTTAAGTTACGACTACTTCAGAGCATCGCAAAATTTACCCAAGTCATAATTAAGTTGCTACATAACACCAATTTCAATGTTAGTTAGTACATATAAATAATAAAAGGGGCTGTGACATAAGTCCCTAATAATAAAGAGAGATGGATAAATCCTTCGGATTTCATTCGTCTCTCTTTTC
>NZ_CANDNU010000065.1 GCF_947387495.1 Limosilactobacillus difficilis
GCTCCATCAACCAATAATCAATTGGTCAGTATTATTTATTTGAGTCCAGTGGTTAACTTATTCTTGAAATTTAGGAAGAGATCAAAAAATAGGAAAATCCAATGTTTTGAGAAAAAAATCGCGGAAATTTAGCTTTCTTTGCCGGCTTTGTGAGACATTTGCAAAAAAAGTTAGGCAGGGCTAAAAGGGTGAATTGACGCGCTTGCCAGCTTTTTTATCGAACAAGCTTTCGTAAATAATACAAAAATATGACAAAAGATTACGAAATAACCATGTTGTGAGATCTCTTAGTAACCCGCTCGTAACCTAAGAGCGTTATAGTTATAACCGTTGAATCGCAAAACAAAAAAGCAAAGGATGATATATATTTTGATGAAATTTACCAAGAAAGCTATCAAACTGACTGCAGCCATTGCTGGTGCTGTTGCATTAGGCACTGCCGCAACCGTTACGAGCGCTAACGCTGACACGATTTACACCGTGCAAGCCGGCGACACGCTTTCCGCGATTTCGTACAAGTTCTTTGGCAACCTGGACAATGTTGACCAGATTGCTCAAAAGAACAATATCGCCAACAAGAATCTGATTCACATTGGCGAAAAATTGGTCATCATGGATGATGGGCAAATTGCACCAGCTACTGCTAGTCAAATTGCAAGCCTGCCTGCTGCTAACCAAACTACGACTCAAAACCAAGCAGCTTCAACTACTGAAACGCAGAACACTGCTTCTGCCGCACCAGCTGCAAACACCAACAATGCTGTTTCAGCTAGTGCTAACAACAACACTGCTACCACGGCGTCAGCAAATGCTTCTTACAACAACACGGCAGCAACGACTCCTGCTGCTGCGTTATACAGTTCGAGCGTAAGCGGCAATGATGCTGCTGCCAAGGCATGGATTGCCGCTCGTGAATCTGGTGGTTCATACACTGCCCGGAACGGTCAATACATCGGTAAGTACCAATTATCAGCCAGCTACCTGAACGGTGACTACTCAGCTGCTAACCAGGAACGGGTTGCTGACCAATACGTTGCCAGCCGTTACGGTTCTTGGTCCAACGCCCAGAGCTTCTGGCAATCACACGGTTGGTACTAAAATAAGTGCCAGCGAGCATAATTAAAAATTGATCGGAGATTAGTGGAAAACTGTGTGGTTTTTCACTAATCTCTTTTTTGTTATTATTATTTTAAGAGAGAAAATCTATGTCTTAAAAGGTGAAAATATGGCAAATTCGATTATGTGTGCGCAAACGGCTGTTCATCATCAGCACCGGCTCTTGATGAAAGATATCAATGATCACGGGACGGTTTTTGGGGGTCGAATTTTGGCAATGGTGGATCTGGAAGGTTCATTGCCGGCTGTTCGTCTCTTCCGAAGCAAGGTCTTGACGGCAAGTATCGATCATCTTAACTTCATCGCTCCCTTTACCATTGATGATGCGATGCTTTTAACAGCATATGTCACGGGGGTTGGTCGTCGTTCGGCTGAAGTATTTATCAAGATTATTGGTGAGCACATCTTAACCGGGGAACGTTTCGTTGGCTTTACCTGCTTCGCGACTTATGTTACTGATGACCCACAAGCGACTGCTCCATATGATGAAGTGGTTCCAGCCACTGATGAGGAAAAGGCAATGGTGGCTGGCTACCAAGAGCGGCGGCAAGCTCGTCGGACAGCGCGCCAAGATAATAAGCGACTTTTGTCTGCAGTTGAGCTGGACGATTAAAATTAAATGATGATAAAATCATATGTTCCCTTAAATCGCCGATTTGACCAATTTTAATTTTGGGGCAGTTTTTTATAATTAAAGGCTGCTGTGACAGCCTTTATAACAGTTTTGTCAATAATAGTCAAAATGATCATTAGCACTTTAGGCCTTCAAGTGCTAATTTACTCTTGCGGATTCGACTTTTTGCGTTAGGATAAAAGTGTACCGAGAAAGAGGAAAGAAAGGAAGTTTTCAGTTATGGCTAACGCACTTGAACGTCGCAACAATTTCTTTGATGACATGATGAATATCCGCAACTGGATGAACGGTGACTTGATGGGCGATTCTGTTAAGTATATGCGGACTGACATTGCTGAAACAGGCAAGGAATACCGGGTCAAGATTGATATGCCAGGCTTCCAAAAGAAGAATATCCACATTGAGTATCAAAACAATATCTTAACTGTTTCCTGCCAGCGTGACACCTTCAGTGACGAGTCTGACAAGGAAGGCAATATTTTACATAGCGAACGGAACTACGGCCAAATGAGTCGTCAGTACCGGCTGCCAGATGTTGATTTGAACAAGGTTAACGCTAAGTATGAAGACGGAGTTTTGATTATTAATCTGCCAAAGCTACAGGTAAGTGGTGGGAACGGCAACAGTATCAGCATTGACTAATCAAGGCAGTTAAAGCAAAAGATCGGGGATTTATTCCCCGATCTCTTTTTTAATTTTAAATAAGATGTTTCTTATTAAACCATTCCTTTGCAAAGGATTGGGCAAGTGAGTTGGGCATGATGGTGTCGATCACTTGGTTGACAGGAATCCAGTTGTACTTGTCGATCTCATTGTTGGCTTGAACGTTGTCGCTGTCGGCAAGAACGGCGTAGTTATGAATTAGCACGTCATGACCCGCAAAATAAGCGTTGTCATTGTATTCGTACTTTGCAATCGGCAGTTTGGTTTCCTCGGTGATCTCACGTTTGAGAGCCTCCTTAGCATTTTCACCAGGATTAATGTAGCCGGATAGTAGGATGTAGTGCGGATTACCATATTGCTGCAGCAGCAGGACCTTGTCACGCTGCGGATTAAAAATAATGGCTGAAATGGCACTGGAGAATTTGATGAAACGGAATTGCTGGCAATGGGGGCAGTAGGGAACCATTCCGTCAATCCCGTTTCTCTTCATGACCAGTTTCGTGCCACATTCTGGACAGTATTTCATGATCTTAATCTCCTTTGTTTGAATAATGAAAGCGCTTTACTATTGTTCATTATATAACAAGTGACCCAATTTGGAGTAAAAGAAAAACTTAACCATCCCTGCTGGGAGGTTAAGTTGAGGACTTAGAATTATTGCTCATCTATTGACGAATCTTTGCTAGCTTTGACTTGATCTTTTGGATTGTCGTCAGCCTGACGATCATTTTTAGCAGCTGGCTTCTTTTTAGGATCACCTTCGGGGTGTTCGAGAATCCCCAGCGGAAAGTCCTTATCGATTTGTTTGAGAATTGGCAGCAGGTAGTTGACGTACTGCTGATAGGCAGCGACGGGATCCTTGCCACTCACGTTTTTAGCCATTAGAGCGAGCGCGATATCATGAGCCCGTTGTTCATTTGAAATCATTGTTTTCACCTCGCTTTTTTTATCCTTCATATTCTACCAGATTTACAATTTTAATTCATCAAACCAGTGGTGAAGGCCAGTCCGGTTGAATAGGGCAGTCAGCAGAAAACCGACTTGAACGCCCAGAAAGTTTGTAATGATATCGTCGATGTCAGCAAACCGCTCTACCCCGAAGACTAAATTGATCAGAAATTGGCTCGTTTCGATGCCGCAACCGATAGCGAGCCCAAGCAGCAATGGCCAGAATTTAGAGTGGTGTCGCGACGAAAAAAAGGCATAGCAGCCGGCCGGAATGGTCATCACGATGTTGAGAACGAACTCCATACTCAACGCTTGAAACGGAATGATATTATAGGGAACTCCGTGAAAGTAAAAGAAAATTTTATGAACACTACCCCAGTTATAGTGGGCTGGGGTAAAGCAAAGGCAGCCAATCGCGAAGGCGTAAATCCAGCAGCTGATAAGGGTAAAGTATTGCCAACCATGATGGGGCTGGCGAAGGCTCCGACTGATGAAATAAGCTAGAACAATGATGTAAATGATGATGGGTACCCAAACTTTCAATTTGTTTCTCCTATCTCCATGGTACAATAGACTTTCAAGCTTCAATGAATGATATTGAAAAGGGTGAAATGATTTTATGAATCAGTCCAAACAGCAAGAACCCACGATGGAACGCAATCTAAAAAGCCGACACGTGCAAATGATTGCCCTTGGTGGGACGATTGGGACGGGTCTGTTTTTAGGGGCTGGTAGAACAATTCACGTGGCAGGTCCGTCTATTGTTTTATCATACCTTATCACGGGGATCATTTGTTTCTTATTGATGCGGGCAATGGGAGAGCTCCTGTTATCCAATTTGCACTACCGAACTTTTATCGAACCGATGCGCGATTATCTTGGCGAGCGAACGGCCTTTGTTGCCGGCTGGATTTATTGGGCGTGCTGGGTTGCGATCGCAATGGCAGAAATCACCGCGATTGGGATGTATATCCAGTTGTGGTTGCCGCACTGTCCCCAGTGGTTTCCAGGATTGCTGACTGTTTTGATCCTGGTATGTATCAATTTAATCACAGTCAAGGCCTTTGGTGAAGTTGAGTTTTGGTTTGCGATGATTAAGATTGTCGCTATTATCTTCCTGGTCGCAGTCGGGATCGTCTTAATGCTGGTTCGCTTCCACACGCCTAACGGTTATGAAGCAACCCCGGCTAATTTGATCAACTACGGCGGCTTTTTCTCGCGTGGCTTTAAGGGCTTTATCCTGTCCTTCCAGATGGTGGTCTTTGCCTTTGCTGGGATTGAAATGATCGGCATGACGGCCGCCGAAACGGAAAATCCAAAGAAGATCATTCCTAAAGCGATTAACGCTATCCCGACCCGGGTTTTGCTCTTTTACATTTGCTCCCTTTTAGTGATTATGTGCATCTATCCTTGGAGCAAATTACCGGCCAATGCTAGTCCATTTGTAATGGTTTTTCGAGCGATCGGCATTCCTGGTGCAGCCAGTGTGATTAATTTTGTTGTGATCACGGCGGCAGCGTCGGCTTGCAATAGCGCTCTTTACACGACCGGGCGGATGTTGGCTGAGCTGACGAGTCAATCCCGGCGACCAGCTATTCAAAAGATCAGTGCGTTATCGAAACGGGCGGTACCGGGACGAGCAATCGTATTGTCCGCTGTTATTATCGCCCTGTCTTCGCTTTTAAACTACTTCATTCCAAGTAGCGTCTTTACCCTGGTTTCCAGTGTAGCAACGACATCTTTTCTCTTTATCTGGGGATTGATCATCTTGACCGATATAAAATTTCGGCAACAGCATCCGGAAGCGAAGGGAATGCCATTTGCGCCTTACAGCAACTGGTTGGTTCTGATCTTTTTCGTACTGGTTGCCATTGTCCTCTGCTTGGATAAGGACACTTTTGTGGCCCTCTTGACGTCAGTAGTGGTAATTGCCATTGTGAGTCTGACTTCGTTGGCCCACCAGCCGTCATAGATAAAAAAGGAAGGGTCTATATTAACTGGTATTGGTGAAAGCCGATGCCAGTTTTTATTATCTTAAATTGGCTAAATAAAAAAGGAC
>NZ_CANDNU010000066.1 GCF_947387495.1 Limosilactobacillus difficilis
ATGGTATAGCGAAGCAACAAAAAACGGCACCGATAAGAATTACTCTTATCAGTACCGAATATTCTAGAATCGCTTTTCTCCAGTCCCGTTTTCATATCCATGGTAAAATGAAGACAATTAACGGCGAGGTGAATTGAATCGTGGATAAGATTATGATGACGAGCCGGGAGCAGACCATTGCCCTGGGTAAACGGCTGGCACCGAATCTGATGCCAGGTGATGTGATTGTGTTGAATGGTGACTTGGGAGCCGGCAAGACCACCTTTACGAAGGGGATCGCTGCGGGTCTCGGCATCCCAGAGTTAGTGAAGAGCCCGACTTTTACCATCATTCGGGAATACCGTGATGGTCGTTTGCCGCTCTTTCATATGGATGTTTATCGGCTGGAGCAAGGCGGTGGTGACGATCTGGGACTCGAGGAATACTTTGATGGCGATGGTGTCTGTGTCGTCGAGTGGGCTGAGTATGTTGCTGACGAGCTGCCAGACGACTTTTTGGCGATTCATTTCAAACGAACTGATGACGAAAGCCAACGGGTGCTGGAATTTGAACCCCATGGCCAGCATTTTGAACAATTAGTAAAGGATTTATTGGCCCATGACTAGGACGAGCCAGGAAGTTCGTGATGATCAAGACGTTCAGATCAGAGAAGCGGTGGCTGCTGACGCGGCTGCTATCATCCATTTCCTGCGACAGGCTAGCCAGGAGAGTGATGCGGTTTTAATCGCCGGTCTCGATCATCTGACAGTAGCGAGTGAAGCTGACAACTTGGCCACCATCCAAAATAGCAGTGACTGTGAGGTCGTTATTGCTACCCTTGCTGAGCATGTTATCGGTGTGGCGACGATCATGGTGGTCGGCGAGCAGCCGCAACAAGGCGAGCTGGGCGTTGTTGTGGAACGTCAATATTGGCATAACGGGATTGGTAGCGCCCTGCTAGATGTTATTTTGGACTGGTACCAACATGGTAGTTCTTTGCAGGAGCTTGTGTTGGACGTCTTTGCGGATAATCACCGGGCAATTCGCCTATATCGCCACTATGGCTTTCGCGAACTTCAGCGAGGCCAGGGCAAGGACGCACATGGCCTGATGAAAGAGTTGATACATATGAGCTATTGATCAAGCTAGAAGTTAAAATCAATTGACCTTACTGAAGCGGTATTTTCGTGGTGGTAAGTTTTTTTCTTTTGCCGATTGCTGTAAGCGCTTGTAAAAATTTGGACAATCAGTTATTGTGTACTTGAGTACTCAAGTAATAGGGATGAGAAAGAATATGAATTTACAAAAGCCAAATAATAGTTTGCGCGCACAGATTGTTTCTGCAATACAAAACGATATTTTTAATCATCGAGAGGTAGGCGAAAAATTACCGTCTGAATCAGAATATGCCGATGAATTTGGGGTGACACGCTCCACAGTGCAAAAAGCATTGAAGGATTTACAACAAATGAGCCTCATTGAAAAGGTTCAAGGAAAAGGATCCTTTGTTCGTCAAAAGCGGCCTAAAGTGAAGTTATTTAACTTCAAAGGTTTATCTGATTATGCTTTGCAAATTGGAGCAACGCCGATTAACAAAGTATTGACACACAAGATTGTTGAGGAGCAGGGAACGCCCACATTGTTGTTAAGACGTTTGCGGATCTTCAAGACTGATTCTTCTACTGTTCCCATGACTGTGGATGAATCACGACTTAATCTCAGCCGTTTTAAGGGTTTAGATAAATATGATTTTGCTAAGCAATCACTTTATTCCGTAATACGGAAGGAATATAAAGTAATTCCGGCAACAACGATGTTGCGAATGGTTGCTGTTTCAGCTGACGATGAACTGGCTGAGGCATTTAAATGCAAAGTCAACGATCCGTTGTTACAAACACAAGGTATCGTCCGTGACGAGCAGGGTGAAGTTGTTGAAAAGGTCAGAGTTACCTACAGCGATTTTGCTGAATTTGATTTGACATTAGGCATTTAATTTTTCAGGGAGGAATTTTTTTATGCGGGATAAAGATAGAATTTTAGGAGCATTATATGGGCAAGCAATTGGTGATTCCATGGGCATGCCGACTGAATTATGGCCGATTCAAAAGATCCGGAGTAAATTTGGTAGGCACATTACGACTTTTTTGGATGGCACTGATGATAATGATATAGCGATTAATTTTAAGGCTGGTGAATATACTGACGACACCAATCAAGCCTTTGCGATTTTGGATGCTTTGATTGAAACTGATTGGCAACCAGACACCAAGATTTTGGTGAAACATATTATGAAATGGGCCGATGCTGTTGGTGCTTGGACCAATAACATTCTTGGACCTAGCAGCAAAGCAGCTTTAAAGATGGTTAAGGAGGGTAAGGATCCAAAAGAAGTTACCAAAACCGCTTTAACTAATGGATGTGGGATGCGGATTTCTCCAATTGGAACGTTATACGAACCCGATCAGTTTAATGATTTAGTCAAGATGGTTTATGAGGTCACCAAGATTACCCACTCCAGCGATGTTGCCATTTCTGGAGCTTGTATGATTGCTGGGGCGGTTACTGCTGCTTTGGCGGACTACAGTTGGGATCAAATCATTACCTACGCCGAAAGAGCAAATAATGCGGGATTCAAATTAGGTGCGCCAACGTGGGCTGCTCATAATAAGGAACGTTTAGAAGTTGGGCTCGACTTAGCTCACAAGTATGCAGGCGATGATGATGCCTTTAGTGAAGCAATTTATAACACTGTGGGAACTGGAACAACTATTTCAGAAAGTATTCCGGCGGCATTGAGTATTGCTTATTACGCCAAAGACGTCAAAAAGAGTGCCGTTATCTGCACTAATCTTGGTGGGGATACTGATACGATTGGGGCAATGGCAACGGCCATTTGTGGTGCAAAGGTCGGAGCAAGTCAGATTCCTCAGGATTGGAAAGACTTAATTGATGAGAAAAATCCACAACACAATATTGAAGAATTTGCTGACCAGATTAGTCGATTTAATGCATAAAAATATCGAGGTGAAAGATGATGGATAATGATTTTGTAAAAGTTCCTGAGAAGGATAAAACATTAAGTCCTGGTAAGCTATTTTATAACTGGTTTGCTGCCAACATTGGTATTATGGGCTTTGTTTATGGAGCAATTGTCGTTAGTTATCACTTGTCATTTTGGCAATCAATTTTGGCAGCTCTTATTGGGGCATTAACGTTTGCTATTCCTGGCTGGGTTGCTATGATCGGTCAGCGTGAAGGGGTAACGACTTTTAAGCTCAGTCGTGCTGCTTTTGGTACCCATGGTAATAAAATTCCTAACTTTATGGCTTGGCTGAACATGGTTGGCTGGTTAGCAGTCAATGTCGTTACGGGAACCTTATTGTTTTCAGCAATGTTAAAAACTATCCACATTCCACAAACTGGTTTTACAAAGTTTATTTGTTTAGTTATCTTTGCTGGGCTAGTGTTCCTTTCTGGCATCTTTAAAGAAGAAACATTGGCAAAAATCCAAACTTGGATGAGTTGGATTTTTGGTGTTTTAACACTGGTTATGTTAATTATGTTCTTAATGAAGGCTAATTGGCATGAAGCTTTTGCGATGAAGCCAGGTAGTTGGGTAACCGGCTGGTTGCCAGCGGTTGCCTTTATTGCTGCAGGTTCTAGTATTTCTTGGTCAATGGCTGCTGCTGACTGGGGTGCTTATGTTCGGCCAAATACTCGTCCATCTGCAACTTTTTGGAATACCACTTTAGGTGCTGCAACACCATTGTTTATTTTAATGGCTGGGGGGATTTTACTAAGCACGATTTCACCTAATTTGGCAAGTGCTAGTGACCCGTACCAAGTTATGTATGGTGCAATTCCGGGATGGTTTGGATTCTTATACTTCTTAGTCGCTGCCGGAGGTATTATTCCCCAGTGTCTAGTTTCCTTCCGCTCAGCGCGAATTAATCTTTCAACGATCGGAATTGAAGTGTCCCAAAAGACTTCATTAATTTTACATGCGATCATTATTTTGATTATTTCAGTTTATGTTCTATTTATTTCCGGTAACTTTTTGAGCAATTTTGAATTATTCCTGAACTTCTTGGGCATTTGCCTGGCTTCGTGGGTAGCGATTTTCTTAGTGGACAGTGTTATTTATCGTAAAGATGGTTATGACGTCAAGTTGATGGAACCAGCTTCTACGACTCACTACAACTGGCCGGGGATTATTAGTTGGGTGATTGCCACTATCTTTGGTTTTCTTTTCACTTCTAATGCTGCTTACCGCGGTCCGTTTGCACATGGTATCTTCGAAAATAACAGTAGTTTAGCTGTCTTTGTATCTGGGATTGCTGCTATTGTAGTTATGTTTGTTTTCTCTCTGTTCGTCAAGAGCTCAAATAAGAAAGAGGATGCTGCCTAATGGCTAAAAAAAGTCTCATTATAGGTGCTGCTTTTGTTGACGTCATTATGGATATTGCACAATTTCCTAAATCTGGTGGGGACGTAACAGCAAAGTTAAAGTCTTATAATATTGGGGGCTGTGCTTTCAACGTTTATGGCGCCATTCGATCCTATTTGGGGAAACAAGCTGCAGACCTGTTTGTTCCGGTTGGGCGTGGGCAGTACAGTAAGATGGTTCGTCAAACTATGTCACAGAAAGATATTGATATTATTCTGACTGATTCAGACAAGGATAATGGGTGGGACCTTTGTTTAGTGGAGCCAAGTGGTGAACGCACATTTATTACCGTTCCTGGAATTGAACAAGAATGGAAAAAGAACTGGTTCGACAAGATCAATTTAGCTGATTACCAGTACTTTTACATCAGTGGTTATGAAATGGAAGATACAAGCTCAGCTAATTTAATACTGGATCAACTGGATAATCGGGAAGATGATGCATATATCCTATTTGATGCTTCACCGCGAATTAGCCACATGGAATCACAAATTATTGATCGTTTATTGCAACATCATGTAATTATTAATGCAAATGAAGATGAGATTGGCTTTTTTAGTAAGGCCAATTCATTAAAGAGACAAGCAGCTGAAGTCTTTACAAAGACTCAAAGTCCTGTGATCGTTACCTTAGGGGCGAAGGGAACATATCTTTATGACCAGAAGGGTGGTCGCTTGATTAAGAGCACTAAAGTTAGTGGCGTTGTTAATACTATTGGTGCTGGTGATACTCACTGTGGAGGTGTAATTGCCGGCTTGCTTCAAAGACAAAGTATTGATGAGGCTTGCCAGATTGGCAACGACTTATCTGCTAAGGTCATTTGCCAAGAGGCAGGCAGCCTATAAGTGAGGCAGCTTTTTTCGAGGCGATTTTGTAATTTGTCTGAGAATTTACAATTCAAGTGCAACATAAATTAAAAAAATAACCCATAACGGGTAGAATTAGTTTAATAACCAAA
>NZ_CANDNU010000067.1 GCF_947387495.1 Limosilactobacillus difficilis
TAGACCAATGCCATTAGTAGCATAGCCTAGTTTTCCCAAAATTTATCATCAGTACCGATTGACAAAGAGCCAAAAAAAGAAGCAGTCTCACGACTGCTTCATTAATAATGCGCCCCCGGGGAGTCGAACCCCGATCTCGAGAACCGGAATCTCACGTGCGATCCATTACACTAAGGGCGCGTAACGAACAAATATTATAGTAACCTATGAGTGAACAAAAAGCAAGTCCTAAATCGGACTCAATTTATATTGAAAATAAAAACGGTTTCATAATTAAATTGGGCCGAACCTTTAATAAGAGATGGACTTACCGGCAATTATTGGTTATCATATAGGCGTAGTTAATTGTGCGTTAGTGCTCAAAGCCTTGGTCAAGAATTTGCTTTTGCTGAGTTTTTGAACTAACACTTCCGGTCAAGGAGTGCTAAACTAATAACGTACATGATTATATATTCCTAAAGGAGGAACTTGCAGTATGACTGTCAAGATTGGTATTAATGGTTTCGGCCGGATCGGCCGTTTAGCTTTCCGTCGGATTCACGAGCTGAACACTGACGATATCGAAGTTGTCGCAATTAACGATTTGACGACTCCTGATATGCTTGCTTACCTGCTGAAGTACGACTCAACTCATGGCTCTTTCCCTGGTAAGGTTGACTCATACGACAAGGGTATCATTGTTGATGGCAAGAAGTACCCAGTTTACGCTGAACGCGATGCTAAGAACATTCCGTGGGTTAAGAATGATGGTGTTGACTTTGTCCTTGAATGTACTGGTTTCTACACTTCAAAGGAAAAGTCACAGGCTCACTTGGACGCCGGCGCAAAGCGTGTTCTGATTTCAGCACCTGCTGGCAACATCCCGACTGTTGTTCCAGGTGTTAACCTTGACACTCTGAAGGCTGATGACAAGATTGTTTCAGCTGGTTCATGCACCACTAACTGCCTGGCACCAATGGCTTACTTCCTGAACAAGGACTTCGGCGTTAAGGTTGGTACCATGACCACTATTCACGCCTACACTGGTACTCAAGCTGTTCTTGACCAACCACGCGGCAAGAAGATGCGTAACAACCGTGCTGCTGCCATCAACACGATTCCGCACTCATCAGGTGCTGCTAAGGCTATCGGCCTGGTAATTCCTGAATTGAACGGCAAGCTCTCTGGCCACGCTCAACGTGTTGGTGTTCCTGATGGTTCTCTGACTGAACTGGTAGCTGTTCTGAACAAGAAGGTTACGGTTGACGAAGTGAACGACGCAATGAAGAAGGCTGCTGAAGGCAACGACGCCTTTGGTTACACCGAAGACGAAATCGTATCATCTGACATCATTGGCTCAACTTACGGCTCAGTCTTTGACCCATCACAGACTGACATCATGGAAGCTGACGATGGCACTCAACTGGTAAAGACGGTTGCTTGGTACGACAACGAAAACGGCTTTACTTGCAACATGATTCGGACGCTGCTCCATTTTGCAACGCTCTAATTTAGCTGCCATTAGGTAATAACGGGACTGTGTACGAAACAAGGTTTTGGCACAGTCCCTTTTTTAAGGAGGAACTCGTAGATGGCTAAGGTTTCTGTTACGGATTTAGATTTAAATGGTAAAAAGGTTTTGATGCGCCTCGACTTCAACGTTCCGATTAAGGACGGCAAGGTTGGGGATGACAACCGGATCGTCGCTGCCCTGCCGACGATCAAGTACGTGATCGAACATAATGGCCGGGCAATCCTGTTCTCACACTTGGGCCGGATTAAGAAGGAAGAAGACAAGCCTGCTAAGTCATTGAAGCCGGTTGCTGAACGTCTGTCCAAGTTGCTGGACAAGCCGGTAACCTTTGTCCCGGTGACGGAAGGCAAACAGCTGGAAGACGCCATTGACAACCTGAAGGATGGCGACATTCTGCTAGTTCAAAACACCCGTTACGAAGATGTAAAGGATGGCAAGTACGTTAAGCGCGAATCTGGTAACGACCCTGAATTAGGCAAATACTGGGCATCGCTCGGCGACGTCTTTGTTAACGATGCTTTCGGTACGGCTCACCGTTCACACGCTTCCAACGTCGGCATTGCTTCGAACATGAAGGGCAAGTCCGCTGTTGGTTTCCTGATGGAAAAAGAAATCAAGTTCTTGGGCAACGCTGTGGACAACCCAGAACGGCCATTTGTTGCCATTCTTGGTGGTGCTAAAGTTTCTGACAAGATCGGTGTTATTGACCACCTGCTCGGCAAGGCTGACAAGATCATCATCGGTGGTGGGATGGCCTACACTTTCCTTGCTGCCAAGGGCATGAAGGTCGGCAACTCTCTGCTGGAAAAGGACAAGATTGACTTGGCCAAGCAGATCATGGACCGTGCCGGTGACAAGCTGGTTCTGCCGGTTGATAACGTGGTTGCTGACAAGTTTGACAACGACGCTAACACCAAGGTTGTCGAAGGCGACATCGACGATGGCTGGCAAGGACTGGACATCGGTCCGAAGACGGTTGCCCTCTTCGAAAGTGTCCTCAAGGATGCGAAGACGGTTGTTTGGAACGGTCCTATGGGCGTCTTCGAAATGCCGAACTTCGCTAAGGGCACGCTGGCCGTTGGTAAGTACCTTGGTAGCCTGAGTCAAGCAACGACGATTGTCGGCGGTGGTGACTCGACGGCCGCCGTTAAGCAACTCGGGGTTGCTGACCAACTGACTCACATTTCTACCGGTGGTGGGGCTTCTCTGACCTACCTTGAAGGGAAGGTTCTGCCAGGCATCCAGGCCATTACCGATAAGGATTAGTCTGTGTGATAAGTCGTGGCCATTATTGACCACATTTTGCCAACACCTGTTAGCTGATAAGGAGGAACCCATATGAGGGTGCCGATTATTGCTGGAAACTGGAAAATGAATAAGACACTCGGTCAAGCAGTGGAGTTCGTCAACCAGATCAAGGATCAACTGCCACCGACTACTGAGCGAAGCGTTGTTCTCGCAGCTCAACCCATGTTTCTGGCAGATATGGTGCGAGCTGCGAAGGGATCGCCGTTGAAGATCATGGCTGAAAATTGCTACTATCATGATTTCGGCGCATATACGGGTGAAACTAGCCCCTTGGCTCTAGACGACATGGGGGTCCACCATGTCCTGTTGGGGCATTCGGAACGACGGCGGATCTTTAAAGAAGACGATGACCTGATTAATAAGAAAGTGCTGGCGGCCTTGCGCAACGGTCTCCACCCCCTGGTTTGCTGTGATGAAACGATGGGGCGGCAGGTGACGCGTCACAAGGTGCACTGGGTTGTCAACCGTTTGCTGGTCGACCTGCGTGGTGTCAAACCGGCGGATATGGCACGCGTCACGATCGGTTACGAACCAAGTTGGGCCATTGGATCGGGCCACAGTGCCGATCCATTTCAAGCGGAAGATGGCTGCTACTTGATCCGCAACACGATTGCCGATATGTTTGATGACGAGATTGCCAAGAATATTCGCATTCTGTACGGCGGTAGTGTCAGCATTGATAACATCAAAGTTTTGATGAAAAAGCGTGATATTGATGGTTGTTTGATTGGTGGGCACTCGCTTGATCCGGACAGTTTCCTAGAATTAGTAAATAGCTAATATGGTTTGTTTTCGGGTGAGCAACATAGTACAATGAATCGTGGAATTGCTTTCCACATCAATAAAAGAGGAGAGATTCATCTAATGTCACTTATTACAGATATTTATGCTCGTGAAGTCCTTGACTCACGTGGTAATCCAACTGTTGAAGCAGAGGTTTACACTGAAGCTGGTGGCTTCGGTCGCGGTATTGTTCCTTCTGGTGCTTCAACTGGTGAACACGAAGCTGTTGAACTCCGTGATGGCGACAAGAGTCGTTTCGGCGGCAAGGGCGTTCTGAAGGCCGTTGCTAACGTTAATGACATCATCGCAAAGGAAATCGTTGGTTACGACGTTACTGATCAACGCGGCATCGACGAAGCTATGATCAAGCTTGACGGTACTCCTAACAAGGGCAAGCTGGGTGCTAACGCCATCCTGTCAGTTTCAATCGCTGCTGCACGTGCTGCTGCTGACGAACTGCAGGTTCCGCTTTACAACTACATCGGTGGTGTTAATGGCCACGTTCTGCCAACGCCAATGATGAACGTTATCAACGGTGGTGCCCACTCAGACAACAAGGTGGACTTCCAGGAATTCATGATTCTGCCAGTTGGTGCCAAGAGCGTTCGTGAAGCTATCCGGATGGGTGCTGAAACTTTCCACGAACTGAAGCGTGAACTGGAAGCTGCTGGTAAGGACACTGGTCTTGGTGACGAAGGTGGGTTTGCTCCTGACTTTGCTAACAACGAAGAACCATTCAAGTTCTTGCTCAAGGCGATCGAAGGTGCCGGCTACAAGCCAGGCAAAGACATTGCCCTCGGCTTTGACGCTGCTGCTTCCGAACTGTGGGACGACGACGCTAAGAAGTACAAGCTTCGTTGGTCAACTGGTGAAGAATTCTCAACTGACGAATTCATTGACTACATCAGTTCTCTGATTGAAAAGTACCCAATCATTTCTGTTGAAGACCCGTTGGACGAAAACAACTGGGACGACTGGGTAAAGCTGACTGACAAGCTCGGCAAGAAGGTTCAAATCGTTGGTGACGACTTCTTCGTTACTAACACGAAGTACCTGGAAAAGGGTATCAAGATGGGTGCTGCTAACTCCATCCTGGTTAAGATGAACCAAATCGGGACTGTTACCGAAACTCTGGAAGCCATCGAAATGGCTAAGGAAGCTGGTTACACTGCCATCGTTTCACACCGTTCTGGTGAAACTGAAGACACGACGATTGCTGACCTGGTTGTTGGTACTAATGCTGGCCAAATCAAGACTGGTTCAATGAACCGGACTGACCGTCTGGCTAAGTACAACCAGTTGATGCGGATCGAAGACCAGCTTGGTTCTTCAGCTGAATTCAAGGGTGTTCACTCCTTCTACAACCTGAGCGCTCAGGCTCGTGACGCCATCCAAAACAAGTAATAGTAATTTAATGCTCATTGCTAAACTAAGACGACACTAATTTACTAGAAAACACGACGACCGTAGGCATTGCTTGCGGTCGTTTTCTTATTTTCGGGTCTCTGTCAATTGGTGTTGGTGGAGACGTATAATCATCCTCAAAATTTGGGTCTCTGTCAATTGGTGTTGGTGGAGACGTATAATCATCCTCAAAATTTGAGGGTGATTTTTTTTAAAGCGACGAATTGTCAAACTAAGTGCAACGGTTCTTCAAAAAATATCTCAAACGGTGTTTGATAGTTTAATATTTTTCT
>NZ_CANDNU010000068.1 GCF_947387495.1 Limosilactobacillus difficilis
CAGCTCCATCAACCAATAATCAATTGGTCAGTATTATTTATTTGAGTCCAGTGGCTAACTTATTCTTGAAATTTAGGGAATTGTAAATTCTCAGGAAAAACCAGAAAAAACTATCAAAAACAAATTTTGCGGAAAAATTGCGAAAAAATAATACTTGCTGACGGGGTCAGGTCGCTATTTTAGCGGCCTTTTTCTTTTGCTCTGCGGAAATTTTAGTCTAGTTTAGGTTACCAATGTAAAACAAGGCCTTTTTAAGTACGGAAATATCAAAAAAGCGCCTACCTTTTGGCAAGCACTAAAAAATTAAATGCTAATTACCGAAATAGCTTTCGCACAATCTTTTTGATTAGACGTTTAATGTGCTTATTAGGCACAACAAAGAAAAACAAGATAGTGAGTTTCAAAAGAGGTTACCCCCTTTCTAGCACTATTTGGAGCTGGTTAGGCTTCACTGTGTGCCTCGCACATTGTATCATGTATCAGTTATCAATAACATACAATGTGATATAATACAGATACAGAGAAAAACAGGATAGACTGTGTGCAAAAGATACCAGTTGGTTACTTGTATCGAGCCGGCTATTTTGTTAGAGAGCGCCAAAATAAGGCGCTCTTTTTTTGTGCCTAGATACTGATAAGTTGATTGTCATCCGCAACAACGCCTCTCATCATGACAAAGAAGAGTGCCTTTTCGAAGTGCTTCCGTTTGCTGTCTGGTAGCTCTTCGCTTAATGTTTCATGGTATTTGTCATTGATAAAACATTTAAAAAACTACAAACATTCCCGATAATGTGCAATTTTGTCTAATGCCATTAATTATTGAATGTTGTTATACCAGTGTTTATGATAATTGATGTAGTTGTGAACTGTATGGAACATCTACTTACTAACCAAGCCAATGTTCTTATAAGCGGTCGTAACCTTGTTCTGGTAGTAACCAGCATAAAAGCGATGGTGTTTCTGATAAACAAAACCGAGCATTCCCATGTTGTGCTTGAATTGCTGGTTAGTCAGCGGCGTTAGTCCCTGCTGCTGGCAATAGTCACAATAAGCGCTATACAGAATACGGCAAGCACAAAACGCACGTCTATCTTTCTGAACCTGGTCACTGAATACGAATTTAACCACCGTGCTATCGGCTTGGCCTTTGTTTCTAACTCTGAAATGATAATCTTTTTTGCTCTCTGCTAACATCTGCGCCAAATTATGGTGTTTAAAAAACATACCGCCCACGATACCAGCCCATTTTTTCATCTCCTTTTATGATTCGTTGCCGTTGCTTCTATTTTCACTTTTGGCCCACTATGTAATGTTTTTTTTATCATGTACATGTTGTATGCTGAACGTATAGAATGACGTACAGGAGGCGTTAAAATGGACAATGTAGTCACCGCAAGGGCTTTTTTAAATTAATCAAAAAAGTCAACAATGATAAAGAGTCGGCCATGATTCAGCTTACCAAGCCGGGCGAAAAAGGTGCTGTTGTAATTGGTGAAGATGTTTGGAAGGCAATTCAAGAAACGCTTTTCTTAGTAAACCAAGGTGTGGAGTAAATTGGGAGTTACACTATCAAATCCAAGAAAGGGCTCTTATTTAGAAAAAAGCTTTTTGCAGATTAGCCACCAATTAAAGGAGAATCCTTATAAACATAACCAAAGTTTCGAAAAGCTCGACCCTCTATTCAAGGGTTCTATTCCCGTCGCATCAATGCCCAACATTGGGTTGTCTACAAAGTGAACGAAGCAAAGAAGGAAGTCATTATTTATGCCGCATGGGGGCATTACGAATAATGATAATTGGGCAATATTGAAGTGAATCAGAGCACCTAGTTTGACATTTGCTCTACATTAAATCGCACTTAGAAGCAGTCAGTATCGGAAGTAAAAACGGGGCAAGGACCAATGATGGATAAAGGAGAAGTATTAAAGAACGCCATTCTCAACGGCTTATATGATCAGCAATACCCAGGCCACCAGCAATTAGGACCCCACCTCCTGCAAAACGGGCAAAGGGAAACCATCTGGCAGACAATTCAGGACGAGTTGCTGAACTGCCGGCATTTCAGCTGGGCAGTCGCCTTTATTACGCTTGATATGCTGGTGCCACTCAAGGCAGTTTTGGCTGATTTAGCGGACCAGGGAGTAACGGGAACGATCTATACTAGTGATTATCTTGGTTTTAATCGGCCGGCTGTCTTTGCTGAACTAGCAAAAATTCCTAATTTGACCGTTAAGATTGTTAAAGAAGCGGGTTTTCACGTCAAAGCTTATCTTTTCGATCATGGTGAATACCAGACAGCAGTGATTGGCAGTGCTAATTTTACCCGTTCGGCGCTCTTGCAAAACGTGGAGTGGGCACTGAAGGTCTCCTCAACGACTAATGCACGATTGACCGCTGAGCTGAAAGCGCAAGTGACGGCTTTGGCAGCGCATAGTCAGCCCTTAACGAAAGCGTGGTTAGCAGCATATCAAAAGAACTGGCGACCGCCGTATCGTCCACTTGGCAAACATGAAGGGCCGCAGGCGACGATCAAGCCTAACCAAATGCAGCGTCCTGCTCTTAAATCACTGCAATCCTTAGTCAAGAGCGGTGCCCGACGGGGATTGGTTGTGTCTGCCACCGGGACGGGAAAGACTTATTTGGGAGCTTTTGCAGTTAAGGACTTTGCGCCGCGTCGTTTTCTATACGTGGTCCATCGTGAACAAATTGCCAAGAAATCGCTGGCAAGTTTTAAAAAAGTCATCGGTGGACCGGCTAGTAATTTTGGCCTTCTGACTGGAAATCGCCACGACTGGGATGCCAAGTATCTTTTTGCGACGATCCAGACCCTTAGTCAGCCAACAGCTTTGGCTCATTTTAAGGCCAGCACCTTTGATTACATCCTCATCGATGAAGCTCACCGGGCAGCAGCTCCCAGCTATCACCGCGTCTTGGACTATTTCGAGCCAAAGTTTTGGTTGGGAATGACCGCAACCCCCGACCGAATGGATAAAGAGGATGTTTATGCGCTCTTTGACTACCACCTCGCTTATGAAATCAGCCTCAAATCTGCTTTGGCGGCAAAGATGCTGGCTCCCTTCCACTATGTGGGGGTTCAGGACTTTGAGCAAGATGGTGAAATTATTACGGAGACGACGAGCCTGCGGCACCTAGTTTCTGATCAACGGGTTAAATACGTTTTGGATCAGCTGAATTATTACGGTTACTGTGGTTCCCAAGCCCGGGGACTCGTCTTCTGTTCCCGTCAAGAAGAAGCCCGTGAACTGGCGGCTAAATTTTCTGCTGCGAATCACCCGGCGATCGCTTTGACCAATGCGGATAGTTCCGCCCGCCGCCAGCACGCCGTAGACCAGCTGGAAAGCGGAAAGTTGGAGTATATCGTTACGGTTGACCTCTTTAACGAGGGAGTGGATATTCCTTCACTGAACCAAATTATCATGCTCCGCAATACCCAGTCGGCGATCGTCTTCGTTCAACAACTAGGACGGGGTCTGCGAAAATATCCGGGGAAGGATTACGTTACAGTAATTGACTTTATTGGTAATTACCGCAATAACTTTCTGATTCCACTGGCCTTAAATCAGGATACCAGTCGGCAAGCCGACCGAGCACGGCAAGAGGTCAAAGTACCGCTGACAATTGGGGTTTCAACTATCAATTTCCGGCGGGTAGCTGTCACGCGAATCTTGAAATCTTTAGAAAAAGTCAAATTGGATGGGTTGCGGGAACTTCGTCGGGCTTACCAAGATCTTCGCCGACGTTTGGGCCGGCCACCGCTCTTGCATGATTTTTTGCAATACGGCTCAGTTGCACCCCAGACCTTTGCGATGAATAGTCGCTTGGCAAATTACGGGACTTTTCTCCAGAAAATGGGGATTCCAATTGAGCTGACGCCTTATGAGAATGCGACCCTGACTTTTGTTAGCAAAGAATTGCTAAATGGCAAACGGCCCCACGAGTTGATTCTTTTGCAATTATTGATGCAGGCTCCTGATCACCAATGCAAGCAAGACTTGCTGATTAGCACCTTGAAGAAAGAGAATGCTTATCTAAACGAAAGGCTTTTGCAGTCGCTTGATGATGTTTTAAGCCTGCGCTTTTTTGCGGTTAAGAAGGGGAAAACGACCCAGCAAGCCTTGTATGGTGGAAAGGCACTGCTTGTCCATCAAGGAGCAAACTATCAGCTGAATCCAACGCTAGTAAAGGCGATCGAGACGGGCGGCGATTTTGCCCGTCTCTTGGAAGATGCAGTCGAAACCGGGCTGGAAATCAGCCAGCAGTACGATCTTCGTCATCAGTTCACCCTTTACCGGCAGTACAACCGCAAAGATGTCTGTCGCCTGCTTAATTGGCCGCTCGATGTCAGTGCGCCGATGTATGGTTACCGGGTCAATAAAACGGAATGTCCAATTTTTATTACTTACCGCAAAACTGACCAGCAGCAACGAAATGCGATCTATGATAACCAGTTGCAAAACGGCCAGTCCTTGCGTTGGTACACGCGGAGTCCGCGTCACCTCTCTTCGCCTGAAGTTCAGCAGCTCTTGGCGACCCGGCCAGATGGCCAACCGGCAGTGAAGATTTTGCTTTTTGTGAAGCGTAGCGACGCGGTTGGCAAAGAATTCTATTATCTTGGACCAGCCGTGATCCAGCCTGGTTCGGTAAAGGAAGAAAAAATCGGTCCGAAGAAAAAGGCTGTCGTGGGGATGGATTTGCGTTTGGCGCGTCCGCTATCCACCCGCATGCGGAGGTTGTTGTTTGAGGACTGAATTTGTCATTATTTTAGAAACGTTTTCATGCAATATTGATACTGGATAAATTAATGTCTAAAATACAAGGAGTTATGTATGACGAATTGTCAAACTAAGTGCAACGGTTCTTCAAAAAATATCTCAAACGGTGTTTGATAGTTTAATATTTTTC
>NZ_CANDNU010000069.1 GCF_947387495.1 Limosilactobacillus difficilis
TATTTAATGGTATAGCGAAGCAACAAAAAACGGCACCGATAAGAATTACTCTTATCAGTACCGAATATTCTAGAATCTTTTAATGAAGGAGTGGTTGAAGGCATTGTGGGAAGATTATCGCCGCGAATTAATAATAGCTTTAGCGGTTGTTGTTTTGCTGGCGTTTTATTTGTTGACTCACGGCATTGCTGGCAGTTTTTCGACCGGCAAGCCGCATCAAATGTCTCAGCAGATGGAGACCAGTTCAGTGAGCAATAACGGGGGTGTGCAACGCAGGAGCGGCAAAGTAGTAGTTGATGTCAAAGGGGCAGTCAAGCAACCGGGCTTGTACCGGCTGGCTCACGGTGCCAGAGTCCAAGAAGCAGTGACGGCCGCTGGTGGGTTACGCGATGATGCCGATAGTACGCAAGTTAATTTGGCAAAGCAGCTCGTTGACGCTTCAGCTATTTATATTCCAGCTAAGGGTGAGCAGGCACCGGCTGGGATGGGGACCGCCGCCAGCACTGGCAGTTCCGCTCAAGCTGACCAGGGTTCGACTACCGGCGCTGATCATGAGCCGATTAATCTTAATAGTGCGACTAAAGAGCAACTGACCACTCTGACGGGGATTGGGGATAAGAAGGCAGACCTGATTTTGCAGTATCGTCAGGAGCATGGCCAATTTAAATCGGTGGATGACCTGAAGAACATCAACGGTTTTGGTGATAAAACTGTCGCTAAATTACGCGACCAGTTGGCAGTTTAGATTCGTTTTCTTTTCGATTCTTGTCGGGTGTACTATACTAAAATACAAATCAAAAGGGGTGAAGCATTGTGGATGAGCGAATGGATTGGGACCAGTACTTTATGCTCCAGGCGGCCTTGCTGGCTTCACGGAGCACCTGTACCCGCCTTTCGGTCGGGGCCGTACTGGTTCGTGATAAGCGAGTGATTGCAGGAGGATATAACGGATCAGTCTCCGGCGATGATCACTGTATTGATAAGGGATGTTATATGCGCGATGGCCACTGTGTCAGGACTATTCATGCGGAGATGAATGCGATGCTGCAGTGTGCTCGTTTTGGTGTTTCAACGGACGGCGCGATGATTTACGTGACGGATTTTCCATGCCTGCAATGTACCAAGAGCTTACTGCAGGCCGGCATCAAGCAGATTAACTACCTACGTAATTATCATAATGATGAGTACGCAATGAAGCTGATCAAGCTCAAGAACGTCAAATTGAAACATATTACTTTTGATCCCGACATCTTAAAGGAAGCGCGGCTGGACCAGTACATCCACCCGCAAAAGAATAACTAATTAGCCGTTCGTGGTTGCCAGCAGCCATTGCTTCAGCCTTGTTTGTCACGGTAGTGGTGACACGGCAATGGTGGTTAAGCCTGCTAGTGGTGTACTGGTTACTGCGAATCAAAACTGCCCGCCAGCGTCGCTGTTGGTGGCGGATGATTGTTGTGATGACTGTCTGTGCCAGCTTAGCTTTCTTTCGCGTTCAACGCTGGGATCGGCTGACCTTGACTGCTGAAGTGGATTGCCAGCAGAGTTTGGTTGTAATGCCCGACCAGATTCGGGTTAACGGCAACCTTGTGACTTTAACTGGCAAGTGCTCAGATGGTCAGCGGGAAATAGTCAATTGGCGTTGCCGCACAAAAAAGGAACAGCAATGGTGGCTTCACATTCGCCAACCGCTTCAGCTGACAGCGTGGGGACAGCTTCAACCAGTGACTTTGGCAACGAATTTTGCTCAGTTCGATCTTCGTACTTATTATCGGGAGCGGGGAATTTGCAACCAGTTAAGGGCTAGGCAATTGGCAGTGCGACCACGTGCTGTTTTAGGACCGTTAGACCTTTGCCACTGTTTGCGAGCCTGGCTGCATGGCTATTTTCGAATTTTGCCGAAGCCGCTTTCTCAGTACTGTGATCGTTTGCTGATTGGCTTTTCGACCCCCAATGAGGATTGGCAGCAAGCAGTGCGTCAGTTAGGGATTATTCACCTGTTTTGCATTTCAGGGATGCACATTGTTCTAGCAATTGAGTTATTACGTCGGCTTTTAACGAGACTTTATGTCACAAAGGAAAGTATCGACTGGCTTTTAGTACTGTTTTTACCCGCTTACCTGATCATCGGCGGAGGTGCAGTTAGCTTAGTGCGAGCGGTGATTATGGCTGAATGTCACCTTTTGGGACGACATTTCAAGCTGACCGGGATTGATATTTGGTCGCTCAGTCTCATTTTGGGCCTAGTCCACGACCCGCTTTTACTAATGAGTATGGGTGGGCAGCTGTCATATTTACTGTCGTTGATGCTGTATTATGTCAAAGAGGGCGGCTGGCAGCAATCCGTTCAACTGAGTCTGCTATCCTTGCCGGCTATCCTCCACGGGGCCTTTGAATTTCACATTTTAAGTTTGTTTGCTAGTTATATAGCAATTCCGGTCTTTGCTGTCCTAATCTTTCCGGGAACGATCATTGCTGCTTTGACTTATCGGTGGTGGCCTTGCTTTGGTGACAGTTTTAACTGGGCTTTGCTGCAATTTCACCACTGCCTAATTGCTTTGGCGCACTTGCCGGGAGAGATCTGCTTTGGGCGGCCAAGTGGTCCATTAACTATTTTGTTACTAGTTCTCACCCTACTAGTGGTCGACAGTCCGGCCAGCCGAAAGCGTTGGTTAGCGTTGCTGAGTGCATACCTGTTGATTTTCGTGTCCATTCATGTTCCATTGAATGGGGAAATCACTTTTGTAGATATTGGTCAGGGTGACAGTATCATTATTCGCACCCCGTTGAATCGGAAGGTGATTATGATCGATACCGGTGGCCGGCTCAGTTTTCGGCAAGGACGCTGGGCTCGGGTCAAGGCCGGACGAAGCCGGGCTGAAACATGTAGTATTAACTATTTAAAGAGCGAAGGGATCAACCACCTCGATGCTTTATGTCTCAGTCACGCTGATGCTGATCACATTGGTGATATGTCGTCAGTGATGCGAGATCTGAAAGTCAGCAAAGTGGTTGTACCTATCGGGATGGAATCACTGCCGCAGTTTACAGGCAGATTAGTGGGAACAACAGAAGTCGTCCCTTGTAAAGCCGGCGACAATGTCGACCGAATTTTGCGGGCAGTTCATCCAGCCAAGCCCGGCCAAGGAAAAAATGAAGATTCCTTAACTTTGTGGGGAATTTTCGGTGGAAACAATTTTTTGTTTACTGGTGATCTCGATCGGGCAGGTGAAAAAGCGGTGATTCAGCGCTATCCGCAGCTTTCGGTGGATGTCCTCAAGCTAGGACATCACGGAAGCAAAACAGCAACGGATCCCGAAGCAATTCGCCACTGGCAACCGAGGCTGGCTATTATTTCTGCTGGCCGTTTTAATCGCTATGGTCATCCTAACCGGGAGACAATGCAAATCCTTCATGATGATCGGATTCCATCGATGTCAACGCAGCAGTATGGCATGATTAGCTACCAATATCGTGGTGAACATGGCCAATGGAAAACTTGTTTAAGAGGAGACGAATTAAAATGGATGTTGCCACCTTACAGCAACAGTTAAAGAAGAATCCGCCGGCACCAGTTTACTTGGTGTTAGGAACCCAGCAAGCTTTGCAGAAGCAAGCCAAAGTGGCTTTTAATAAGCTGATTCCAACTGAAGAGCAGGTGATGAATGTCGGCAACTATGACATGGAAGTAACTCCGGTTGCGACGGCAATCGATGATGCTGTGTCAGCACCTTTTTTTGGCGAACATCGGCTGGTAATGATTAATAAACCGTATTTTTTAACCAGTCAGCATGTCAATGTTAAGGTTGATCATGACGTGAACGAACTGAGCAACTATCTCAAAGCACCGGAACCGACGACGATTTTAGTCTTGTTTGCGCCTTACGAAAAATTGGATAGCCGCAAAGGGGTAGTCAAATTATTGAAGAAAACGGCTGTCTTAGTGGATGCTTCACCGCTCAAGGAAGTAGCAGCCCGGAAAGCAGTTCAGGGGTTGTTTCAGAATCAAGGAGTCCAAATCGAGCCGGACGCCATGGATGAGTTGGTACGACGCTGCAATGCGGATTACGGCCGGATGAGTGCTAGTGTGAAACAGTTGGCCCTGCTTTCGTATCCGGAAAAAAGGGTGACAGCTGCGATGGTAAGTGGCCTTGTGAAGCAATCATTGGACAACAATGTCTTCCACTTGGTCAATGCGGTATTACGACGCAATCAAAAAGAAGCGCTTGGTCGTTATCAACAGCTATTGGCCGCTCAAACAGCACCGTTAGCTATTAATGGGGCTCTGATCAATCAGTTTCGTCTGCTTACCCAAATTAAAATTTTGGCCCAACGTGGCCTGAGTCAGGGGAGCATCGCCGCGAAATTAAGGGTTCACCCGTATCGGGTAAAACTAGGGTTGCAAACGGTGCGCCACTTCAAGATGGAGACACTCACCAACGGCTATCTTGGCCTAGTGGATTGTGATCGGCAATTGAAGTCCTCACAACGGTCACCTGAATTGCTCTTCCAGTTATTTATGCTGAAATTAAGCCATCAAACGTAATTGTTAGGCTTGAGAATTTACAATTCAAGTGCAACATAAATTAAAAAAATAACCCATAACGGGTAGAATTAGTTTAATGACCA
>NZ_CANDNU010000070.1 GCF_947387495.1 Limosilactobacillus difficilis
GATACCTGATGTCACGCCGAATGGCGTTTTTTATTTACCACCAACTGGGTGGCTAACTTCATTCTATAATCCACCGTTTTTTACCTAAAAGGAGAAATTATTAATGCAGAATAAATCAACATCGCATCATCCGTTATGGAAAATCACCCTATCGCCGGCAACCATTACATTAATTCCGGTGGCGGTTGGTATCAACTATGTAGCCAAGGCCTTTGCTGAAGGCTTGAAGCTCCCTGTTTGGCTTGGTTCTCTCGGTACCTTTCTCGCTAGCATGCTTGGGGGTCCCTTGGCTGGTGCCATCAGCGGTTTTACAAACAACATTATCTACAGTCTGACCCTTTCACCGATGTCTGGAGTTTATTCGATTACCAGCATTGCCATCGGCCTCACCGTCGGCCTCCTTTTCGCCCGGGGCTGGTTTAAGACAAAGAAGTGCATCTTACTCGCTGCCCTGGTAATTGCCGTTATTTCAGCAGTGATTTCAACCCCGCTAAATATCATCTTTTACGGCGGCCAAACGGGGATTGTCTGGGGTGATACTGTCTTTGCACTCCTTGTTGGCCATCACTTCCCGGTATGGGTAGCTTCTTTTCTGGACGAGTTCATGCTGGACATCTTAGATAAAATTGTGGTTGCCTACCTGGCGGCCTTCATTTACCATCAACTTCCCCAACGGTTAATCAGTTTCTTTAAGAAGGTTCGTTAAAAATGACAACTCTGACCTGGTTTCAACGCTTTGACCCCGTCACCAAATTATTACTGATTCTTTGCCTGGGACTCGCAAGCTTTGTCATTCCGACCTTGACAATCAACTGGCTACTTGTTTTTATTCTGTTTCTCTTAGCCATCTCGATTGGCAAGCTAAGTAGTCTAGTGAAGATCCTCAGCTTTAGTCTCTTTTTTATTGCAACGATGATCATAGTTCAGGGGCTAGTCAACCCCGGTAACCATACCCTGCTCTGGCGGATAGAGATTTTGAACTTTTACAAAGAAGGTGTCAATTATGCGCTCCTTCTTGGTAGCCGGCTATTGACAATCGTCCTTACCACCTTTTTCTTTATTGCGACGACTTCGGTAACAGAGAATGCCCGTTATTTGGAAAGCCAAGGGATTGCTTTTAAGAAAGTCTACATGTTCATTTCGGTCTGTTACATTCTCCCCCAAATGATGGCTAACTTGCACCAGATCAAGTTGGCCCAGCGTGCCCGGGGCATTGGCCAGCAAAAATCTTGGCTTTATCGTTTTAAAATGCTTTTCCCCATCTTAGTTCCTTTGGTCGTTAAAACGCTTGACCAAGCCATGACGAGAGCAATCGCACTTCAGCTACGTGAATACGATAATCCCCAGCGCCAGCCGCAGCCATTAATACATCATTACCTGCTCGCCAGGTTTAATCACTATCTCTTAAGTATCCTCATTATTATGCTAGGAGGAATGAAGGTTTGGCTTTTAATTCAAAAATAGTATTTTCCCACGTCAGTGTCTCTTATCCTGCTGCTAGTCAGCCCGCGCTCAAGGATTTCTCTATCCGCCTAACAAACAAACACATTATCGGAATCATCGGTAATAGTCGTGCTGGCAAGACAACTCTCTGTCACCTTCTCGCAGGTACCCTTCCTAAAATGGTTGATGGCGAGGTTAGCGGGCACTATCAGATTAACCAGTGGTCGCCACAGCAAGACTGGGGGGTCTATAACCACCAAACAGGCGTCGTCCTGCAAGATGCCAGCAGTCAACTAACTAGCTTTACCGAGACGGTTGCCGATGAACTAGCCTTTAACCTTATCAACCGTGGAATTCAGTCACAACAAATCAAGAAAAAAGTCCGTCGCGTTGCTCAATTATTCGGTCTTACAAACCAACTGACGCTATCACCAGCGGCTCTTTCCGGAGGACAAAAGCAGCGTTTAGCAATTGCCAGTGTCATTGTTACCGATCCGGCAATTTTAATCATGGATGATCCCACCAGTCAGATGGATTCCCGCGGGCGACAAATCTTCTTTCACTGGTTACAGCAAACAACGGCCCTCGTTTTTATCACGAGTTATGAGGTTGACGCTTTGGCGGAGGTTGCGGACGAACTTTGGCTCATGGATAAAGGACAACTTGTCGATCATGGCACCCCTTTTGCCGTGTTTAATCGCTTCACTAGCCCCCGAATCAAGCATCCGGTCTGCTGGCAACTAGCTAAAAAAATGGGGTGGGTGCTCCCGACGGATGGTCAGTCCTACCCCGTCAATTATCAACAACTAGAGGAGGCTTTTCATGCAGCTCAAGATTCATAATCTCCGTTTCTCATACCCGCAGCAACAATTCACGGTCAAAGCTGATCACCTAGATCTGCAGCCGGGATTGACCGCCATGATTGGCGAAAACGGGGCGGGCAAGTCAACCCTGTTTAAATTGCTCGGTGGCCTTGTTACCACTCACCAGGGAAAAATTACGGTTGACCAGCAGCCGTTGAAAGACTTCCTCAAAACCGAACGGGCACGCAAAATTGGCCTGGCGTTTCAGGATCCGGACGACCAATTTTTTAATAGTTCCGTTAAAAAAGAGGTTGAGTGGGAACTGCGCCAGTTAAAGGTTCCCGCAAAGAAGCGGTCAGAAACCGTTACGGCTGTTCTTAAAGAAACCAACCTTTCCCAACAGGCCCAGCAGAATCCCTATGATCTTTCATTATCGGATCGTAAATTGCTGAGTATTGCAACCGTTCTGGCTCCCAATCCGCAGATTGCCCTATTTGATGAACCAATGATTGCCCTGGACTGGCCAAGCCAGCAATTAGTCAGCCACATATTCACTAAATTGGCAAAACGGGGCCACACTATTTTAGTAATCAGTCATAACCTTGACTGGGTCGCGCAAAACGTTCCCCAGGTTATTGTGATGGGACGGGGAAAGGTTATCTTCGCCGGAAAAACCCGCGATTTTCTTCACCAACCGACCCTTGTTAAAAAAAGTAATCTGCTACTTCCCAAGGTTACCCGCCTGACAATGGCATTGGGCATCAATCCTCCACAATACCGCTTGTGACTAATAAGCTGAAGCTGAAAGAACATTGAAGAGTACCTCTAGGTGGTGTGTTTACCGCGAAAACGATCAATTGATATAAATTCGAGCGCACCTAAAACAAAAGGGGCTGGCGAGAAAATATAGCTTCTTGGCCCTTCCTAATTAGTCAACCAGAAGCACTAGCCGGTGAGCAGCTATTAGTTTTAAAATGAGCTGGAACCGCCCGCGGCGATCTTGGCGAAGTTACCAGAAACATCAGTGTTTTTAGTTGGTGTCCAATCGGGAGTTCCGTTCGTACTTTGGTCGACGAGAGCAACTGGCTCGCCGTCGTGAAATGCGAAGGCATAGGTAATATGCGTTGCCGCGTTGCCCGGCCGGTCGTAGTTGTAAATGGCGACGACGTTATATGCGTACGGGCCCTTCCCTGACGGTGCCCAGCCGATTGAATCATTCGTGCCATTAACGGTCGTTTGGCCAAATTCACTTGGGTACTCCATCCCTGACTTTGTCCCGATGTTTCCGTGACCACTGTATTTCTCGTATTGCTGGTTCATGGTCGGTGCCCAGTCATCCATAAACTGGGCCAGCTTTTGATCCTTACTGCTATTCCACGGTGTTGACGACTGGTTGTTGTTAACCGTGGCGGATGAACTGGTGCTAGAACTATCGGCTTCGTTGTGCTTAGCTGACGAACTATTTGTGCAACCGGATAGAATCAGGCCTGCCACCAGAACCACCGCCAGGGTATGTGTTAAACGATGTTTTTTCATTTTTCTCCCCCAAAACAAAAGTAACTTTTTCTTGAAATTTAGGTTTAGTATTAATAATCTAAACAATAGTGAAAAAACATACGGTAAGATTGCCAGAAGGTTATATGCTATTAGAAATAGCTTGGTTCATAATAAAGAAGGAGAAAATCATTTTAATCCATTGAATGATGAGGAAGATCTGAAAAAGGAAATTCTACTTATGAAAGCAATAGCAGAGACAGTGATCATTAAATATGGAACTACTGTAGAATGATTTAAAAGACTTGAAAACTGTTGCTATTCAGTCGGTTTAAGTATAATTGAGTACCATACTAATAGCGAAGAAGGGGGCTGTGACATAAGTCCCTAAAATGATAAAGCCCATTCGGAATTTGGCAAAAATTCTGAATGGACTTTTTTTAAT
>NZ_CANDNU010000071.1 GCF_947387495.1 Limosilactobacillus difficilis
CTCGTCTTCGGCGTTGTTACTGTCGGATTACTTGGTTGCGGTGTCGGTACCTTTGGCGTACTCGTCTTCGGCGTTGTTACTGTCGGATTACTTGGTTGCGGTGTCGGTACCTTTGGCGTACTCGTCTTCGGCGTTGTCGGCACTACCGGAGTACTTGGCTTTGGCGTTGTCGGCACTACCGGAATACTCGTCTTTGGCGTTGTTGACACTACCGGAGTACTTGGCTGTACTGGGCTTGTCGGTTTACTTGGGTCCGTTGGTTGCACTGGAGTTGTTGCCTTGCCTGGGGTCGTTGGCTTAACCGGAGTTGTTGCCTTACCCGGGGTCGTTGGCTTAACCGGAGTTGTTGCCTTGCCTGGGGTCGTTGGTTTAACCGGAGTTGTTGCCTTGCCTGGGGTCGTTGGCTTAACCGGGGTTGTTGCCTTGCCTGGGGTCGTTGGCTTACCGGGAGTTGTTGCCTTACCCGGGGTCGTTGGCTTACCAGGAGTTGTTGCCTTACCCGGGGTCGTTGGCTTAATTGGGGTTGTTGCCTTACCCGGGGTCGTTGGCTTTCCCTGTGTGGGTATCTTATGTTTAGGTATCTTATGTTTGGGTGTTGTTGACTGGCCATTATGTGGTGAGTAAACAAAATCATTATTTCCATGTGGAAAAACGGGTGTTACGAATTCTGGTGCCCAAAAATCCCAACGGTGAGACTCGCCGCCCTTAATGTTAACTTTTTTACCAATCAAGTTTCCGTCAGCATTTACATTAGCAGTTATTTCACTATTAGGAGCAAGTACACTTCCCATCAAATAACCACTATTAATATTAATGTACTGTGTTGCGTTGCCAAAATTCCATAAAACATGGTTTGGCTTATTATGGCTTTCTCCAGGACCTACTTGTGTCCCATCATCATAAACAAGTTTAGTTTGTGTTTGCCAATTTATAGTTTCCTTTGCGCCACGAACGTTAAGAATTACTGCTGCACCATCACGATTACTGCTAAGTCCCTTAATTGTAATTGGTTGCGATTGTTCTAATAAACTAGCGTCAATATTAATAATAACTAAATTATCAGTTCCTTGGTCAACTTGGCTAATATCGATAAAGCGATTGTTCATATCTCCAAAATCAACAATTACTTTGGAATCGTTTGGAAGAGAAGCTAGTATTCCCGAAGTATTCCTTAACGAATCAAGTTCGTTATCAATATCAAGATACCCCTTAATCACATGCACATCAGCTTTTTTCAAATGATCTAGGCGATTGCCGTTAATAAATACCTGATCGCCATTAAATTTTACATTTGAATCATCGCCAAGGACAACATAGTTATTCCCAGTCCGAAATGCATTTGCACCGATTTGAGCGATGCTTCCAATGTAATAAACATCACGTGTTGTGTGGTTTTGTGATTCACCACGCGTACCAAACTCAGGACCATTCAACAATGCTTTAGTTGCTATATTACCGTTAGTGTCAGCGCTTATTTCAGTTTGATCAGAAAAAATATGAAAAATAGTTGCTGGCCCAAGTAATTGCTTAACAGTATTAATATCAGTATCACTGGTAAATAATTTATGAAGCTGCTGATCATTATCGAATGTAGTCGTCACCTTTGCAGACTGTTCCTCATTCTTAACATCTTTTTTTGTCATTGATGATTGATTGGTAGAATTTTCTGTTTGATAAACCAAATTGTTTGGCTTTGATACATCGTCCGTTTTAGTAGGTACACTCTTAACCAATTCAGATTGTTCGTTTGTGGTAGCTGGATTATCTTTAGCATGTGCAGTTGTAGTTACCGCAGTTATTCCAAGAGTAGTGGCGATGACTAAAGCTGTAATCCATTGTTTACCAGACTTATACAGCTTGTAATGATTCTTTGTAGATAACTTATTCAACAGTATTACTCCTCAAGTAATTTCTTTTGCAATTAAATAGGTTACTATAGAAATGAATATTGAACTAGATTTAAATATTTGTTCATAAAAGGCAATAATTATTCCCTTTAACTGACCATTCGATAAGCCATCAAATATTACTATATTTTTGTAATAAATTTTAAAATACTAAACAAACATTCAATTTACGTCATATTAAATTATTGCGTATTTTCCATATTTATTAGCTAATCAAGATATAAGTCAACAAGAGAATTACCATAGTATTTTCCAAAAGTGATAAGTAAATTTTTGACAAAAATAGGATATCTTTAACTAAAAACACCCCTTACATTTACGTAAAAGGTATCATTATCAATCAATATAGTTGTTAATAGTTTTAACAAATTTGATGATTTGGTTATAATTGAAAAGTTTTTCGCTCATTTTTGTGGCAGATTGTAAAATTTAAGTTGAACATTTAAGTGGACAGAAAAACCCATCAAGGTCTTTAATGGTGTTACCTCAACATTCCATTAGAAAGAAGGACCTTAATGGGCACCACTATTTTATCATTCCAGAACCGCATTGTCATTGAAACGCTTCATAATGAAGGACGTTCCTTACGATACATCGCTAATTACTTAGGCTTTAGTAAAACCACAGTCTTTAACGAACTTCACCGGCTAAATAGTGAGTACCAGGCTGAGCTAGCACAAACTGACTTTGAACGCAAGGTTAGTCAACGGGGGCGGAAGTCTTCGCTCACTAAAAACCTTAAACACTTGGTCGAGGAAAAGATTCAAGTCCAGAAGTGGTCCCCTGAACAAGTTGCCCATGTGGTGGGGATTGCCTACAAGACGGTCTATAACTGGATTGATCAAGGATGGTTTGATGTACAGCTACCCGATTTGCCTGATCATGGAATTCGTCGCCATCGTGCTAAAGAAAAGCGTGGTACGTTCAGTCACGGCCGCTCAATTGAGGAGCGTCCTCATAAAGTCGAAACTCGCCAGGAATTCGGCCACTTTGAAGCTGATACCGTACTTTCTGGCAAACGTAAAGGTCAAGCTGTGGCTACTTTTGTGGAGCGTAAGAGTCGCCTGACAATTGTTAAACGGCTCCATGGTCGCGACAGTCAGTCCATGACTCAGGCCGTACTTGAACTAGCTAGTCAACTTCAAGACAAGCTCAAGGCGCTTACCGTAGATCATGGTAAAGAGTTCGCTAACTACCAGGCAATTGAGCAGCGAACTGGTACTCCGGTTTATTTTGCCCATGCTTATTCACCACATGAACGCGGTAGTAATGAGAACAGTAATCGAGTTTTGCGACGGTTTATTTCCAAGGGACAAGCTATTGAAGAGCTGAGCGATCGCCAGCTGGTTCAAATCAATTGGTATCTGAATTCACAGCCACTTAAATGTCTTAATTGGCATACACCAATTGAGATCTTCTTGCTTAATTTACGTCATTAAATTCGTTCAAGTTATTTCTTGCAATCTGCCATAACAAAAAAGAATAATTTTCGTAAAAGTGAGCCAGATATGGTTCACTTTTTTTCTGCTCCTGGCAAATAGGTGTGAGAAATGGCTCACCTAACTTAATGAAAGGAGCTAGCAAGAATGGCTAACAAAGTATCAATCAGTGTTACCAAGCCTCCCCGCCAAGATGGCGTCGTCAGCATGCACAACGTCACGATCCGTGAACGACTGCTACGTTTACTGCTCGGTAAACCGCATCACTTGATGGTGATCGCACCTGGCAAGGATGTTCAACAGTTGCAAATTAACGAAGTTAAGGAGGATTCCTATGAGCGCAATGAATAATCTCGATTTACAACTCAAAGAAGCTGAGAACCAGCTTGGTGTCGAACCTCGAAAGCGTCGACGTGATCGATTGGCATTTACTTTTTTGTTATATCCCGGCAAGAACCAAATTTGACGCTTACCCTTGCGGGTGCCGTTGATTGCGTCGATGATGTCAAGCTTTGGGGATGATTTGGCGTTGAGCTTGGCGGTTGCTCTTGGGGTCTTTGCGGGTTTGGTAGATCATCCCCTCTAGTTTCGTCACTAGTGATATTTTTCGTCACTTTTCGTCACTCCGCAAACGACGTAGCAATGGGCTCTCCCGGGATTTTTTGCAAAAAGTGACGGAAATCGTGGTATTTTTTCAGACCTTTTTTAGTACTGAGAATTTTCTAAATTTCAAGAATAAGTTAGCCACTAAGCTGAAATAAATAGCACTGACCAATTAATTATTGGTTGATGAG
>NZ_CANDNU010000072.1 GCF_947387495.1 Limosilactobacillus difficilis
TTGGTGACTACGCTGGTTGGATCAACTGGCGCGTTTTGATCAACCGCTGGCGTGATTAACTCTGGCTGGTATTGATCCTTGTTTGACTTCACGTTGACCGTAACTGGGACGTCCTCGCTTGACCCATCTGGGTAAGCTACATGCAAACTACCAGTAGCTGGTTGCCCAGCCGTCTCAGTGTTAGGCTCCTTCGTCCAACTATACGTTGTCCCCTTTGGCAACTTGTCTTGGTTGGTGACTACGCTGGTTGGATCAACTGGCGCGTTTTGATCAACCGCTGGCGTGATTAACTCTGGCTGGTATTGATCTGCATCATTTGGCGTCACGTTGTAAGTTACCGTGACCGGCTCGGATTCCGATGTACCACCATAAACTACCTTGGCTTGACCAGTCTTGTCGTTCCCAACTTCACTGGTATCTGGTGCGGTCGTCCAAACGACCTTCGCTCCATCTGGCAAACTTACCGCTTGTCCCTTGGCGTCCTTCAGGGTCACCGCGCTGCTATTAAGACTGTCACCTACTTTTACTTTTTGACCGTGAGTCAAGGTGACCGGTTTCCCAGCCGCAACGGTGTAGTTACTCTTATCAGTCTTAGCCACCACATTGACGGTCACTGGAACTGAACTGGTCGTATGATCACCGTACGTTACAATTACGTTTGGCGTGTACGAACCAACCGTTGCGGTATCAACTGGCGTATTCGGATCCCACGCGTACGTTGCATCACTTGGTACATCACCGTTGTACTTAACGGCGGCCTTTGCTTGACCGGTGGTCAACGTCGTCCCTTGTTCCACGGTAAGCGGGTCACTGGCGACCGGAGCATAAAGCTTATTTTCAGCCTGCTTCTTTACATAAACATAAGCATCGTGGTGCGTCACTGAGTACGTCCCCGTGACGTCACTGGAGCCAACTTCGTAGTAATTAGTTGGCACCTTGTAGGTAAAGCTGTAATTTTCCCCAATGTTGCCATGAATGGTCTTAACTTTATCAACATCAAGTTCTGGCCCATCGGACGGTGCGTAGTAACTGTTGTTAACGCCCGTCACATCAATGAAGTGCAGCCGCATTTCGCTGTCCTTGGGATCGCTGTCCTTGGCGTAGTAGTAAATATAGCTGTCATCGACCTGACCAATTCGGTTGGTGTAAGTATAGAATTTACCATCCGGGGTACCAAAACTCATATGATCGTTGTAGCTCTTACGCCCCAAGACCTTGCTGGCATTCGTCAACGGACTCCCCTTATAGTACGCAGTCGCCCTCACGGTCCCATCGGTATGAATCACCGTTTGCTTAATTACGACACTATCCGACAAAGCTAAATCATAAGTTTGCCCAACTTTATATGGCGAAATCGTACCGTCTTCATAAGCCAAGCCCAGGAACTTAGGTTCGGATACCAAATGATACCCCGTAACCGTTGGAGCATCACCCTTAATTTTGAAGCCTTGATAACCAAAGCCACTAATTTCCATTGGTTGAACAATGTCTTTTCCAGTTGCTTGGTCCACGTATCTAACCTTGGTCGAAGTTTCCTGTGGGATCGCACTTGCCCAGGAACCGATTGACTTCGTTTTGGCCGCCTCATCATTTTGATCGTAAGTATTAGAGCCGTACGTAGGGTCCAATAAGCCCCCATCAAAGACTGGCAACATCCCATATTCACCATCAGCATGTTCAAAGCCCTTCAAAATAACCGCATACGACTTGCCTTGGTAGTTTTTAAAAATCAAATCATATTTACTACCACTGGCCCCTCCGTAAACTTCCTGAGTATCGGTATTAGGTGCTGCAATCGTCGATGACGTAATTTGCTTTCCAGTGTGGATGGTGTAGCTGTACAGATTATGATCATTTGGATCTTGACTCCGGGCCAACAAGATGACCCGGTGGAATGAGCTATTGTAATCGACATAAGCCGCAAAGAAGTATTTATCTGGGTTGCTAGGAATGATCCCCTTTGAAATAGTGCCAAACCAAAACGTATGCTTTGGAGTAGTGGTAAAAATCGTATACAAAGTACTGTCTTGGAAACGTCCAACGGTCTTATCCACCCAAGTATTGCCATCCGACTTACCATCATGAAGGTGAGTAAGGTAATCAGTCATTAACGGCTGAGAAACCACCGTATAAGTTTGGGTACTCTTAGGTAAAGTATCCGTGTCCGGATTTATCACCGCTAAGTTCATCATCAAAGTTCGCGCTTGCGTCGCCGAAGATGTGGTTTCATTTACCGACACCGTTTGACTGCTAGGCGTCTTGCCAATTGCAGTATGGTTGGCCGATACCGTCCCCGCTTGGCTGGCCGGTGAGGAGGTCGCATTGCCCGAGTTTGCCGACTCTGAGCTCTGCGTCACTTGGGTCTCCGGGGCTGCTTGACTGTCGGTCGCAGCAGAGCCGGTCGTCCTGGCGGCCTGACTGTTGCTGGACGATCCACTTACTACCTCACCAGACGCGCCCGAGCCAGTGATAGCCGTCGCGGCCGCGTGGGCAACCGGCGCTTGACTGGCCAGATTATAACCAAAAATTGTAAATCCTAACAGAACGGAAGCCACCCCGATATTCAGCTTTCTTAAGCCAAACCGTTGCTTCTTGCGTAACGTTTGGAATTCCTTATTCATTCATCTAATCCCCTTCCTTTTGAGTAAGCCATCCAAATTGACTTATCATCAAATAATCTTAGTTCATTATACACCCGTTTCGTTATATTTAATAGTTCGCTCAAAAGAAAGCACGGCATAACAGACCGTCTTTATCAAAAGATCACTGAGATGGGGCTGTGACATAAGTCCCTAAATTAAGAAGATCCATTCGGAAATTGAAAAATTTTCGAATGGATCTTTTCCTTTTTGATTTTTTATCTAAGAAATTGGACGGCCTTCCGGCCAATTTCTTCATATTCAATGCCATTAAGGCAATTCCTATTTGCCCTTTGGCTTTCTGGAGGCCACGTACCGTGAACCTCTTGAAATCCAAATAAGCCTTCAAATTACCAAAAACTGTTTCAACATCGTATTTACGACGTGAATAAGTATTGGAATTTGAAAGCGACTTACGTGCTTTTGCCTTAAAATACTCCCATTGTGGATTTACCATGATGTACTTGGTATTGCCATGTGGAGTCAATGCTTTAGCGTTAATTTGATGATTTTCATCGTACTTTTCAGCTTGATATACTTTGAAGTCGCGATGAAATCCATATTTATCATTGCGATAAGCGTAACGTTTAAAGTTAAAGCGAACCCCAGCCGGATTTACATAATAATCGTCCTTGTCGTGGTATTCCCAATTCATCACTTTACGATTATCAGACTTCCATTTACGACTATTCTCTTTAAGCATTGTGCTGTAAGGAATAAGAGCCGTACAATCCGGTAGCTCATCTTCGATATATTTATAATTACGTTCAGAACCATAACCAGCATCAGCCACGATTTCTCGACCCAAAACGCCGTTTTGGGCGAGATGCGTTAAGAATGGTATTAACGTTCTAGTATCGGTAGGATTCTGCATGAGATCATAGCCAAGCACAAATTGCGAATTGGTCATGATTTGAAGATTATATGCAGGTTTGGTTTGACCATTACGCATCGGATCTTCCTTCAAACGCATAAAAGTAGCATCATGATCAGTTTTAGAATAGCTATTACGTCGGCCGGCGGTCGCGACTTGGGCCTTATATTCTAAGTCTTTCTGGCGACAGTGATCTAGCGCGCGGAGATACTTTTTGGCATGACGACGTTCTTGCTTGGCGGGGTTAGGCGAAACCTTTGTGGTTTCGGCCACCTGCTTATTGAGCTCTTCAATTCGCTGTTCTAGTAAGGCAATTGTAGTATCTAGCTCATCGATCTGAAAATCATCTAAAGTGGTATCTACTTCAACTTCATGCTTCATCTCGTTAATTAGCTTCCGTGCTTTGGCCACATT
>NZ_CANDNU010000073.1 GCF_947387495.1 Limosilactobacillus difficilis
CACCATTATTGATATTGATTCAACCCATTCTGACACTTATGGCAATCAAGAAGCTACTGACTATAACGCCCATTATGTCTTGACCCGCTAGTCATTGACTTACTAGTCAATGAGATGTATACTCTGTTTGCAATCATAAATATACCTCGTTCGACGGCTTAAGACCGCGACTTTGGGAGGGGACAAACATGACACAAACAGTTGTAAGTATCGAGCATTTACAGAAACACTTTGGTAAATTTCAGGCGTTAAAAGACATTACCTTTGACGTGCAAGCGGGTGAAGTTTTTGGCTTTATCGGACCGAATGGGGCTGGGAAATCAACGACAATTCGAGTACTACTCGGTATTTTAAAGGCCAGCGGTGGTACCGCCAAAATTTTTAACCAGGACGTCTGGTCTAAAGCGGTCACGATTCATAACCGGCTGGCCTATGTGCCTGGTGATGTCTACTTGTGGCCTAACTTAACCGGTGGTGAAATGATTGACTTTCTATTGAAACTCAATCATCAAAAACACTCTGCCAAAACGGATGCACTCATCAAAGAGTTTGAATTGGATCCAAAGAAAAAATCGCGGACGTATTCAAAGGGAAATCGGCAGAAGGTCGCACTAATTGCCGCTTTTTCAACGGATGCCGACTTATATATTTTTGATGAACCAACTAGTGGGTTAGATCCACTCATGGAAGAAATTTTCCAGAAGCACGTTCTAGCATTAAAACAACAGGGTAAGAGTGTCTTACTTTCCAGTCATATCCTGTCAGAAGTTGAGCGGATGTGTGACCGAATTGGTATTATTCGAGCGGGTGAAATTGTCGAAACTGGTACTTTGGAAGAGATGCGGCAACTGACACGAACTCAGATTACCGTGGAAACACAGGTGGACGTTGCGCCAATTGCAAAACTTGCGGGTGTGCATGGTTTTACAGCCGACCAGTCAGTTGACAATAAAGCAACGTTTGCAGTGGATACAGCACAGGTTGGAGCGGTTATGAGTGACCTCGCTCAACGTGGTATCGTGACGTTACAAAGTACGCCACCAACACTTGAAGATTTATTCATGCGCTACTACAACTCGGAGGGAGCTGAGGGTCATGACACAAAGTAATCGAACGGCACAGACGGGATATTTAACGCGGATGTATCTGCGTCGTGATCGAATCGCCATCATTATCTGGTTGCTTGGAATCGTTGGCGGCGTTGGGTCAGGTGCCAGCAAAATTATTGGCCTGAGTGGTGATGATAAGCAGGTGGCATCACTCGTCACTGCCTTGAATACGCCATCTATGGCGGCACTATTCGGACCATTCACAGCAGTAAAGCCGTATACCACTGCATCAATTTTTGCGGCATCGATGATGGTATTTACCGGCCTACTTCTGGCAATCATGAACATTTTTTTTGCGATTCGAAACACCCGGACTCAAGAGGATAACGGTGTGTTAGAAATGGTGCGCGCTCACAGTGTCGGCCGTCAAAGTTCGTTGTTAGCAACGCTTTATGAGTTGATCATTGTTAACGTTATTTCAGGACTGTTAATGGGCGCTACACTTCAGGGTATTAACATGTCTGGCGCTGACACTAGCGGAAATTGGCTGTTTGGTTTTGGCCTAGCAGCATTTGGGATGATGTTTGGTGCACTGACATTGCTGCTCTCACAATTTGCCAGTAACGCCCGTGGTGCGACGACGATGAGTTACAGCTTGCTTGGCTTATTGTACATTTTAAGAGCGATGACAGATGTTCAAAATGTGAAATATACTTGGTGGACGGTTTTTGGTTGGGTTGAAAAAATTGATCCTTATGGTAAGAACCGAGTGTCACCAATCGTCATGATGTTGGGGTTAGCAGTAATTGCGTTGATGATAACCTTTGTTGTCAGTGCAGAACGCGACTTGGGTTCAGGCCTGTTACCAGATCGTCCAGGCCGTGGCAAAGCAAGTCGTTTGTTGACTGGTCCAATTAGTCTGGTTTTCCGATTAGAACGGACGAGTTTAATCGCTTGGGTCATTGGGATTGCAATTTACGGGACGAGCATGGGAACCTTGTTTAATACGATTGGCGATATGATGCATAGCAGTCCTATGGTGGCCAAGATTATCGGTCCGGCTGCCGCGGCGTCAGTTGGGAAAACCATGACGTTACAGTTTGCGGCGATGATGAGTGTGGTTATGGCGATCGGTGCGTCGGTGCCAGCAATTGCGGCCATGTTACGGCTCAACAGTGACGAACAGAAGGGTTGGCTAGAGGCCATGCACGCTCGGAGCGTATCACGATTTCATTTATTTGGTGCATATACATTAGTCGGCGCTGTGTCAGGGCTACTGACCCTTTTTGCTGGAACCTTTGGCATGGCCCTTGGTGGTCAAGGTGCCAAACACGCGATTAGTATCGCTCGGTTGATGCGGTCATTTTGGGGCTTCGCACCCAGTGTGTTGGTAATCGTTGGGGTAATTGCCGTCTTATTGGGCCTGTTACCACGTTACCAACAAGTAGCCTGGATCATTCCAGTGTACGGGCTCCTATCGATTTACCTTGGTGGTTTGCTGGACTTCCCAGAATGGACTAAAAGACTAACACCTTACGGGTGGATCAATAAGGTCCCATTAAAGGCAGTGGCTTGGGATCAGGTTGGCTGGCTAGTTTTACTCAGTGTTATTTTGATTCTCGTTGGTTACGGTCTTTACAAGCGACGTGATTTGGTGGAAAATTAATCAATATCTTGAAAGGAGCCCGTTATGTTAAGTGTTCGTCCAGATGTACCCAAGGATCCGGCCAAAGTTAGCCGAATCATGCAAAGTGCCACCCATATTTTTGCGCTGGAAGGCTATCAACAGGCCAAAACGGCTGATATTGCCAAGGCCGCAGACGTCTCAAAGGGGATTGTTTTTCGTTACTTTGGCGACAAGGGCCACCTGTTTTTGGCAACGGTACAGTATGTCATTGAGCGATTAACTGATGTTGCCGATTTTAAAGTGTGGCAGGATGCACAGGATTTGAGCGACATGATTTCACGGGCTTTACGGTATAAAATTAGTTTACAACTAGAGTATCCAGATGAGTTTCGGCTTTCTATCCGTTCATTTTCGGAGATGAGTGTACTACCAGACGATGTACAAGCAGAAATGGCCCAGTACTGGCAAACTCAAACCACAATGTCAGTGGATTTGTTGGAAAAACCAGTCCTGGATCGAATGCCTATTCGCGATGATATTGACCAGGCTGACTTACAGCGTTTACTCAATGCGGTCACTAATCAGGTATTTGCTGATTCACAGAAGTTCATGACAGAACATCCTGAGGCTGATATTGAGGACTTTGAGCCCTTTATTCAGCAGATTCGCAGCGAGTACCGGATATTGGAACACGGTTTTTTGAAATAGAGTGGGACACAACTCGTCTAGGTTCCAAAATATCAGAGCACGAGCCCGCGGATTCCTGACTATGGCATTCGTAGGCCCGTGCTTTGATATGGCCGGGATCTGTGTTTTGACGCACGTTTAGTGAAACCAAATAAAATTTTTGAGTTAAGAAATCAGTTTGGTACTCATCAATATAGAGGTCTATAGATTTTTTCTCGATTGCTTTTGATTACCAATTTTTTAAAATAAAAATTAAACCTAAAACGACTTAAATAAGCCTGAATTATTCACCAGAAACTCCAAAATCCCCATCAAACACATGATTCAAGTGCTTGATGGGGATTTTGCGTTTTCACCTTTTAAGTGCAGAAAAAGAGCCTCAGCTCTGGTATAGTTAACTCGACCAAAAGACACTATAAAAAAAAGAGGACTCTATAATGAAAACTGTACAGGAAATGGCATTTAGTTTCAATAAAAACATTCTAGCATCGCATA
>NZ_CANDNU010000074.1 GCF_947387495.1 Limosilactobacillus difficilis
TTCTCATCAACCAATAATTAATTGGTCAGTGCTATTTATTTCAGCTTAGTGGCTAACTTATTCTTGAAATTTAGATTGTCCAGTTAATCAAGATCTAGAAATCAAAAACAAAAAACAGCACTTTTTAGATATTGGCACACAAATGATACACATGATTTAAAAAATTATTATAATAAAATATGTGTTTTGACGTCCATTATCAAGTAAAATGCCTGTCGAGGAGGAAAGATGTTAAAGGATTCCTTATCGGAGTCCTTTCTTTTTACTGTAAAATTAGTTTGTATATAGAAGGCCTTTTTTGTCCTCAGGTCAATTGGCAGGGAATAAAAAAAGGGGCCCTTATGGGGCCCTATGTTCCTCTAAAGTAATCAGTGACAGTTATAAATGCCCAACCAGAGGTTCGAACTCTGATCTTCGGTTCCGAGGACCGACGTGCTAATCCGTTACACTAATCAGGCGACTAAGAGGAATTTACGGTTTTATTATAACATACGTTTCACAAACGACGATGAAAAATCAAGAGCTTCGCTTCCCAAAGTCATTTCAAAAGGTGCTATGATATATCAGGAAAGATGATAGGAGGCTAACTCAAATGAAGAATGTTTCATTGGTTAACGGACCAAACCAGCACTATAAAGTTCAAGTAGATGGCCAGTTTTTTGGCAACCTGTTTTTTGACGAAACCAAGCACGTCTGGGTACTGCAGACGAAGGAGGACGGTAAGACCGTTACGAAGTCATATTATGAAGATCTGGTTCTCAGCGTGTCCCAGATTACCGGTAACCTTAATGCCAAAGACAAATAACGTGAGGGGTGATCTCCATCGGCTGCATTCGAATTAACAACATGGTTGCTTATGGTCACAATGGTGTTTATCCTGAAGAGCGCAAATTGGGACAAAAACTGGAAATCGATGTAGAATTGAATTATCCGATTGAACAAAAAGTTCAACACGATGAGTTAGATGAAACGATTTCTTATGCTGATGTTTATCACAGCATTCAACAATTTATTGAACAGCATTCTTATAAACTAATCGAAAGCTTGGCAAATCATCTGCTCCATTATTTGCTGACCAGCTATCGGGAGGCTAAGGGAATCAAATTGCGGATTCGCAAATACGGGGTGCCAATGGCTGGCGCCTACGATAACGTTGAAATTGAAGTAGGTGGCAAACAAGATGAAGAGTAGCAGTTTCGTGAAGCGGGCCTATCTCAGCATTGGTACCAATATTGGGGATCGCCAACACAATCTGCAACGAGCAGTTCAATTACTGAATCGGTTGCCGGAAAACGAGCTAGTTGCTGTTTCGCCTATTTATGTGACGGAACCAGTAGGTGGCGTCATCCAGCGCAATTTCTATAATATTGCGGCGGCACTTGGGACGCGTTTGACGGCTTTAGAATTGTTGAATTGGCTGCACGTAATCGAACAAAGCTTGCATCGCAAACGGATAATTCATTGGGGACCGCGGACGATCGATCTTGACCTGCTCTATTACGACGATGCCGTGATTGATTTGCCGACCTTAAAGGTGCCACACCCGCAGATTCCGCACCGGCGCTTTGTTTTACAGCCACTGCTCGACATTACTGCTGATGATTCAACCATGCAGGCGCAAGTTCAGCAACTATTAAAGCAGACGGATGATCATCATTGGATTAAACAATTGGAGAGGGGATTGGATTTTGATGGACCAGCAGGCAATTGAGAATGCCGTCACACAGCTTTTGAAAGCGATCGGTGAAGACCCGCAACGGCCGGGATTGAAAGAAACACCGGCACGGGTTGCCCGGATGTATGCGGAAGTGGCTTCCTCAATTGGCCACCGCCCGGAAGACTTTACAAATTACAAAATTTTTCACGTGGCGGACAGTCCACGGATGGTCACCGTTCAGCAAATTCCATTTTACTCACTCTGTGAGCACCATTTGTTACCATTTTTTGGTGAGATTAGCGTTGCCTATGTTCCCCGCAATGGTCAGGTGATTGGTCTTTCAAAAATACCGCGGCTGGTGGACTACGTGACCCACCGACCAGGAATGCAGGAACAAGTTACGATTGATTTGGTCCGTGAACTGCAAGATCTGCTCAATCCATTAGGGATCGCAGTAGTGATCAATGCCCGCCACCTTTGTATGGAAATGCGAGGGATCAATAAACGCGGCCAATTTACCTATACAAGTAAATTCACTGGGCAATTCGATCATGATCAGTCTCTGCGTGAAGAATTTTTGGCCCAGGTTCGTTCGCATCATTCGTCCTTATAAAGCGGGGCTTTGTCCTTGAAAATAATTGAAATTCAGCCAGCTGATCTAGGAGCTAATGGTTCCCTAGCAGCGGCTTTTTTAACCAAAAAAATCGAAAGTGGGCAGCTTATGGCCCTGTGCTGGCAAATTGATGACAGTTCGCAATTGGCCGCAGTTAAGAAGACGCTCGACCGCCTGGATGTTCCGACAGTCGCAGGGCGGTTGCAGTACCAGTTTTGTCTCCCCCTGCCAGCTTTGAATGTCTTATTGCAGTGGCTTCCTGTCTTTGACGACCGGGAGCTAACTGAATCGGTTGCCCAACTCGTCAATGATCATCAGATTATTTGGCAAGCGGGACGTTTTCGCTTTGATTTAACCACTAATCCGATCGTGTACGGGATTTTAAACGTGACGCCGGATTCTTTTTACGACGGCGGTCGTTTTATTGAAGCAACGGCGATGCGAAAGCACATTGCCGCAATGGTGCAGGCGGGAGCACAAGTTATTGAAGTCGGCGGTCAATCAACTCGCCGCGATCGTTTTTCTGAAGTTAGTTCCGAAGAAGAGATCCGGCGCATCACGCCTGCAATCAAGTACTTGCATGAGCGATACCCGGCGGTAGCGATTGCCGTCGATACTTACAAAGCCCCTGTCTTGAAAGCGGCATTGCGCCTCGGTATCGACATTGCTAATGATGTTCACGGCTTTGCCGATGAGGAGATGCGACATTTGATTGCCAATTCCTCGGTCGGTTTGGTGACGATGTATATGGCCGCTAATCATGACTATGATAACTTGACGGTTGATATGCGGCAGTTTTTCACCAAGCGGTTGGCTGACCTGCGTGCCAGTGGAGTAGCTTGGGAACGGATTGCCCTCGATGAGGGGATCGGTTACGCAGCTCACCTGGATGGTTATCAGGATTTTGCCATGATGCGCAGCCTTGATCAATTGCTCGATTTTCGCCGACCTCTAATGGTGGCAATTTCGCGGAAGGGCTTTGCCAAGCGGCTTTTTAATCTAGCTAAAAAAGACCGCCTCCCAGCAACGCTGGTGGCGGAAACATATATGGCCCTTCATGGTGGGCGCATCTTGCGGGTTCATGATGTTGCGGTCACGACCCAGTTGGTTCAGTTGTTAGATCAAATTCAACGTGGTTACTGGGCGCGTTCCAAAAATTTCAAATGATTATTAAGACACCATAGATAATCAGAAGTAAGATCAACGTTAGGTTGAGGTTGGGCGAGCCGAAGGTTTCGCGGATGCGGCGAAAGACAATCTCCATGATACAGATGGTGAAAACCAGGTAGATGCTTTTCAGCAACAACCACATCGGCTGACTGCTGATCTGCCACAGCAACATAACAATGTTGATGGCCAGGATAATAAAAATTAGGAGCCGACTGGTAACGATCTGATGCGTACCCCCAAAGTTGGAAATCGACTTTGGGGGTATTTTTTTATGACTAAAATTAGCATAAACACTAAGCTT
>NZ_CANDNU010000075.1 GCF_947387495.1 Limosilactobacillus difficilis
TGTAAGTTAGGTATCAGGAACACCTGTGTAATACCCTAAATACTACTTCGTGTTCCCAGAAGCTCGGTCATTCATGGCCGAGTAGTTCACCTGGTCTCTTATTGTTATAGATGGACAAGAAGAGGACGCGCCCACTACAATGGTCGTTAATGGTTACGATGGAGCATTGAAATCGTTAGTTCATGAATTAGGTGCCGGGTGGGATTTGCTGGGAGTTCATGCAAGCGATCCAAGGCTTTCTTGGTGAACTTGGTGGCTAACTGCTCAGTTTCATCCAAGGCGCCGCTTGTTTGGACGATTTGTTGGATATGGACCATGTCAGTACTCGTCAACTGTCGTTTTTTTGCTAGGAGTGGCCGGAGTTTGGCAGCCGGGTCAGTCTTCCGCAACGCTAGTAATAACGGCAAGGAGTAAACACCGGTTGCTAGGTCTTCCATCACTGGTTTATTGAGATTCTGGCCACTTGAATAATCAAGCAGATCGTCGAGCATCTGAAAGCTGATGCCGATATTTGTGCCAAACGAACGAGCACAAAAGATTTGGTGCCGGTCAGCATCTGCGAGGGTGGCACCTTCGCCGGCGGCCAAGGAAAATAGGGTGGCTGTCTTACCGTTAACGTTGCGGAGATAGTTCATCAATGTTTGGTGGACGTCAAAGCGTGCTGCCATTTGACCTAGTTCACCATTGAGCACTCGGCGCATCGCGCGAGCGTTGCGCTGAAAACTATCGCGATCCGTGCCAAATTCAGTGAGCAGGTCAAAAAAAATCGTGAAGAGCAAGTCACCGCTGTAAACTGCGACGTCCTTGCCAAACCGGCTTTGAATTGATACGGCACCGCGCCTTTTGGGCGAATCGTCGATGACGTCATCGTGAATCAACGAGGCCATGTGAAGGATTTCGATGGATGAGGCAGCTTTGATCAACCGCTCACTATTGATTCGCGAATCGAGAATCCGAGCCATCAAGAGAACGATGGCGGGACGGATATACTTACCACCGTTATTTGCCATTTCCTGAAGTGCATTCTGCAATTGGGGGAAGTGTGTTTTAATCCGTTGGTCGATGACGTGGTTGACTTGCACTAATTGTTTACCGATTAGCGGATACTGAGAAGGTGCATTAAAATTAATCATGTTATTGTCAATTCCCTTTTGTAAATCATCACTTCTTATTTTACCCTAAAGAGGGGGAGACAACTAGTTACATTTTGAGGAGATGTTAATTTTATGTCGGTGCCTGTCTTTTTAGAATTAGTTGAAATGAAGGCAAAAACGGCCAGCGTTTTTCCTTTCATTATCGGCATGTGCTTTAGTGCCTTTTATCTGCACCAGGTCAACTGGGGATTAGCTATTATTTTCTTTGTCGCCATGTTCCTTTTTAACATGGCAGTGGATATCATGGATAATTATAATGATTATCATCACGCGGTCGATACGGTAAATTACAAGAAGAAGACCAATATCATCGGCCGGGAAAATCTCAACCCCAATTTGATTTTGGCTTTGCTGTTGACTTTTTCAGCGATCGCCGCTTTGCTGGGGATTTACCTCGTTTACCGGACGGACTGGCCCTTACTGTTAATGGGGATTTTTTGCTTTTTGGTAGGGATTTTCTATTCCTCGGGGCCCCACCCTTTGTCCGGCTTGCCGCTCGGGGAATTCTTTTCCGGCTTCACAATGGGTTTTATGATCATTTTGATCAGCGTTTACGTCAATTCATACCAGATCTTTGCGTGGAACTGGTCGACCCTCTGGCGTTTGGTGATTATCGCTTTGCCAGATCAGCTATGGATTTCCAACCTGATGCTGGCTAATAACCTCTGTGATATGCAGGAAGATGAGAATAATCATCGTCATACAATTATTCACTACATTGGCATCAAAAATGGCTTGCGCGCCTATTGCACAAAAAACGTGGTTGCCTTTGTCATGATTATCATTTCACCCTTCCTCGGGATTGCTCCCTGGACCGTTTTATTGACTTTGTTAATCATTCCCTTTGTTTATCAGCAGACAAAACAGTTGGTACATAAGCAGGTGAAGAGTCAAACCTTCTTGAGCGGGGTTCGTACGCTGCTGGTGGGCTCGGCTTGCCAGGCCGTGACTTATTTGCTTGGGATTGGTTTAAGCAATTTAATGCATTAGGATTGTTAAAAGAACATTTTCTAGGAGGAACTGTTCAATGGAAACCCGCGTTTTAAAATATTTTCTGATGGTAGCCAAAACGGGTAACATCACCAGGGCGGCTAATGAGCTGCACGTCACCCAGCCGACTTTGTCACGGCAAATTATGGAATTAGAAAAAGAGCTACAGACGAAACTCTTTATTCGTCAGCCCCGTCATATGGAATTGACCAAAGGTGGGGCATTATTTCAGCAACGTGCGCAAATGATTCTGACCCTCCTCCAGCAGACCACGAATGATTTGCAACAACAAAACACTGAATTGACCGGGACTATTCATCTTGGTTGCGTCGAAAGTAGCGTTTCACCCTTTATTGGCAAACTTATTAAGCAGTTTCAGCAGCAATATCCTGCCGTCAAATTTGCGATGTTTGATGGTGACGGCGACACCCTGCGGGAGCAACTGGATCGGGGGTTAATTGATATGGCGGCGCTGATTGAGCCAGTTGAAGCGGCCAAGTATAACTACGTTGTTTTACCCGTCAAAGAAACCTGGGGAGTAATGATGCGGTCAGATGACGCCTTAGCGGCGCGTCAACAGATTAATCGCGCTGACATTTATAAACTGCCGCTGATTTTGACTCGTCGCAACATCCTTCGTAATGACGTAAGTGATGTGTTAGGCCTTGATCAGAATAAATTAGATGTGCGGATGACGATTAATTTGCCGATGAATAGCCTCCAAATGATCAAACAAGGTGGCTACTACGCGTTGAACATTATGGGTGTTTATCAGAATCTGAATGATCATAATCTGGCGTTTGTTCCCGTTACCCCGACAAAGACGACGGGACACGTTTTAGCTTGGCGCAAGAATTTGGTGATGTCGCCAGCAGCTGAACAATTCTTGCAACTCGTGGCGGCCGCAACTACCGACCAGCAATAAGCAAAACGACCTTTACGTTAACTGAATAATACCCCCTAAGTCGGCCGAAAAGCCAACTTAGGGGGTATTTTAGTGGGTCTATATTAACTGGTATTGGTGAAAGCCGATGCCAGTTTTTATTATCTTAAATTGGCTGACGAATTGTCAAACT
>NZ_CANDNU010000076.1 GCF_947387495.1 Limosilactobacillus difficilis
AGCTCCATCAACCAATAATCAATTGGTCAGTATTATTTATTTGAGTCCAGTGGCTAACTTATTCTTGAAATTTAGGACAGTAAAATTATTTTTGATTTAAAAAATAAATAAAAAATTTTCGTATGAATTATTATTAAAATAGCGAGTCACAATTGTTCGTGATTTCGCTATTTTTTTAATCCACCAATAACTTAATTTAATGGATCGTGGACTATTTAAGATATAATTGAATAAATAGTTTGCATTATATATTAATTACTTAAAATATTATTATACCTTATCAAAATATAATTAACAACCAGACGATAATCATTTTCTATGCAAACGCTTCCATTAATAGCTTTTTTATGTTGTTGTTATAACATTCACTATTTGAAGGAGGCGAAATCAATGAAGTATTTAATTGCGACGCACGGCAAATTAGCCAGTGGTTTTCAGAGTTCTTTAAATATCCTGACGGGTAAAGGAGATAAGGTTTCCGTTATTGATGCCTATCTTGATGACTCCGATTACACACCAAAAATTGATGCATTTATTGATAGTATTGGCCCAAATGAACAAGGGGTTATCTTTACAGATCTGTATGGCGGATCTGTGAATCAAAAAGTAGTGGCACGCTTAGCGGCTAAGTCTGGCAAAGATATTTTTCTGATTGCAAATTCTAATTTAGCTATTATTTTGTCAGTTATTTTACAACCAGTAGATACCAAACTTACGGACGATATTATCAACAAAGCAATTGGGGAGTCAGCAGTTAAGTTAGTTAAACTGGAGACTTCGGATAGTAATAGTGGCGAAGATGCTGATGACTTCTTCGCCTAAATCAGGAGGTAACAAACATACTTGCACAATTAAGAGTTGACGATCGTTTAATTCATGGCCAAGTAGCTGTAGTTTGGACGAAAGAATTAAATACACCATTACTCGTTGTTGCTAATGACCATGCTGCTAATGACAAAGTGATGCAGATGACTTTAAAAATGGCGGTGCCTGATGGTACCAAATTGTTAATTCGTTCTGTGAAAGATGCTATTCGGATTTTTAATGATCCGCGCGGCAAGGATAAGCGAATTTTTGGCATCTGCAATTGTGTTTCTGATGCTAATAAAATTGCCCAAAATGTTCAAGACATTGAAGCCGTTAACGTTGCCAATGCTGGTCGTTTTGACAAGTCCGACCCTAAGAGCAAAGTTAAGGTCTTCCACAGTGTTCAATTGAATCCTGATGAACTAAAGGCGGCTAAAGAACTAGCTGCTTTGAAACGTGTAGATACTTACAATCAGGTTTTACCTTCCAATGAACGGAAAGACCTGGCAGAGGCGCTTGAAAAGTTCTAATTATATGAGGAGGTAAAATCAAATGCTAACTCATGCATTTTTGGCTGCACTTGCAGTCTTCATCTGTTTCGGTGGTAACTACCTTACCGGGCAAAGTATGTTGGAACGTCCGCTTGTTGTCGGCTTGGTAACTGGGTTACTGATGGGCGACATGCGGATTGGTATATTAATGGGGGCTTCGCTTGAAGCTGTCTTCCTAGGTAATGTCAACATCGGTGGGGTTATTTCTGCTGAACCCGTTACGGCAACTGTTATTTCGACTACTTTTGCGATCACCGCTGGTGTTAGTAAGGGTGCTGCCATAACGCTTGCCATTCCTATTGGTATGTTGGCCGCTTTCATGGTTATGTTCATGAAGAACGTGCTGTTTAACATTTTTGCTCCGGTTCTGGACAAAATTGCTGCTGAAGGCAATGAGCACAAAATTAATGCTTTGCAGTGGGGTACTTGGGCATTCTACTACCTAATTATTTCCGCTGTTTCATTCGTTGGTGTGCTGGCAGGTTCCGGCCCAGTTAACACTTTCGTTAAAGAAATCCCAAAGGTTGTTATGAATGGTTTGAACGCAGCCGGTGGTTTATTACCAGCAGTTGGGTTCGCTATACTGATGAAGTTACTGTGGGATAACAAGCTTGCGGTTTACTACCTATTAGGTTTTGTTTTGACAGCTTACGTTAAACTGCCAGCGGTAGCTGTTGCGGCGATCGGGATTGTTATCTGCGTTGTCGTTGCCCAAAACGAAATGCGGCTAAACCAGATGCAGAAACAAGGCGTATCACAAACCAATAACTCTTCCGCTCATACGAGCAAGGAAGAAGAAGAGGAGGACTTCTTCTCATGATGAAATTAAGTAAAAATCTAAAACCTGATGAACGCAAAATGATGCGTCGTGTCTTCTGGCGCTCATACGCAATGAATGCATCAAGAACTGGTGCTACGCAATACCATGGTTTAGGGTTCTTATGGACCATCATGCCAGCGATTGATCTCTTCTACAAAAATAATAAAGAAGAGCGAACTAAGGCGATCGTACGGCACACGACATGGTTCAATGCTACTTTGCACTTAAACGACTTCATTGTTGGTTTAGTTACTTCAATGGAAAAGAAGAATGCGGAAGATCCTAAGAATTTTGATGCAAGCTCAATCACTGCCGTGAAGGCTTCGCTGATGGGACCTTTATCCGGTATCGGGGACTCCTTCTTCTGGGGCATTCTTCGGGTTGTTGCTGCTGGTATTGGGATTTCTTTGGCTAGTGCTGGCTCGCCACTGGGAGCAATTGTCTTCTGGCTGCTTTACAACATCCCAGCAATGATCATTCAATATTATTCACTATATGGTGGCTACACCGTCGGGACCAACTTTATTGAACGGTTGTATGAATCAGGCGGTATGAAGATCTTGACCAAGGTTTCGAGTTTGCTTGGTTTGATGATGATGGGTTCCATGACAGCTTCCAACGTTAAATTTACTACTATTTTATCGATTGCCGTTAAGGGAAGCAGCCAGGTTATGAAAATCCAAACCTACTTAGACCAGCTGTTCGTCGGTTTAGTACCGTTATGCGTAACTCTGTTTGCATTCTACCTCATCTACAAGAAGCACGTAAATGTCAACTGGGTTATGTTAGGGATTATGGTCCTGGGGATTATTCTAGGGCTTTGCCACATTTGCTAGATTTTGATCATGAAAAGTTGGGCGTTTCTGTCACACTTTTCTATTAACTAAAACGATTCTAGAATATTCGGTACTGATAAGAGTAATTCTTATCGGTGCCGTTTTTTGTTGCTTCGCTATACCATTAAAT
>NZ_CANDNU010000077.1 GCF_947387495.1 Limosilactobacillus difficilis
TTTGGTTATTAAACTAATTCTACCCGTTATGGGTTATTTTTTTAATTTATGTTGCACTTGAATTGTAAATTCTCAATTAACAAAAAAGCCGCCCACCAGGGGCGACTTTTTCATTCAGAACTGATACAAACTACTTGTTCAGCAGGTCCTTGAAGCTCTTAACGACGTTTTCAGTAGTGAAACCGTAGTTCTTGATAACTTCAGCACCAGGAGCAGATGCACCAAACTTGTCAATGCCGAAGACAGCACCGTCAAGGCCAGTGTATTGGTACCAAGTCTGGCTAGCAGCCATTTCGATAGCCATCCGCTTCGTAACAGCCTTTGGCAGAACCTTTTCACGGTAGTCAGCCGGTTGTTGGTTGAAGAGGTCGGTGCTTGGCATTGATACAACACGAACGTCAACACCCTGCTTAGCAAGTTCCTTCTTGGCGTTCATAGCCAGGGAAACTTCAGAACCAGCGGCGATCAGGATGCCATCTGGCGTGTCCTTGTCGGAGTCGGCCAGGATGTAACCACCCTTTTCAACTGGAGCATTTTCGGTTTCCTTCAGAACTGGCAGGTTCTGACGTGAAGCTACCAGCATAGTTGGAGCGTCAGTTTCGTTACCGATGAACTTCCAAGCAGAAACCATTTCGTTAGCGTCGGCAGGACGGATAACGTTCAGGCCTGGCATTGCACGGAAGCTTGCCAGTTGTTCGATTGGTTCGTGGGTAGGACCGTCTTCACCAACGGCGATGGAGTCGTGGGAGAAGATGAAGATGGAAGGCAGCTTCATCAGAGCAGCGATCCGAACGGCACCACGAAGGTAGTCGCTGAAGACGAAGAAGGCACTGCCGAAGAAGCGTGAACCACCGTGCAGGTTGATCCCGTTGATGGAAGTTGCCATGCCGAATTCACGAATACCGAAGTAAACGTTGCGGCCCTTCGGGTTGTCAGCAGTGAAGTTGCCGTCGTCATCCAAGTAAGTCTTGTTGGATGAGTACAGGTCAGCGGCACCACCCCAAAGTTGTGGGTTCTTAGCAGCCAATTGCTGAAGAACATCGTGGCCAGCAACACGGGTTGAAACTTCGTCACCTGGCTTGTAGTTGGACTTCAGACCATCAGTGTCCAGCTTGACGGAAGTCATGTGCTTAGCGTCTTCTGGGTACTTCTTGCTGTAGTCAGCAAACATCTTTTGCCATGCGTCGTATGCTGGCTTCTTAGCAGCTACGCACTTGTCGAAGTTGTCAGTGATTTCCTTCGGGAATTCAAATGGCTTGTAGTCCCAGCCCAGCTTTTCACGCATTGCCTTCAGGTTTTCTTCACCCAGTGGGTTACCGTGAACGGCGTTGGTACCAGCTTGTGGACTGCCGTAACCAATGGTCGTCTTAACTTCGATCAGTGATGGCTTGCTGGTGTGCTTTGCGTGTTCAATAGCAGCTTGGATGTCGTCAAGGTCAGTGTTACCTTGTTCAACTAACTGGTAGTCCCAACCAGCAGCTTCAACACGGCTCTTAACCTTTTCACTAGTACTCAGTGAAAGTGGACCGTCAAGGGTAACGTCGTTGGAGTCATAAAGGGCAATCAGCTTGCCAAGACCCTTGTCACCGGCGATGTTCAGTGCTTCTTCACTAACACCTTCGTTCAGGTCACCGTCACCAAGGATGGTGTAAGTGTAGTGGTCGATGACGTCGTAACCAGGCTTGTTGTAGATAGCAGCCAGGTGCTTTTCAGCAAGTGCCATCCCGACAGCCATTGAGATACCTTGACCCAGAGGACCAGTCGTAGCGTCAACACCAGGAGTGTGACCGTATTCTGGGTGGCCTGGCGTCAGTGAGCCCCATTGACGGAATTGCTTGATGTCATCCATGGAAACGCCGAAGCCGTTGAAGTGCAGCAGGGCGTAAAGTTGTGATGAACCGTGACCAGATGAAAGAACAAAACGGTCCCGGTTGATCCACTTAGGATCCTCGGGGTTGAAGTTCATGTTCTTTTCCCAAAGCTGGTAAGCCATTGGGGCAATGTCAATCGCAACGCCTGGGTGACCACTGTTGGCCTTTTCAATCATGTCAGCAGCCAAGAAACGCAGCGCATCAACAGATTGATGATCTAATTTGGTACTCATGAATTTCCTTCTCCTTTTCTAGAAACAATAGAAATTGATCTGATCTCACACTCTGAGATCCTCAACAGCAATTGTAACCATTGAGGGGCTTTTTGTACAAGAGTTTCGTTGTGATTTTTTAAAAAATTCTATGATTATGAGAAATTGGCCATAAGTTGGCCGTAAGTCCGCCGCTTTCTCGCTTTTGGCACGGCTTTCAAACTTGACAAGCAACAAACTCCCCAAGCCACTGTAGGCCTGCGGAGTTTGTTCCTAAATATTTAGTCAACCACGTTCCGCTTGAACGGGTCGTCACTGATACCTTCAGACAGGATCTTCTTCGACCATTCCTTCGCAGAGAAGAGCGAGTGGTCACGGTAATTGCCGCAGCTTTCGATGGTCGTCCCCTGAACGTCCTTCCATTCAGTATGGTAGGCGATTTCTTCCAGTGATGACTTCAAGGCCTTGGCCACTTCAGTCGTGCTGTGACGGCCCCAAGTAATCAAGTGGAAACCGGTCCGGCAACCAAACGGCGAGCAGTCAATAACGCCGTCCAGCCGGTCACGCAACAAGCCCGCCAGCAGGTGTTCGATCGTATGCAAGCCGGCTGTCGGAATCGCGTTGACATTTGGTTGGACTAACCGCAAGTCATAGTTGCTGATCTCGTCGCCCTTCTGTCCCTTTTCCACCGTGATCAGACGAACATAAGGGGCTTTGACCTTCGTATGGTCCAATGTAAAACTTTCAACCTTTGCCATTAAAAATCGCCCTTTCTTTTCTTAAATTGTTTTAATCCTCGCACCACATGAGACAGTTGTCAACGCTAAGAATGGTGACTAATGGCCAGAAAGGTCCTTTAAAATTAGATGAGAATTTGGAATGACGGTCTTTTCGGTATAAAATACTAAGTTGTCCATTTTTCAATTTTTTATCGATTGAGAATTTACAATTCAAGTGCAACATAAATTAAAAAAATAACCCATAACGGGTAGAATTAGTTTAATAACCAAA
>NZ_CANDNU010000078.1 GCF_947387495.1 Limosilactobacillus difficilis
TATTTAATGGTATAGCGAAGCAACAAAAAACGGCACCGATAAGAATTACTCTTATCAGTACCGAATATTCTAGAATCATATTTTAAAGGAAAACGGAGCTGAATGAAATCTTCGGATTTCATTCAGCTCCGTTCTTTACTAGGAACTTATGTCACAGCCACTTTTTATTTTATCGATTGCGTTAATCTGTCATTAGTGTTGGGTGTGGTACTGATGGAACATTGGATATGCCAACGAGGCAACAATAATAGCCACGAAACTAACTACTGCAATGAAATTACTCAGAGATGACATCATAATGCTCAATCCCCCCATGTTTTTGATCCTATCTCTTTACACTTTTATTATATCTTGAGTATTTAGCAGTAGCCAGCGTTCTAGCAAAGTCTTATTAAAGTATTATTGAGCTCTTAGGGATCTTTATAAATAATAGTAAATGCTTAGAAAAGGATGGAATAGCGATTAAAATTCTTTGGAATTCGTGCGATTGCCTAACTGGTTTTGCTGACCAATTTCCTTTAAGGCATGGCGCTGACGAGCCTGATCAACATGGGTATAGAGGTCCGTAGCACTGGTTCCTTTTTGGCCGAGCTGTTGAGCAACCAGCACCTGGTCCTTGGTTACCGAATAGAGTTCAGAGGCTAAAGTGTGCCGTAGTTTGTGTGGGGTGAGGGGGTGGCCAAAAGCGCGAGAGTATTTATTAACCATTTTTTCGATGGCATTAGTCGTCATGCGACGCGTCTGGCCATGATAAAGGGTGAGGAAGAAGGCCCGCATTTTTTTGTCCGCGTGGTAACGATTTTTGCGAATTTCCGCATAAGCCTTGATGTGTGGTAGGGTCCAGGGAGCGATAGGAACAGTGTCCCGCCAGCCCCCTTTGCGGGTGACGTCTAAAGTGGCATCCTTGAGATTAAGATCTTGCAGATCAACGCCCGCTGCCTCTGAAACTCGCACGCCGGTTCCTAAAATTAGAGCGACGATGGCAATATCACGCTCGTGGTTTTGCTTGAATGCCGGCCGGGCACGGGGATCACATTGCTTCACATATTGGTTTTTGAGGAAATCTATGAAGTCGTATTTTCGCTGGCCGGTGTACATATGAGACTCAAGGATATGAGCCCGATAGTTCAGGGTTTGGGTGTCGTTCATTGAACCGATTTTTTCCATTACATTGCGTTCAAAATAAGGCTTGCCATTGTTATTGTCGGCGGTGATCGTTAGGAACTTAAAAAGGGAGCGTAAGGCATTGAGAGAGCGGTTGATAGTTGTTGGTGAATTCAAGCGATGTTGCTTATTAGTAGAGTGCTTCAAATGATCGATGTAAAGCATGATATCGTTTCGCCGAAGATCTGCCAAGTCAGCTGGTTGAATGCTTTGATTATCAGCTGCATCAGTTAGTCCGGCTTGACGTAGCCAATCAAAAAAACGACGAATTTCGGTTAAATATTGGTAAATTGTCGTTACTGCATGGTTGGTGCCCACGTAATATTCCTTGACAAAGGATGGCATGGCGTTAAGTTCATTTTGAATTAAAGTAAGGTATTTGTCTGATGGCATAAAGATCCTCCTTAAATTTGTTTGGGGCAGGGGAAGGGGAGTTAAAATTAACTCCCCCCTCACTATTTTTCTTGCCGAAAGTACAATAAACTAGCAAAATGTGATGTTTTCACTGCTAAGAACTTCCAGTCTGAAAAACAATAAAACATAGGATTTCTGTTGATTTGTTGATCCAATTAAGGCTGAAATTGCAATCAATTAAAATAGCGTATTCTCGAGAGCCATAGTCAAGCATGATAAATTGAATTGAAAAACATTCCACATGAAGCTAAACTTCGCAAATTTAACAGCAAAATAACTAATTAGCTGATGCAATCAGGACAAATAATCATTAATTATTTGTAACAGTCAAAATGTAAATACACTGAAGATATATGGAAAGATTTTCAAAAAGCTTAGCAAATTATGATCAGTTGACTTGTCTAAGCCGCTAAGTCAATAAGTCGGTAGAAAAATACCATGTTTGGCTCGTACAATTCCCAAGCTGACGAGGGGACTAAGCCCAAAACTAGAAATTTCCATTGCTACCTGTCATTAAAATTATAGTTTTAATGACAGCAAATAGCAAGTTTTCTGGCGCGACAATTATCATCAATTTTAGGCGTAAACAATAAAAAACAGCTAGTATGTTTCTTTGCATTATTCGGAAAGTTTTTTTGCCCTAATCAATTAATTTTTCACAGTTTCGACTATTCCGCTCGTCTTTTTGAATTCATATTTCTAGTAATTTAGATAGTCTAACTAATCAGAAATCCTTACGTGATGCAAATGGCAAATCAACATGCGGTTGCTGTTACTCATCAGCAAGTTACTAAACCATTAATTACTGGACGTTGTTGTGCCACCACTGGACACGATTAGCTTGCTACATTCTTTGGTGCGTCAACATTAATGAAATTTTGCCTTGCTCTTATTTCGCTCTCAGACGAATCTTTACAGCATTCCATGTAGCCGGTGTTTGCTATCAATATAAACATTAAAGTTTAGAGACGTACAAATAACTTTAATGTTGCTAAACCTGGAATTAACTTTGCCATTGTTTTTTTGCCACAGATGTCTCTTCTCAATTTGAATATTAAGCTTACTTTTTAGTTTACATAATATATATTATTTAAAGCAAGAACGATTATAAAAAGATCAAATTATGGTCCCTGCGAAAGCAACCAGTTCAAATTGTTGGGGTTTACCATTACCGGCTCGCTCCAGCACCGCTCATTTTGAATAATCGCACTGTTTGCCACCGATCACTGATCTACGCTGTTTGGCGCCACAAATAAGCAAAAGGGGCTGTGACATAAGTCCCTAAATTAAGAAGATCCATTCGGAAATTGAAAAATTTTCGAATGGATCTTTTCCTT
>NZ_CANDNU010000079.1 GCF_947387495.1 Limosilactobacillus difficilis
GATACCTGATGTCACGCCGAATGGCGTTTTTGCATTTACCACCAATTAGGTGGCTAACTTCATTCTATAATCCACCTTTGAAAAACTTTGATAGTTTGTACAGTATTATTAAAAAATATTCTCCACTAACCCATTTTGGGGGATGTGGACTATCTACAGATTTGGATATTCGTAGTGCAGATACTTTTTTAAAAGCTTGGCATGATCATCATTTGCCAGATTTTGTGTCCATATACGTTTATAATCAGGATTTTGATAAGGGAAGTACTGATGATAGTGGGCCAAGAAGATTAAATGCGACGTCTAGTGACATTAAGGATCTGCTAAACAAAATTATTGATATAAAAAAACTAATCGAAACTGACGAGATTAATAAACCGCTCTATGTTACTGAATGGAACATATCTATTTCTGACTTTAATTATGTTAATGATAGTTTATTTAAAGCCAATTTTTTGTTAAATAATATTATCCAAAACCTCGACAATGTTGATATTTTAGGTTATTGGCGAATGAGTGATATTACAGACTATCTTGATACTGGCTATTTGAGTGATTACTTATTTACTGGCGGGGTTGGTTTGATAACTAAAGATGGAATCAAAAAACCAGCCTATTATGCGTTTGAATTTCTGCGCAAAATGAATGGCGATGTTCTTTATAATAAAGATAACATTATGATTACAAGCAATGGGCTAAGTGGGCTCAATATTTTGATAATGAACTACAAGTATTTTAATACATATTATTCGCTTATTCGAGAAAATGAATTACATCCTGAACGATTGTATAAGATATTTGGTGATGAAACAGAATTGAATGGTGAAATAGTGATTAAAGACCTTAAAAGCGGCAATTATTATATGCATCGCTATGTGTTGGGACAGGGACATGGCGATCCATTGAAGAAGTATATTGATTGGGGATTCCCAAAAGATGTCGAAAAAGAAGAATTAGACTATTTAAAGCAAACCTGTTTACCTGACTTGCAATTGAAGCTTTTATCGATAAAAAAGGATTTTTCTTTAAAATACAGTTTGAAGCCTAATGAAATATACCTATATCAGCTTTGGAAAGTATAAAAATAACAACTTCATTCACAAAAATATGTTATTTATTTTTCAAATAGCAGTTGCTGAAAAATAAATAGCAATTAATAGTAAGCGGTTTCATAAGTATTCAGAATAATTGGTACACCTACTTTCATACAATGAAAACTGTACATGTACAAGGAAAGAAATTAAATTGTATGAAAGGAAAATTGCTATGGATTCGACTACAAATAAGGCTGACAGCCATGTTGGTTTAAAAATCAAAGAAAAAGTTAGCTATGGGATTGGCGATTTTTCAAGTAACTTGGTATGGGGATTAATAGGGAGTTATCTGCTATTCTTTTATACTAATGTTGCTTTAATTCCGGTGGCATTTACCGGGACGCTTTTTCTGGTTGCCCGGATGTTAGATGCTGTTATTGACCCTGTGATTGGTGGTTTTGTTGATCGGACAGACACCAAGTTGGGAAGAACTCTTCCGTATATACGGTATGGGATCATTCCACTGGCGATCATCTATATTTTAACATTCTGCTACTTCCCAGGTTCTACATTATTTAAGGTTATTTATGCTTATATCACGTATATCTTAGTTGGGATTTTCTATTCATTAGTTAATGTTCCTTATGGTTCGTTGATGACATTAATGACCCGTGATTCGGCTGAAAAGGCGCAATTGTCCAGTTTGCGGGTAGCTTTTGCAGCTATTGGTAGTATTTTTGTTACTGGGCTGGCAATGCCAATTGTTAAATTCTTTGGTCACGGCAATGATCGCTTAGGTTTCTTTATTACCGCAATTATTTTTGCACTGGTCGGAATTGTTGGCTTTGAAATTGTTAGTCATAATTGTAAAGAACGCTATTTGGACGACTTTTCAGAACAAGTGCAAGCCAAGCATAAGGCAAGTATCCTGTCAACTTACAAGAATGCCTTCCGGAATCGCGCGTGGGTGACGACGGTCTTGCTTTCATTATTACTGTTTATTCGCATCGGGGTTATCGTTGCCATTACGATTTATTTTGCTAACTATGTTTTGAAGTCACCAATGATGATTTCGATTCTTTTACCAGTCTTGTATGTTGGCCAATTATTATCGACCTTGTTCTCATCACAAATGATTGCCAAGTTTGGTCACCGTAAAACCAACATTATTGGTAATGTAGGGATGTTAATTTCATATATTTTCCTACCATTCTTGGAGCATAATTTAGTACTGTTTACTATTGTTTACTTGGCCGGCAACGTTATTGGGGCTGTATCTGCTTCGTCAGTATTTGGAATGAATGCCGATTCAGTTGACTATAACGAATGGAAGTTTGGGGTTCGTTCAGAAGGAACGCTTTATGCTGGTTATAGTTTCTCTACTAAGGTCGGGATGGCCATTGGTTCGGCTTTGGCAGGTTATGCGCTTTCGTGGATTCACTTTAGTCCGAAGGCAATAACGCCATCTGTAGTAAGTGGTTTGAACATTTTATTCTACGCTTTGCCAGCAATTTTGACGGTCTTAATGATTATTGTTGCCATGTTCTACAATTTGGATGCTAAACATGGGCAGATTGTTAAAGAATTGAACAATTTGAACTACAAGCGATAATGCTTAACGCCATTTAAATACTAAAGGGGCTGTGACATAAGTCCCTAAATTAAGAAGATCCATTCGGAAATTGAAAAATTTTCGAATGGATCTTTTCCT
>NZ_CANDNU010000080.1 GCF_947387495.1 Limosilactobacillus difficilis
TCTAGTTGCCTAGAAAAAATATTTATTCAATTATCAAGCCAGAATATTCAACTTCCAACTTTTTGGGTACACGTCATCCACGAATTTTCGTGGGGCTTTTTTTGGTGAGCAAAGCGTAGGGAAGTCGAAAAGAAGGTACAAAAAAACGCCAGCGAAACGCTGACGTCAATGATTGGGCATGCTGGGGTCGAACCAGCAAATTATGGATCCAGGGTCCACCGCCTTACCAGTTTGGCTAATGCCCAATATCTTGTATTGCTTAAGCAACGATTATTATTATACCCAATCAATTTGAATTATGCAAGGACTTTTGCCGATTTTTTTCTTTTTTTATTGAGCGCATCCACTGACCAGTCCGGAAACCGCCCCACTTCTGAATTCCTGGGTCGTGGTAGTGGCTGAAGAAATGGGCCGCGGTGCGTTCAGCAGTTTGATCGTCAAACAATTTTAAGGGTTCCATTAGTTTTGGCCTCCTTAGCGGTAATACCACCGACGCAATTTCCGTACTTCATCCTCAGGAAAATTAACAAAATGAATCGGAAATTGATAGTGACGACGAAAAGTTGCCAGGGTTGCTTTCAAGTTAGCCAGCTGGTCGGCTTCGCCACCTAACGGGTAGGAATAGGTGCTGACGCCGAGCCGCCGCACGTAGAAAAAGTAGTTAAATTGCTGATCGGGCTGGTAATGCACGACTGCCAACCAGTAGCGGTGGTGGGGCAGTTGGTGAAAGTATTGGGGGATTTTAGCATTAATGGCTGCACCCATCGTTGATTTAGCCATCGAAATCATCTCCAAATAAGGTTAATTGAGTGTCACCGTGTGGGTGCAGAGCGTTAAAGGCGACGAGGACCTTTTTGACGGTGTCGCCCTTCCACAGGCCATGAAAAGCCGTCTGCACTCGTTGCCAGACCTGTGAATCGGTGGTTCCTTCTGCCAGTTCTTCGTTGTGGGTAAATTGGCTGCGCTGGCTGCGATCGTAGAAGCCGGCCGCAAGATCGATCCCGACGACGAGGGTCGAAGGAACCAAATCTTGTTCGTGAAGGCGCTCTAGGAGGTTTGTGGTGAGATCATGAAAAGTTCGCACCAATTCGGTCTCGTTAGTTGACCCCTCGTTTAATACCCGTGAAATGCTAATTGATTTTTGCTGACGGGGACGCGCATCGTTGATGTGGGAACGGTCGATTCCCCAAGCAGTGGCATAGAGGGATGTGCCGAGTTTTTGGCCAAAAATGGCCTGCAAGGCGATCGGATCGGCATGGGCGAGGTCGCCCAGGTTGTGAATGCCCAGACGGTTGAGCTTCGCGGCTGTCTGTGGCCCAATTCCCCAGATGTCGGTCAGTGGTTGAACGGGCCAGACTTTACTTGGCATCTGCTCATAGGTCAGCCGGCCGACGAAACGGGGGTCGTGCTTGGCTAGCAGGTCCAGGGCTAATTTGGCTAGGAGAGGGTTATCGCCGATACCAACGCTGGTTACCAAGCCGAGATACCGGCGAAAGCGCTGCTGGATATCGGTGACGATGTTATCGACGGAGGGACCGTGCTTTTGCCAATGCCGGGTCACATCGAGGATTGATTCGTCGATAGAATAGGGAAGCAATTCATCGGCATCGACAAATTCTAGGAACAACTCGTTGATTTGCCGATTTTTCTCTTCATACAACTTCATCCGTGGCGGGACGATAATCAGGCGATCGTCGTTGGGCAGGTCGGTTTTAACGTCACGATTGTGCAGGCCAAAGAGTTTTTTGGCAGCAGGTGAGGCTGCCACGATCAATCCGTGAGCGGTATGGCGGGTTTCCCGCATGACAACCAAGGGGATGGTCAGTGGATCTAAACCACGGACGGTGCATTCGACGCTCGCAAAGAACGACTTCATGTCGACGACGAGAAAAAGACCGTGGGGTTCACGTTGATAATTCATTCTATTGCCTCCCTCCTCAAGAAATCTTTTCTATTGTATAGGTTGCAGCAATGCTGGTGCAAGAAAAAGGTGGTTTTCGTGATCTCAGCTGTGAGATCTGTTAAAATGGTGGAGACATAACGATTGGGGAGAAAAATATGGCAAGCAATTCGGATAGTATCTACAATGTGTTATCAAAAATCAAACGGCATCCTGATTTAGTGGTTGCCAGTAATGACCAGTATGCCAATACTTTATCGCTGATTATGCCGGATTCAATGAAAATTGCGGACGCGGAGTTCTATTTTCCCGACAATAGTTTGATGGTCAACCGTTTATCACCGAACTTTGTGGCCCAAAATGGGGATTTGCTGGATTATTATTACCAACTGACAGCTAAGCAGATTCCAGATTATCATGACGTCTGGGTTACTAGTTCCCACGTCACCGCTAGTAAGCGTTATTTGATCGAGCTTTCTTTTGAGTGATGACGGGAAAGTTTATTGACAAGGACTGGTAAAATCTGTATACTTTATGGAGTATGTTAAGTTATTGCCCGCTGGTCAAATTGGTTAAGACGTCGCCCTCTCAAGGCGGAGTTACGGGTTCGATCCCCGTGCGGGTGATTTTTTTATTCTCGCTGGTTTTCAATGGTGCTTAAATCGTTGATATACCGATTCTAGAATATTCGGTACTGATAAGAGTAATTCTTATCGGTGCCGTTTTTTGTTGCTTCGCTATACCATTAAAT
>NZ_CANDNU010000081.1 GCF_947387495.1 Limosilactobacillus difficilis
CTAGTTGCCTAGAAAAAATATTTATTCAATTATCAAGCCAGAATATTCAACTTCCAACTTTTTGGGTACACGTCATTACTGGCTATTCGTTTCATTTTTTTAATACTGTTGATGCAAAGTTTTTTAGCTGATACAATGGTATCATCTTTTTTGATACAGATGTATCAGCTATCAAAATACTTACTTAGCAATCGTAATTTATAAATATTGGAGGTTACGTATGGCCTTTTTAGAGTTAAAAGATATCCATAAATCTTATTACCTAGATAAAGAGGAATTCCCTGTCTTAAAGGGAATTAGCTTAAAGTTCGACCGAGGAGAATTCGTTTCAATTCTTGGTGAATCTGGCGGTGGAAAGTCCACTTTAATGAATATTATTGGTGGTTTGGACCGCAATTTTAAAGGTGAAGTTTTAGTAAATGGTAACTTGCTAGATCACAGTCAGGAAAAGCAATTAGATAAATACCGCTGTGATACTGTCGGTTACATTTACCAATCCTATAATCTGATTTCGCACCTTACCGTTTTAGATAATGTCCTCATCGCGCTTGACATGACAACCTTAAGTAAAGAGGAGCGTCGTAAAAGAGCATTAGACTTACTTAAGCAAGTCGGTCTTAGCGAACAGGTAAATAAGCACCCTAATCAATTATCTGGGGGCAAAAACAACGGGTGGCGATTGCACGAGCATTGGCGAGTGATCCACAAATTATTATTGCGGATGAACCAACTGGCGCCCTTGATTCAAAGAACACTCAAGAAGTGCTGGAACTGTTAGATAATATTGCTAAGGACGGCAAATTGGTTATTGCAGTTACCCACTCTCAAGAGGTTGCAGATCATGGTACGCGAATCGTCCACCTAGCTGACGGTAAGATTGACGGAGATAAAACACTTCGTCCAAAATATAAAATCCCATCTAAACCAACTCGTATCACTTCCCAACCCTTACCTGCTTCAGCAAGTTACCAGTCTTCGTTTAAACACTTAATGTATTATTTCTGGCGTAACTCCCTGATTATGCTAGGTACTGCTATTGGTATTTTTGCCGTGTTATTATTTAGTGGCTTAGGTAACGGTATTAATGGTTACATGCAAAGCCAAATTAATTCAGTCGCTAATCCCCGAGTTATTAATGTCTTTAAAAATACAACTGGCAAGAAAATGACTAGGGACCAAACTCAGCAGTCAATACAAACACTGGCCACTAATCCTCAATCAATGACCATTTCAAACCATAATCTTAAACGAATTCAAAAGCTAAAAGGCGTCTCTTCAGCTCAACCAGGGATCGTTGTTAGTGCATTCCAATTAACTTATGGCAAGAAGCCACAAAATATTAGTTCATTAAGTACTTGGAATAACGGCATCCAAAATAATACAATCAAACAAGGACATAAGCCAAAAACCAACGAAATCCTACTAACTAAACAAGCTGCCATTCAAATGACTAGTGCTAAAAAATATAAAAAACTGATTGGTAAGAATGTCAACATTACCTTTGGCTGGGTTGATCAAAACAATAATCCTGTTCAAATCCGCAGTCGATTAAAGGTTTCTGGAATTTCAGATGGTACTAGTGCTGCTAACGCCGTTAAGTACTCGACGATGACAAACATATTGAAGAACAACAATGCTAACCATCAAGCTAATAATGTTACCGTCACCGTTAAGGACCTTAATGACGTTAAACCAGTTGCTAAAAAGATTAACAATTTACGTAATTCAAATCATAAACGCGTCTTAAGTTCCATTACTGTTGGCTCCGTTCTTAATCGGGTTAATACTTACGTAAAGCTTGCATCCATTGTTCTCTCTGCTATTGCCGGAATTTCACTGCTTGTATCAGCCTTAATGATCATCGTAACGATGTACATGTCAGTATCCGAAAGAACTAAAGAAATTGGTATCCTTCGTGCTCTTGGTGAACGTAAAACTGACATTCGCCGGTTATTTACTTCCGAATCAATCCTTATCGGACTCTTCTCTGCAGTTCTAGCATTAGTACTGGTTGGGATTGCAACCTTGATCGTCAACAATGCTTTATATGGCACCATCAAATATAACATTATTCAAATTACATTTGGTAACGTAATATTTGCATTCATCATCGCCATCGTAATCTCCTTCATTGCTGCATTACTACCAGCAAGACGAGCCGCCACACTAAATCCAATCGACGCTTTAGCAGCCGACTAAGTGATTGTCACGGTTTTGCTATCAAAGCCAGCATTTAGCTTCTTTCGATGAAGTACCTCATAATTATTAGACAAAGTTCTAACGATTGTGAGGCACTTTTTATATGACTAAATATAATTCAGAATTAAAGGCCCAAATTATTCATGAATAGCTTTCTACTTCTTAAAGCACTAATGACTTAATCAAAAAATACAATATTTCATAGCGACTTATTGCTAAGTGGATTCAAAGATATCGATTGTGTGGGCCTAATTCACTGAGACCTCGTTGTCAAAAGCGGAACTCTACCTATAATACAAGTTAAATGTGATAAATTAAAAAACGCCTGTCAAAAGACAGACGCTGGTTTGTTCTGCTGAAATGAATGGTTTAACCAAACAGACTCCGAAGAA
>NZ_CANDNU010000082.1 GCF_947387495.1 Limosilactobacillus difficilis
TTCAGTATATCTATATTTTAAAGGAAAACGGAGCTGAATGAAATCCGAAGATTTCATCCAACTCCGTTCTTTATTAGGGACTTATGTCACAGCCCCTTATTTGATGAATCAGACTGCTAGTCTTTGAATTGAGCGATCTGTTGTTCTTGATTGCTTATTTTTCCGCATCCCACTCCGCGTGGAATTCGGCCAGGAAGTCGCGCATCACCTGTTGCCGATGTGCAGCTATTTTTTGGGCCGTCGTTGTACACATCATCCTTTCGAGGTGCAGCAGCTTTTCGGTGAAGTGATTAATGATCGTTTCATCATTGAGATTCCGGTACTCTTCTTTTGACATCTTTTGCCGCGGTGGGATCGCCGGATCATAAATCTTTTCGTGGTGGGCCCCACCGTAGTAGACCGCCCGAGTAATCCCGATGGCGCCGATCGCATCGAGCCAGTCAGCATCCCGGACGATTTGGCCGAGTTGCGTGAGCTTCACCGGTCCTTCCAAGGTGTGAGCAAAAGAAATCTGCCCCAGGATGGCGACAAGCTGGGTCACTTCATCCGTCTGAAAACCCGTTTGCTGCAGAAAATCAGCCAGTTCGTCCTTTGCCTGGTCAACATCAGCAACCAATTTTTCGTCGATCGTGTCGTGCAGATAAGCAGCCACCATCGGCAAAAACGGGTCGACACCTTCCCCAACAGCAATCCGTTTCGCCATCTTTACCACCCGATGAATATGATCCATCCCGTGGCCCGTCCGGTCGGCACCGAGTTTTTCGGCGGTATAGTGGGCCACTGCCGCTAGTTGCTTACGTCGTTCCATCGCCAACCCTCCTAAAATAGTTTATCCAGAATTTCATTTTTGCTTGCCGTGATGTTCGAATTGGCGAGCAGAAAGCAGCGATACTTAATCAATTTTGGTTCTTATCGCATATCATAATCTTACCTTAATTAATGATAGAATAATAATATAGAGGAATTGTCGGCAACTTAGGATAAACCACAGAAAGTGAGGCATTATCATGAAAGACATCGTCGTACTGGGTGCTGGCTATGCTGGACTCAAAACCGTTGTTGAGTTGCAAAAGAAATTACAAGGTCAAGTCAATATCACCTTAGTCAACTTGAATTCCTACCACTACGAAACTACATCCCTTCATGAAGTCGCAGCCGGCAATGTTCCTGCTGATAAAATCACCTTTCCAATTAAGGACGTCATCAATCCACAGACCACTAAATTGATTATTGACCGGGTTGTCAGCGTTGATCCTGACAAAAAGACGGTTCAACTAGCAAAACACGATCCATTAACTTATGATTATTGCGTTTTGGCACTGGGCTTTGTCTCCGAAACCTTTGGGATTAAGGGGGCCAAAGAAAACGCTTTGCCGATGACAACCGTCGATCAGGCCAAGCAGATCGACCAACACATCCGTAACCAGATGGCTTCTTATCGTTCCCAAGCCGACCCTAAAAAGTTGCAGATCATTATCTGTGGGGGCGGCTTTACCGGCATTGAACTGGCCGGCGCTCTAGCTGACGCCCGACCACGTTACGCTGATCTCGCCGGGATCCAGCCTAACCAGGTCCAGATTAGCGTTGTGGACGCTTCGAAACGTCTCCTACCAATGTTCAACGATCAGCTGGCCGCTTATGGCCTAGACATTGTGCAAAAACTTGGCATCAAGATTATCTCCGAAGCACTGATTCAGGAAATTCAGCCTAACAGCGTTCTTTACAAGAAGACCGGGGCCGCTGATGACGCCCCACTAAACAAGCTCGATGGCAATACGATCATTTGGACCACCGGGGTCAGTGGCAGCCCAATTGTCGGGCAGTCTGGTCTCCCAGAAAAACGTGGTCGTGTCATGGCTTCCCCGCATCTCACCGCGCCCGATCATGATGACCTTTACGTCGCTGGTGACGTGGCAGCGGTGATGCCAGCCGGCGGCAAGCGTCCATATCCGACGACCGCTCAGATCGCGCTTTCGATGGCTAATTACATTGCCGAAGATATCAAAGCCCGCACTAACGGCAACCAACGGCCGGACGCTTACCAGTACCATTCAATGGGGACCGTCGCTTCCGTCGGTAACACCCGCGCCTTTGGGGTTGCCGGTGGTCATGCCTTTAAAGCATATTCGGCGTCGGTTTTAAAGAAGATGATCATGAACCATTCACTGCTTGAAATCGGTGGATTCAAAGAATTCTTCAAGAAAGGTCGCTTTGACCTCTACCACTAAAAAACAATCAGACTTAAAAATGCTCGGCTACTCGCAGCATTTTTTTGAAATGGGGCAAGGAAACTCGTTCTTTTAAGGACGTGATGAATTGCCCCTACTTTTTATACCTGTGCTACACATGGTTTAAGCAAAACGTGGTATAATAATTGATATGAAAGATAATAATAGACTTACATATGGCCGAACATCAGTCTACAATCTGAATTACCACATCATATGGGGAACTAAATATCGCAACA
>NZ_CANDNU010000083.1 GCF_947387495.1 Limosilactobacillus difficilis
AAAATATTAAACTATCAAACACCGTTTGAGATATTTTTTGAAGAACCGTTGCACTTAGTTTGACAATTCGTCGGTAAAAATAAACCCGGGCCTTGATTACAAGGTCCCGGTGTTTATTTGGTCTCAGTTTCCAGCGCTAGATGCCCGCGGGTTTGTAGCTTGTCGAGTAGTAGTAAGGACAGCGATCAGTTTTGGCATCATATAAGGCGCTTTGTTTAATCCAAACGGCTCCGCCTTTGGCATACTGATCGCGGGCGATTTGGCGCAGTTCATCGAATGAATCGAAAACATTTGTATAGGTGTGCGCGAATTTGTCGTCATAGTCGTACTGTTTGCTGTGTTCGAGCTCATCCAAGTCAACGACCGCAAGTCGGCACTCAACGTTTGATGTGCACTTGATTGAGTTTGCCGGCGTGAGGTAAACCCGCTTGCCGGCTACAACCAAGTAATCATCGTCATGGTCAAAAGTGACCACGCAAAAACGGTCAGGAGTGTTGAGCACAGATAACGGGCAAAGTTCGCGCGCTTCTACATAGTAATTAGCGCCGTGCGCGTCAAGCCGGCGGCGGTGATAAAAGCGTTGGATACCAGTTAGTGGCTTAGTTTGGAATGATGAAGTGGTAGAATTTGACTTAGTAATTGCTGATAACATGATTAGTTCCTCCTATATAATATATAAGTTATGTCTTAGTGTTTCTATAGAGTTGTCTTAGTGATGTTCTAGTGTATAGCTATAAAAGGTCTTAGAGAAGTCTTAGTGATTCTATAGAGTTGTATTAGTCTTTACTTATTGGTTTTCTTGACTTTCATTACGAAGTTTATCGACGGCATCATCAAAACAATCGGGATAGATGTAATAACGTACCCAGGCATCAAGAAGCTCGGGGCCTTTTTCTAGTACGTCGTAACTGCTATCCATAAATAAATTCATATATGCTTCCGTTGCCAAGTCCCAATTGTGGCACAGACACTCTTCAGCCTTCCACTTACTAAAAGTATATGAACCAGAAGCCAGTCCCGTTGTGCAATCGGCTTCACGTAATTTATCAAACCACCATTCGTAATCTTCGTTATTTGTTGAATTGATGAGCCAAAACCGATCTTCTTCCGACATATCGTTCATAAAATAATTGTATAAATCTTCGGTTACATGCTTCTTATAATCATACTTTTCCATAATAGTTAACCTCCTTAACTATTTTTCTGTTTGTTTCATTACATAAATTTATTCAGGCCGAGCTTGCCGGCCAATTTTGTTTATATCGACATGGCAAGAAGCAGTAAAACAGCGAAGATCAAGACGATCACGAAGACACGCCCAATGATGATAATTGCGATCCTAGTCAGATATACTAAGTATCCCAAGGTTTGGTACAGGCCGAAAATAATCAGCAAGATCATTAAAGTTTGCGTCATTGCGCTCATCCCCAATCCTCAATATTTCGACAGGTTCATAAGCTCCATAAGCTCCACTTGTGGCGCAGTTGACCCAGGCGCGCCCCTTATTTGGCGCGCCGGTTGTATAGTTGTCATCAAAACGAGATAAAAGATTTAAATTAAAAAGTAGGGTAGTTATACTTAAAAAATCATCTGAGAGGCCTTTATTTAACAAAAAATGACCCGGATTTGGAATCCAGGTCATGCTGTGAGCACCACGACGGTTAAAGTGTGATATAAGAAAATAACCGTCGTGGTGTAAATTCACAAAGTTTTGATAGCTTACAATTTAGCTTACACTATATAAATTATATGAGACGATATTAGACAAATTGAGACTATTTTTTAATGGGTAAATAATATACGAACACCTGAAGCTACGGCATTCGTGGATTGTGAAATAAAGCTTTTTAGATGTTTACGAATTAGTGACCAAGAAGTAAACAGCTTAAAGAAGGCCAACGAGCATGGAAATGTTTGTTGGTCTTTTTGCGTGCACTCGATTATGAAGATAGGAGTAAAATTAATACATATAGCTATAACCTATTTTAATTTGAGGAGTCTAAATAATGGCAGATGATAATAAGCAGGAATTGTCAACGGCACTCTTTAGTGCTGCCAACGCGCTGCGTTCTAAGATGGATGCTAACGAATACAAAAACTATTTATTGGGCATCATTTTTTGGGTCTCTGTCAATTGGTGTTGGTGGAGACGTATAATCATCCTCAAAATTTGAGGGTGATTTTTTTTAACCTAAATTTCAAGAATAAGTTAGCCACTGGACTCAAATAAATAATACTGACCAATTGATTATTGGTTGATGGAGCT
>NZ_CANDNU010000084.1 GCF_947387495.1 Limosilactobacillus difficilis
TTTATAGATTTGAATTGATTTTGCACAGTTCAAATGCCGTTAAATTAGGATTCCGCTATCAAGTTAATAAGCAACATTATTCGTATTCAATAATAAAAATAACGTTTGTAAGCCAATAACATCAAGGGTTTCCGTACTTGTTTACCATCGTGGCAAACCATATGGCAAATATTATACAACTTTACTAAAGGGAATTATTTGATTGCCATTAAAGTTAATTTGTGATTCTTTAGCCGGTGTTAAGTCCATTGAGCCAACCATCTTATCCGCAATTAATTCATCATTACGATCAAACATGTGGGCATAGTAGCGCAATGTTACGGCCGGACTACTATGGCCTAATCGCTTTGATACTGTTAAAACGTCCGCACCTAATTCAGCAATTAAGTAAGAAGCATGTGAGTGACGTAACCCGCGGCCGTTGATTCCGGGTACCCCAGCTAATTTAGCATACTTCTTTAACACATTATTAAGGGTGGACTTGATCATCGGTCGATCATCATAAGAAATTACAAATTTTTTAACACCATGTGCTAATTGGGCTTTACGCCAATCTTTCAAGATTTGCACCAGTTCACTATCCAAAGTGATAATTCGTTTACCGGCAGTGGTTTTGGTGTATGGTTTAATTTGATAATCATCCTTGTTTTTGTAGTACAAAGTATGAAAAATTCGGGCCTTTTGATTAACCAAATCCACATCACGCCAGGTTAAGGCGAATCCTTCAGAAACACGTACACCGGTTCGGTAATAGAACAGCAGCATTACATAAATGCAATATTCATAAAAGCCTTGCGTACTAACCTGTGACAATACCTTCTCAAATTCTGACTTTGTCCAATACTTAGCCACAGCCTTGCCTTTTGGAATAGCTTTGGTCTTCATGGCAACATTATCAGTAATTAAACCTAAGTGTTCAGCATAACCTAACGCTTGACGAAAAGCCATGTAACACACATTAGCATAATCGCGAGAAAAACCTGACGTACTCATCAGCCAAGTTCGGTATTCCTCGCAATCGCGAATACTAATTTGATCAAGTATCTTGGTATCAAAACGATCTACTGACAACATGATCATTCGCTTATGAGACTCGTAGGTACTTGCCTCCACGTCAGCCTTATACTTTGGCAAGAAATCTTCTCGGACAAACTTCCCATAGCTAATCCGACGCAGGTCTTCAGCTTGGTGATTCATGTATTCAACTTTAATTCGCATTGCTTCAGCTTCAGCCGCTTTAGGCGAAGTGAATTGTAACCCCTTCTGATCTTTGCGCCCCTTTTTGAAGTGTTGTTTGCCCTCATTATCGCGTCCCAAAAATACTTGGTAGAAAATCGCGTCCCAAAAATACTTGGTAGAAAAAATGCCCGTTCTCATCGACACGGACATATTTATAACCGTCAATTTTCATCGACTTCACTTTACCAGAAATTCAGTTAGGAGACTTTTTATGGAAGAAAAACATGAAATCATTGCACCCAATTTTATTTCAAAGCCATCTTCGATGTCGTCACCAACCCATGCGCCATATAAGCATATTGCGGCGAAGGTGGAGCTTAAAGGGATTGTTTAACCATCTTAACGACTGGCCGCGATGAAATTTTGGCCTTACTAACTGGCTTACCTTTGGCTTTGAAAACGGGTGCCACAATATCATGCTTCTCTTCCATAAAGAAATCCTCCTGTACTGAATCTTATGCCTTCAGTATAGGAGGATTGGTCGACCGCGCCTAGACGTGTTGTTATTGACTGCTTACGTTATGCCGTGTTTACTCACCACCCTAAAAGACGGGTCCCCCATTTCCTGAGGAACCCGCCTTTAGTGCGGTTAACTATTGATTTAATCTTCCTTCTTGCGCTTACCACCAAGCCCGAGCAGTCCGAGCAACAACATGCCCAAGCCACTAGCGGCTAACAGGGAACCTTGTTCATTCCCGGTTTGTGGCAGCGTCTTGGCTTGTGACTTTGCTGGTTGCCCAGCCGTCTCAGTGTTAGGCTCCTTCGTCCAACTATACGTTGTCCCCTTTGGCAACTTGTCTTGGTT
>NZ_CANDNU010000085.1 GCF_947387495.1 Limosilactobacillus difficilis
GGTAAACCCCTCAAAACTGAATAAAGTTTCAACGAACTGTGCAGGTTTCCGATTAATTCCTTAGAAAGGAGGTGATCCAGCCGCAGGTTCTCCTACGGCTACCTTGTTACGACTTCACCCCAGTCATCTGCCCCGCCTTAGGCGGCTACTTCCCGAAGGTTAGTCCACCGACTTTGGGCGTTGCAAACTTCCATGGTGTGACGGGCGGTGTGTACAAGGCCCGGGAACGTATTCACCGCGGCATGCTGATCCGCGATTACTAGCGATTCCGACTTCGTGTAGGCGAGTTGCAGCCTACAGTCCGAACTGAGAACGGTTTTAAGAGATTTGCTTGCCCTCGCGAGTTCGCTGCTCGTTGTACCGTCCATTGTAGCACGTGTGTAGCCCAGGTCATAAGGGGCATGATGATCTGACGTCGTCCCCACCTTCCTCCGGTTTGTCACCGGCAGTCTCACTAGAGTGCCCAACTGAATGCTGGCAACTAGTAACAAGGGTTGCGCTCGTTGCGGGACTTAACCCAACATCTCACGACACGAGCTGACGACGACCATGCACCACCTGTCATTGCGTCCCCGAAGGGAACGCCTAATCTCTTAGGTTAGCGCAAGATGTCAAGACCTGGTAAGGTTCTTCGCGTAGCTTCGAATTAAACCACATGCTCCACCGCTTGTGCGGGCCCCCGTCAATTCCTTTGAGTTTCAACCTTGCGGTCGTACTCCCCAGGCGGAGTGCTTATTGCGTTAGCTGCGGCACTGAAGGGCGGAAACCCTCCAACACCTAGCACTCATCGTTTACGGCATGGACTACCAGGGTATCTAATCCTGTTCGCTACCCATGCTTTCGAGTCTCAGCGTCAGTTGCAGACTAGGCAGCCGCCTTCGCCACTGGTGTTCTTCCATATATCTACGCATTCCACCGCTACACATGGAGTTCCACTGCCCTCTTCTGCACTCAAGTTCGCCAGTTTCCGATGCACTTCTTCGGTTGAGCCGAAGGCTTTCACATCAGACTTAACAAACCGCCTGCGCTCGCTTTACGCCCAATAAATCCGGATAACGCTTGCCACCTACGTATTACCGCGGCTGCTGGCACGTAGTTAGCCGTGACTTTCTGGTTGAATACCGTCACTACCTGAACATTTCCTCTCAGGTACGTTCTTCTTCAACAACAGAGCTTTACGAGCCGAAACCCTTCTTCACTCACGCGGTGTCGCTCCATCAGGCTTGCGCCCATTGTGGAAGATTCCCTACTGCTGCCTCCCGTAGGAGTATGGACCGTGTCTCAGTTCCATTGTGGCCGATCAGTCTCTCAACTCGGCTATGCATCATCGCCTTGGTAAGCCGTTACCTTACCAACTAGCTAATGCACCGCGGGCCCATCCCAAAGTGATGGCCGAAACCACCTTTGAAGTCATGACCATGTGGTCATGACTGTTATGCGGTATTAGCACTTGTTTCCAAATGTTATCCCCCGCTTTGGGGCAGGTTGCCCACGTGTTACTCACCCGTCCGCCACTCACTGGTAATCCATCGTCAAATCAGTGCAAGCACGTCATATCAGTTGGGCCAGTGCGTTCGACTTGCATGTATTAGGCACACCGCCGGCGTTCATCCTGAGCCAGGATCAAACTCTCATATTATGAATATGAGCTTTTGAAATAGCTCTAATTTAAAAGTATTAAGCGAATTGACTTCGCAAATGTTTT
>NZ_CANDNU010000086.1 GCF_947387495.1 Limosilactobacillus difficilis
TGTTTGCTTTAAAAAAAATCACCCTCAAATTTTGAGGATGATTATACGTCTCCACCAACACCAATTGACAGAGACCCGAAATTTCCTAACAATTGTGAAGCACCTTAATTCAACTATTTTCGTTAACTCTTATACTGAGATTCATTTACCCATTTGAACCATTGGCAGGATTCGTCACCATTCGGCTAATCTTCTGATTTCAAAACCATGTCCAGATGGGGAATCCCATCCTCTAAATACACATCAGAAACCGCTTGAAAGCCCAGCGAGCCATAAAACTTCTTCAGGTAGGCCTGAGCCTGAATCTGGATCAATTCGCCGTTAAATATCCGATGGGTTGTCGCAATGGTCTGCTCAACCAGGTAACGACCATAGTGATGCTTCCGGTATTGCATCGGGACCAGGACCCGGCCAAAGGTGACCTTCCCATCTTGCCGACGATAAATTCTGGTATAGCAGACCATCTCACCATCATCGTCCCATAGAGTCAGGTGGTGGGCATGGTAGTCATAAGAATCAACTTCCTGATAGGGGCAATCCTGTTCGACTACGAATACCTTGACCCGTTCCTCAATCAGCCGGCACCATTCAACGGCCGTCATTTCATCCAAAGTCTTAACTACTATTTTCATCCAAAATTTCTCCTTTGACAAAAAGCGCCTAACCCTATTTCTCTTCTATACGAAAGTCTTAACAAAATAAGATTAAGTGATTTAATCCCCGTTCCGGGGAACCAGGCAACGGCAACGTTTTTTGGGGGCTATTTTATGGTCTGCGATTGCACACACCACGATGAGTGAACTGAATCTCTTTGTCTCATGATGACCGATATTTCAATAACAGCATTACTGATATCTATTTTTTAATAATTGAGCAAATCTTTCCGCGGGATAATCGTAAGTTTTCTTGCCGTGCACTTTCAGACCTGCCAAGTAATTCCAGTTGATTTCTTTATTGAGAGGCCGGGTACGCAACAGATTGCCATCCACAAAATCATAGAAGCGATCACCATCTTCCATATAGGATGTTTGAAAATAGTTCATGCTTGAAATAATGCTTCGATCAGTCAATTTATCAAAATAGGTAACCGTATTCTCTGCAGCATAACGATCGATCAATTTCAGCATTTCTTGGTCACCAGAATAAATGTCATTCAGATAACCAAAAATAATTTCTGTTAGTTGATCAATCTGCTTTTCTTTTACATCTGCAATCACAATAGTAAATTTGCTGGCAAAATTACAGAGTTGCAAACACTTCAAATATTCAAATTGAAATACCTTAGCACCCCACTCATAAAGCGGATCACCTGCTTGACGTTTTCGAGTGTCCGTAATCAAGTGTTTCATCAATGGGTTGGCAAATTGGTCTGGTAATTTTAATCGGTAAATGTCAAGGGTCTTTTTAGTGCCGTAAATAATCATGGGCATTCTCCTTCATTACTTAAATGCTGCGGTGTTGCCTTTCCCTCCGGTTATATTTTGCCATTAATTGAGATCTATTGCTATTTTTACCACTGAATTGTACGATTTAGTCAATAAAACTAAGGCCTAAATTTCAAGAATAAGTTAGCCACTGGACTCAAATAAATAATACTGACCAATTGATTATTGGTTGATGGAG
>NZ_CANDNU010000087.1 GCF_947387495.1 Limosilactobacillus difficilis
GACTAGCCGTGGTAAATAGCGAAGTTCTGTAAGTTAGGTATCAGGAATACCTGTGTAATACCCTAAATACTACTTCGCGTTCCCAGAAGCTCGGTCATTCATGGCCGAGTAGTTCACTAACGGTTTTGTCTTGTTATCTTAAATTTATATTATAAAATATACATAAATCTTTTAGAAAGCGGGGCGGTTACTTGAAGACAACAGCTATTGTTGAGGATTTCTCCGGGATCGGCAATCTGTCACTGGTTGCCGCCTTGGACATTTTTCACGCGCTAAATCTCACGACGGCAGCATTGCCCGCAACAGTGTTATCAAGTCAAAGTGAAGGATTTGGCAAACCCGCAATGATGAATAGTGACGCGCTGCACCAGTTTCAACAACAAAGTTTTCGCCACTGGCAGCAAATTTCAGATATGGATTTGGAAAACATTGTTACGGGTTACCTGGGAACCCCAAGCACCGTGAAATCAATCACGCAATGGTTAGCTCATTGTTCTCCCCGTTCGGTTATTGTTGATCCCGTTATGGCTGACCAAGGGCGCTTATATCCAGGGATAGCTGCCGAGATGCCAGCTCAGTTGCGGAAAATGATCAATTACGCTTCTATCATTAGCCCAAACCTTACAGAATTGTATCTCCTAGCAGGCAAACCTACAGCGATCATGGCTACTAGCAATACTGAAATCTATGCCTGTATTCAGGAATTACGGTCTAGTGGTTATGGTGGAGATGTCATCGTCACCGGAATTAGTGGGGCGCATAATCAGGTAATCAGTCAGTATTGGTCCGGCCAGGCTGCCACACCAGCAGAAGAAAGTCGCACTAGCCGACTCCCTGGTCATTTTTATGGCACGGGAGATGTTTTCACCGCAACTTTTGCCGCCCTGTTATTGAAAAGTAATAAGCCAATCTACTCATTTTTACGAGCCAACCAGTTGGTTCAAATAGCTGTCCGCGAGACCGCAAAATTAAGTGAAAGTGATAGAAAATACGGTTTATTGTTACATAATTTATTGAAAGAACTGATAATTCATGAAGGATAAAAGATTACAAAAGACTATTTTTGCTGCTCTGCTACTGGCAATTACCGTTGTTTTAGGACGCATTTTTCTCATTCCAATTCCAATGACTAAGGGGAACATCAACCTTTGTGACGCTGCTATCCTGTTAGCCTCCATGTTGCTCGGCCCGGCTGCTGGGTTATTTGTTGGCGGTTTTGGGGGATTATTGCTTGATTTGATTTCTGGTTATGGCCAATATATGGTCTTTTCTTTTGTTTCGCATGGCTTAGAAGGTTTCTTAGCCGGCTTTATTATTAAAAAAACTGGTCATAAAAAAGTTGCCTTGTTAGTTGGCGTAATCATAATGGTTATTGGTTACTTTTTTGCTGACTGGATTTTGTCTAAATCTATTATCACTGGTTTTTGGAGTATCGGGACCAATTTGCTACAAGGCATTGTGGGAGCGTTAGTTGCATGGATTGTTGATAAGCCCCTAGAAAAGCGGCTGCATTTCTGAATCGTTGTTTAATAACTACAAAAAGGGACTGTGACATAAGTCTCTAATAAAGAACGGAGTTGGATGAAATCTTCGGATTTCATTCAGCTCCGTTTTCCT
>NZ_CANDNU010000088.1 GCF_947387495.1 Limosilactobacillus difficilis
GAAAAATATTAAACTATCAAACACCGTTTGAGATATTTTTTGAAGAACCGTTGCACTTAGTTTGACAATTCGTCCTCAAATAAAAAAAAGGACATTTAAGTCCTCTTGCCATCCCATGAATATGCCAATACCAGTTGACGGAAGCCCACCTTTCTCGCTTCCAAAAATGGCGCCAATGAGAAACTCATCAGCGCCGAATAGTGTGCCACCATTATGAGGCACTTTATTAAAACCCTTCATCGTATTCATCAATTATCATCAATCGTCACATCATACTTCTGCTGGTTAGCATTGATTCGTTGGATGTCGTTATCCAATTCTTGCTTATGATTGGCCCACTCAGCGACCAATTCTTGACGCGTGTACGTGTGCGAAGACGTTTTTTGGCTGTGCGTGTACGAATTAACGTTGACTTTATTACCTTCAAAGTCAACCAAGGCCCAGCTCTCCACAAACCGACCAAGACCAATTTCGATCGTGGAGTCTTCTTTACGTTGCATAATTGCTGGTTGCTCCTGGTTCGGATAAGCTGTTTTACCATCAATCATTTGGTCCATCGTGTGCATCTTAGCATCCAAACTATCCCCACGACACTGCTCAATAAAGGCAGCCAAAGCTAATTCTTCGTAGCTCAACTTACCCTGCTGAGTCTGCGATGAACTGACACTGTTTTTCAAATGAATGTGCTGGGCCTTGCTGCGAACTTGGTTAGCCGCGCCTTGATCATTTACGTACTGAATGATATCGCGTAAATTGGCCGTTGCGTAAGGATCCTTGTTCTTTTTCTGATTGAGGGTGCTAACCATGTAGAAAGCAACCGTCCCGTCGGCGCCAACTGTGTAAGCAGCATTGTGACCACCATTGGAGTTGCTGTGGCGCAGATACCAGCTATTACCGCGACCTTTGACGTTGAGCCCGTCAGCATTGTCGTTCTGGTAAATGTTGAGGTTCGTTGTCTCCGAAAAGATTCCCCGCCAAATATCCTTTTTAACTTTATGCTGACCATAATATGCAATCGCGGCAGCCGTCTGCATCGGGGTGATCGTTTTATAATGCAACTTAGCATCACTGGCGTGGATCGCCGAACCGCTCATTAGAACCAAAAGACCGACGACAATTGCTATAATCCAACGGAATCTTTTCATTGTGACCTTGCTCCCCTTCTTCAGTCAGCAGAATATTAATAGGTTTTTTGGTAGGAAATAACTCAGTTTTTGTTTATTTTTGAATCGAGGCAACTTCGTTAAGCGCCGTTATATCAGCATTTCTAATACCTAGCGCAAAAGCTGAATCATTCGTATTCAACATCGACATTTTACCACGACTAACCTAATTAGCACATAGCAAACCCGACCGCAGCATCAAGCTTTACTTACTATGTAAATATAGGTCAGATCTGATAGTTAGAAATCGACTTTGGGGTACGCATCACATTTTTAGTTAGGGGTTGTTTATTAAAAACGGCCCTTATTTTGGGTGACGAATTGTCAAACTAAGTGCAACGGTTCTTCAAAAAATATCTCAAACGGTGTTTGATAGTTTAATATT
>NZ_CANDNU010000089.1 GCF_947387495.1 Limosilactobacillus difficilis
CATACTTATATTTTAAAGGAAAAGAGAGACGAATGAAATCCGAAGGATTTATCCATCTCTCTTTATTATTAGGGACTGATGCGTACCCCCAAAGTCGATTTCCAACTTTGGGGGTACGCATCAAAGCTCATTAAGTTTATTGTTATTTTTTAGTGCATGGGGTATTTGGTGGTCATTTTTCCAAATTTGGCTAACTAATGACTTAGGTTTTCCTGGTGCTAAAGTTGGTTTGATTTACACTTTTGATTCTGCGATCACTTTAGTTTTAATGTTTATTTATGGTTCGGCACAAGACAAGCTAGGGATTAAACGATATTTATTAATTGGGGTTACTATTCTAGAAATGTTACTTGGCCCCTTTTTTACATGGGTTTATTCGCCATTACTTCATTCTAATTTTCTTTTAGGTGCATTTCTTGGTTCACTATATTTATCTTTTGCATTTTTAGCTGCATCGCCGACTTTTGAAGCACTAGCTGAAAGAATGAGTCGTCGATTCGGATTTGAGTATGGCCAGGCTCGTGCTTGGGGTTCCTTTGGTTATGCTGTTTCAGCTTTGTGTGCTGGCTATCTCTTTACCATTAGTCCTTATATTGTTTTCTGGCTCAGTAGTGGAATTAGCCTTTTGACATTTCTGCTCCTTGTTTTTGGGAAAACGAAAAACCAAAAACAATTTGCAAAGTATGAAAATAAGTCTGAAGAAAAGCATGATGCCGATAAGCCTAGCTTTAAAGAAATTGTCGGTGTATTTAAGATGAAACAACTTTGGGAATTGGTCATTTTTATTATCTTTAGTGGATCATTTTATACAGTTTTTGATCAACAAATGTTCCCACAGTTTTTTACTAAATTCTTTGGTACGGCTGCACAAGGTAATACAGCCTATGGTATTTTGAACTCAATCGAAGTTTTTCTGGAATCGATTATGATGGCAGTAGTTCCTTGGATTATGAAGAAACTTGGTGTTCGACGGACGATGTTACTTGGAGTTGCAATTATGTTTATTCGAATTGGGCTTTGCGGTCTCGTCCAAAGTCCAGTAGGTATCTCTATTGTTAAACTTTTCCACGCACCTGAAACTGCTATTTTTGCTTTAGCGATGTTCCGTTACTTAACTTTGCATTTTGATACTCGTTTATCAGCAACTATGTACATGGTAGTTAGTCAAATTGCTGCTCAGTTGGGGCAAATTATCTTCTCGACACCACTAGGAATGTTGCATGATCACATTGGCTATCGTTCAACATTTCTTGTCATTGCCTGCATTGTTATTTGCGCAGCAATCTATGCTTTTGTGATTTTGCGGAAGGATGATCAAGAAGTTGGCGGTCAACCTTTAGAGAATAATTAGATAAGGTTAGCAATAAAAAACGATTTAGAATATTTAGTATTGATTGAAGTGTGAAGCGCCTTATGATTGTTAGACATAATTCTAATGACTGTGAGGCGCTTTTATTGTCCAGTTAATGGTGGATTATAGAATGAAGTTAGCCACCCAGTTGGTGGTAAATAAAAAACGCCATTCGGCGTGACATCAGGTAT
>NZ_CANDNU010000090.1 GCF_947387495.1 Limosilactobacillus difficilis
TTTAAAAAAAATCACCCTCAAATTTTGAGGATGATTATACGTCTCCACCAACACCAATTGACAGAGACCCAAAAGGAGCGGCCTTGTGTCGCTCCTTTTTAATTAGGTTCATTTGACTGGTCAAAGTGTGGTCGGTAGTGCTGGTAGAGCAGCAGGCCGATGATCAGTGTCACCGTGTCGGCCGCGGGCTGGGCCGCTAGGATCCCGGTGTAACCGAAGAAATGGTCGAGGACAATCAGGGCCAGGTAGAAGCAGAATCCCTGCCGGGCGAGAGCCAGGACAAAGGCAGGAACGGCCTTGCCCAGTGATTGGAAGGTGGTCGTCAGCACGAGGATGGCGCCGGCAAAAGCACTTGAGGACGTCAGCCAGCGCACCATCAGGGTCCCTTCGTGGACGATATCGGGCCGGTTCATAAAGAAACGGACGAACTGCGGAGCAAAAATTTGCAGGAGGATCGTCATGACAAGGGCAAAACCGACCACTACCTGGAAATCAAACTTGATCGTTTCATCGTAGCGCTTTTGGTCGCGGGCTCCGTAGGTGTAGCCAATCAGGGGTTGGGCCCCGTAAGCAAAGCCGACGAAGATCATCGAGATGATCATGCTGACCTTGATTGCGATGCCGAGGGAAGCAACGCTGTTAGCACCGTAATGGATCAAGTAACGATTGGTCATCGTGGCGGCAAAGGTGTTCATCAAGTTGATGATGGAGGCCGGAATTCCGATTTCTAAGATCTGCCGGATGTATTGCATTGGCAAACGAAAGTAGCGTGGATTGATAGACAGGTAATGGCTCTTAGAAATAAGGTAGTAAACCATTAAAATGTCGCCAATTACGTTGCTGGTCACGGTGGCGAGGGCTGAACCAGCAGCCCCTAAACCGCAAGTAAAGATGAAGAAGGGATTCAGGAAAATATTGATGACCGTTCCGACCATACTGGAAATCATCGCCGGTACAGCTAGTCCTTCCGTCCGGAGGGTATTGGTCGGGGTGAGACCAAAGATGATCAACGGGGCCCCGGCGGCGATCACTAGGTAGTAATCCCGGGCATATTTCCAAGTTGCCGGTGACGCTCCTAATAAGTGGATGAACGGCGTCTGCCAGATGAACAGAACAGCACTGACGATAAGGCCGCAGATGAGGGCGGCATAGCAACAGGTGCTGTGAACGTTGCGGACCAGTTCATTCTTTTTCTCACCGAAGAGTCGCGAGATAAGGGAACTGCCGCCGATGCCGAAGATGTCGCCGATTGCGATCATCAGGGTGAAGAGCGGGGCTCCCTGTGAGACGCCGGCCACCAGGGCGGGGATACCGGTTTTGGCCACGAAGTATGTGTCAACCATGTTGTAGAGCAAGATGACCAGCATACTGAGAGCAATCGGCAGGGCCAGGGTGAAGTAGGCCTTTTTGATTGAGGTGTGTTCAAATAATTCCTGCATAGCATTTCTCCTGGATGACGAATTGTCAAACTAAGTGCAACGGTTCTTCAAAAAATATCTCAAACGGTGTTTGATAGTTTAATATTTTTCT
>NZ_CANDNU010000092.1 GCF_947387495.1 Limosilactobacillus difficilis
GTTGTCGAATTGCCAATGTAGTCAAGTACCATATTACTGAAGAACTTAGTGAGTCTGTGTCAATGAAGGTTATTGCCTGTCAACACCGATTTTAAAATGTCGTTTTTCACCGATTTACTTTTGTGCCTTTGTGTGTTCTTGATAATCTTTCATTCGATATGATTTTCCAGTAATTTTAAAGATCTCCGAATGGTGGACCAAATGGTCCAGAATTGCATTCGCAATTGTTGGATTAGAAAAGGTTTCACCCCATTCCGATAAAGGAATATTAGTCGTAATGATCGTTGATTTCTTTTCGTAACGTCGAGCAATCAACTGGAAGAATAAATCGGATCCTAAGTCATCAATTGGTAAATATTCAATTTCATCGATAATTAGTAATTTGTACCTGCTATAATTTTTCAAAATCGCCGCTAAACGATTCTCTTGATGGGCTAATTTTAACCTTTCAATTAATTCGTGACAGTTCACAAAATAAGTACTTAAATGATTCTTACATGCTTCCATACCAAGTCCAGTTGCTAAATGAGTTTTGCCAACCCCAGAAGAACCAATAAATAATATGTTCTTAGCCGAAGAAATAAAATTCATTGATGCAAGATTCATAATTCTTTGTTTATCAACCGAAGGTTGAAAGTCGAAATCAAATTCATCTAGACCTTTGGTATATGGAAAGTGAGCTACATGAATTGACATTTTAGCTGACCTTTGAGTTCGATAAGCTAGTTCTTTACTGGTTAGTTGTTCAAGGATTTCCGGTAATGACAAATCATTACCTTCCAAATAGTTAGGTAAATATTCCTTTATAGCTGTTAATTTCAGCTTAGTCAAATTATTCTCTAATTTTGTATAAACGGTCATGTACTATAGTCCTTCCTATAATTGGTCAAACATTTTCAAATTAGTTTCTACTTGTTCGGCAAGTCGCTGATCTGATAGATCATGAAATACCGATGTCCTCAAAATTGCTGTCATATCTTCTTGGTGATAGTTAAACTTTTTATTGCTAAGTGAATGCTGCCTTATTAGCTTTGTGGCACTAAAAATCAATAAATTTTTGTCAGTGACCTTGACGGTCACTTCATGACCGATATACTTTATTGGTACAGAATATTTACTTCCCAGATAGGTGATCATTGATTCTTTACTAACTTTGCGGGTTAGATCATGATCTACTAACGAACTTAGCAGTTCACGGTTAAAGGGTTGTAAGTATTCTTTTTCTTTTTGCCATAAATCCATTGGCCTTCGGTCTGTTGCTTGACTTTTTTCATCATTAAGTTGCTTTTGTAGATATTTAATTATTTCCTAAATTTCAAGAATAAGTTAGCCACTGGACTCAAATAAATAATACTGACCAATTGATTATTGGTTGATGGAG
>NZ_CANDNU010000093.1 GCF_947387495.1 Limosilactobacillus difficilis
AGCTCCATCAACCAATAATCAATTGGTCAGTATTATTTATTTGAGTCCAGTGGCTAACTTATTCTTGAAATTTAGGCGGTTTAAAAATGTATGATTCGGGCGGTTTAAGAATTGACCGATGCCAAACGGTATGACTTCCCCTTGATCTTAATCACGTGTGAATGATAGACAAGGCGGTCCAAAATCGCCTCTGCAGTCGCAGTACTCTGGAGGATGGTTCCCCAACTTGATAATGGCACATTGGTCGTTATGATTGTTGATTTGCGCTCATAGCGGCCATTTATTAGTTGAAACAATAGTTTTGCTTCATCCGCCGTTATTGGTAAATAGCCTAATTCATCAATGATTAGTAGGTCATACCTCTCATACCGACGCATTACTCGTTCTAAATGTTGCTTTTCATGTGCTGCCTTCAATCTAAGGATTAATTCATGACAATTAATAAATAGCGTTCGCACACCTTGCCGGCATGCTTCGATGCCGAGTCCAATTGATAGATGTGTTTTACCTATGCCAGGGCTACCAATAAAGATGATGTTCTCTTGATTATCCAAGAATGACATGGTCGCAAACTCGGCGATTTGCTGCTGGTTAATCGAAGGTTGGAATTGATAATTAAACTCATTTAGTTGCTTGATAATAGGAAATCTAGCGCGTTTGATCCTTCTCTTTAGGCTTTCCTGTTGCTGATAGGCGATCTCCTTATCCGTTAGTTCTAGTAGTGCTTCGCTAAAACTAATTTGACTGTCATTGACTTGTTGCCGATAATTCGCAATTGATGCAGCCATATTGTGTAAATTTAACTTCGTTAAATTATCGATAAGTTTTTGATACTGATTCATTTTACTCCCCAATCTGATCATAAATACTGAGGTTATTAAGCATATACTGGTCAATTTCTTCGTCTGTTTTATCTTCCATCAAATCACTTTTTAGAATGGCGTGTTTGTCGTGTGGATCATAATTAAACTGCTTATTGGTTAAATCATGTTTCTGGATTTCAACGCCTTGATAGAAAATATGAATAGCTTTACCATCAGTAGCTGGTTTAATTTCAACCTCTTTTCCGATATAATTAGGGGAAACAGAGTATTGATGGTTTTGAAATCTAATCATTGAATCTCGCGATACTTTTCTAGTCTGGACGCTGTCGAAGTACCTTGTGAGATCGTAATTGAGAGACCGGAAATGCTCTTTTTCTTTTGCGACGAATTGTCAAACTAAGTGCAACGGTTCTTCAAAAAATATCTCAAACGGTGTTTGATAGTTTAATATT
>NZ_CANDNU010000094.1 GCF_947387495.1 Limosilactobacillus difficilis
TGGCTGCTTCTGAGCCAACATCCTAGTTGTCTATGCAACTCCACATCCTTTTCCACTTAGCATATATTTTGGGACCTTAACTGGTGATCTGGGCTGTTCCCCTTTCCACGGTGGACCTTATCGCTCATCGTGTGACTCCTGAATATAAATCATTGGCATTCGGAGTTTATCTGAAGTCAGTAACCCATGACGGGCCCCTAGTTCAAACAGTGCTCTACCTCCAAGATTCTTAATTCAAGGCTCCCCCTAAAGAGATTTCGGAGAGAACCAGCTATCTCCAAGTTCGTTTGGAATTTCACCGCTACCCACAACTCATCCCAACCTTTTTCAACAGATACGAGTTCGGTCCTCCAGTGCGTTTTACCGCACCTTCAACCTGGTCATGGGTAGGTCACCTGGTTTCGGGTATATAACTACGTACTTCGTACGCCCATTTCAGACTCGCTTTCGCTACGGCTCCGGCTTTTCCGCCTTAACCTTGCACGTAATCATAACTCGCCGGTTCATTCTGCGAGAGGCACGCCGTCACCCATTAACGGGCTCCGACAGCTTGTAGGCACATGGTTTCAGGAACTATTTCACTCCCCTCCCGGGGTGCTTTTCACCTTTCCCTCACGGTACTGGTTCACTATCGGTCACTAGGTAGTATTTAGCCTTGCGAGATGGTCCTCGCGGTTTCCGACGGAGTTTCACGTGTTCCGCCGTACTCAGGATCCTGAACTGAGAGTTCTGACGTTTCGTCTACGGGGGTCTCACCCTCTCTGCCATAGCTTCCCAACTATTTCGACTACGTCGAACTTTGGTAACTCAAATGTTCAGTCCTACAACCCCAACAAGCAAGCTCGTTGGTTTGGGCTCTTCCCCGTTCGCTCGCCGCTACTGAGGGAATCACTATTGTTTTCTCTTCCTGCAGCTACTTAGATGTTTCAGTTCACTGCGTATGCCACTTGCCAGCTATGAATTCACTGGCCAAGTAATCAGCGACTAAGCTGATTGGGTTTCCCCATTCGGAAATCTCCGGATCAAAGTGTACTTACCACTCCCCGAAGCATATCGGTGTTAGTCCCGTCCTTCATCGGCTCCTAGTACCAAGGCATTCACCATGCGCCCTTCATAACTTAACCTAAATGAACAACTTCGTTGTTCACCAAGTTAATTGAGTATGCGATGTTTCCATTAAAAAACTCAAATAACGCGGTGTTCTCGGTTTATTTGTGAATAAAGAAAATATATTGATATTGTTTAGTTTTCAAAGTACAAGTTTG
>NZ_CANDNU010000095.1 GCF_947387495.1 Limosilactobacillus difficilis
CGTTCTCATCAACCAATAATTAATTGGTCAGTGCTATTTATTTCAGCTTAGTGGCTAACTTATTCTTGAAATTTAGACTTTTGAATCAAATATAAAGTACGGTGGAAAATTAATGAACAATAAAATTTTATCTGGTGCTTTTTGGCTTTCGGTTGGAAACATTCTTTCCAGAGTTCTAGGAGTTGTCTATCTAATTCCTTGGATCATAATGATAGGGAAACATAATATTTCTCCTGCTCAAGCGCTATTTAATAGTGCCTATACCCCATATGCATTATTCATTTCGTTGGGAACAGCTGGATTTCCTTCTGCAATTGCTAGGCGTGCTGCTCTTTATAATAGCCATAAACAATATCAAGACAGTGCTACTCTTTTAAAGTCTGGCGTAGTCCTAATGGGGATATCCGGCTTTTTTTGTGCAATTATATTATTCGCATTAGCACCTATAATTGCTAAAAATAGTCCCGTAGCATCATCTAAGGAGGCAACAAATGCAATTCGTATTGTGGCTCCGGCCTTAGCATTGATTCCATTAATGAGTGCTGTTAGAGGATGGCTTCAGGGAAATCAAGATTTAAAACCATTTGGATTATCACAGGTTATTGAGCAGTTTATGCGGGTCTTGTTTATCCTTATTTCAACATACATAGTTATTTATGTATTGCACCTAAATTTCAATATTGCTGTACGGACTAGTATTTTTGCTGCCTTTATTGGCGCTTGTAGTGGTTTAATTTATTTATGCTGGTATTTGATTAGACATTATCATAAAAAACTTTCGTGGAATTTTGATTCTGCCCAGATGATAAAAACATTCCAATTAATAAAAGTAACTTTTTATGAATCAATCCCATTCTTATTAGTTGGATCTGGGATAACCATTGCGCAACTTATAGATCAAGTCTATTTCAGACAAATACTAAATAATATTCTTGGAATCTCGCTTGTTAAAACCCAGTATATTTATACTTTGTTTTCTGCCAATCCTAATAAAATAACTACAGTTATCATTGCTTTGGCGATGGCAATTTCTGAAACTAGTCTTCCTTTATTAGCGGCTAGTCGAGGAATTAAAAAAGAGATTTTGCGGTTAATATTGACGTGTACCCAAAAAGTTGGAAGTTGAATATTCTGGCTTGATAATTGAATAAATATTTTTTCTAGGCAACTAGAC
>NZ_CANDNU010000096.1 GCF_947387495.1 Limosilactobacillus difficilis
TGACGATAGTATCGTAAAGTGTGAATAACGATATCCATTTGATTATGTAAGGGCTGATAAGTATCTAGCAATTCTGACATTTCTTGTACATTTCGAATCTTAATAACGTGCATTAAGTACTGATAGGTTTGGTAAACATCATTAAATTTGGTGAAGTGATTCAAGACTAAATCGATCGCATTCTGTTGAGTCATATACTCGTTAATTCCACGAAGATAGACTGGCTTAATGGCATCAATTTGGGTGTAATCTTTGTGGAATAGTCGCCACTGTGACTTCATAATACGATAAATACGAGCGTGATGATCCTTTAAACCCTTAATGGTTTGAATGCGAGCACTGTCAAGTGCTCGTCCAGCTAACTGAGTGATGTGGAAACGATCAATAATGATTTGTGCCTTTGGGAATAAGCGATGAATAAAATGACTATATTGAGCATTCATATCAACGACTACTGTTTTGACTCGTTGGCGTTCGGCCACGGAGTAACGATTTTCAAAGTAATCGATAATTGATTTAGATAAACGGTTTGATAATTTAACAATTAACTGATGAGAAACTGCATCACAACAAACAAACGACATCGTATGTTTTACTGAGCGAAATTCATCAAAACATAAGTTTTGTGGTAACCGAGCTACTCGTCTATGAAGTTCAATACGATCATTAATTGTCCGAATAACCGTACTGGTCGAACAGTGCATAATTAAAGAAATGTGTGAAGCTGGTGTGCCTAAGCGAACTAAGTTCATTATTTGGCTTTTTAACGATCTAGATAATGAGTCATGTCCAGCCGTTAAATTGGTTTGTGGACCAAAGGTCCGTTGACAGTGATGACAAAGCCAGCGTTGCTTTTTAAGATAAAGCAAACGTTGATGCTCACCGGCATTGGTTAAATGAATCTTTGATTCGCGGAAACCATTACGAATCACTTGATGAGCATGACAATATGGACAAATCGGTAGATTTTTAGTAGTTAAATAGCCACAAATTACGTCAGTAATTTGATGATTGATGATACAAGATTTAGCGGAGACAACTCTGACATTTGGATCTTCAATTCCGAAGCATGATGGGTTAAAATAATTTTGGGACATTTAGAACTCTTCCTTTACCGTGGTATTGGCGTATTCATTGTATGGCAAGAGGACTTAAATGTCCTTTTTTATTTAG
>NZ_CANDNU010000097.1 GCF_947387495.1 Limosilactobacillus difficilis
TGATACCTGATGTCACGCCGAATGGCGTTTTTGCATTTACCACCAATTAGGTGGCTAACTTCATTCTATAATCCACCATAATTTTACTGTTTGGGCAGCTCAAGACGGTTGTAAAATTCGATATGCGGCTGGCCTTTTTCTATGATCATTTTCATGATCGCGCCATTATCAGGAATAGAATATTGTTTGCCCTGTTCTGCATATAAGTTAGCCAGATAGCAAATAATCGACCCGTGACTTGCAACAACCGCGGTACTTCTATCTGGGATTTGGCTTAAAAAGCTAATTGCTTTTTCACATCGATGATCCAATTGCTCTTTACTTTCCGCTAAATGGCTCGGATCTGCATCATGGAACATTTGCTGTGTTTCTTGGATGCCATATTCCTTAATAATCATGCTAACCCGGCGAATTCGTTTATGGACCATGTAGCTGGCATAGATTGCACCTTCTTCATTTGCGTGCCCTTCAAAGGAGCCGTAGAAAACTTCCCGAAACAATTCGCTTTGTTTGGGTTCTTTGATATCACTACCCGGATGATTAGCAATCATAATTCTTGCTGTGTCGACAGCACGTTTTAAATCACTAGAGAATAAGTAATCAATTTTTATCGGTGCTAACGTTCGGCCTGCCGCAGCGGCATCCGCTCTTCCTTTTTGGGTAAGGGGGGTGTCAGACCAACCCTGCAGTCTGGCGAAAAGGTTGAAGTAAGTTTGTCCATGGCGAATAAAATATACAGTAACAGCCATTTTAAAGTCCTCCTACAATGGTATTAACGTTTTCAATTCTAGCATAAGCACCAGCTATGCTAACGTCGATTTTGCACCATCCTAATGATTAGCTCAGCGGCTTTCCAAATACAATCTAAACAGCACAAGATTGATTCTCAGCGTTGCTATTCTTCAGTATTCTTTCAAAGAGATAGACGCGTCACATGAATTAAATTAGGGACGAATTGTCAAACTAAGTGCAACGGTTCTTCAAAAAATATCTCAAACGGTGTTTGATAGTTTAATATTTTTCT
>NZ_CANDNU010000098.1 GCF_947387495.1 Limosilactobacillus difficilis
ACTAATGGCATTGGTCTAGTTTTTCTTTTGGGCAGATTTTTGATCATGATATTAGAATTTTTGAGAGCTAGAAGAATGCGAACCCTAAAGTGGAAGAAATTGCGATAGCCGTAGGCTATCCGTTTGATGACTTTAATTTTGTTGTTAGTGCCCTCAATTGGGCCATTGGTTAAGTGGGTATCAAAGCTGGCAAGAATTTCACTACGATGCTTGGCCAAAGTTCTTCTAACAGCCTTTAAAGCCCAGGGAAGCGTGCTTGGCTTTTGATGGATTAGTTGATCTAATAGCTTTTGTTGTCCCTTTTCAATTGCTAAAATCAATTGTTGATAAAAGTTGTAGGCTGTTTCTAGCTCTGATGAGAAGTTTAATAAACGGTCAACGACTTCACTATTGGACAGCCAAGTGTAACGGAAGTTACGCCGTGAATAGTAATGTAGATAGTCAAGTTGATTAGTTTTTGTCATTAAAAGTTTCCAGTAATGTTTGAGCGCTCGGTATGCGTGAGATCCTTTGCCATATTGATTCATAACTTTAATTCGAACTCTTTGAAGAGCACGGTAGGCTTGAATAATTACATGAAAATGATCAGCCACAATAACGGCTTTCGGGAACACATCATGAATTAAATGACGATATGGTTCAAATAGATCGACAACTACAATGCGTACGGACCATCGTGCTTGCTGAGAGTAGTGAGAGAGAAAATATGATCGAAGATAACGATCTCGCCGTGATTGGATAATATCAATGGTCCGGTGATTCATCGGATTCATTAAAACCATACTCATTCCACTTTGTGCAAATTGGCCAGACTTAAAATCATCAAAGGCAATAGTTGACGGTAACCAGTGTCGATTTGGTTTGAGATTAGTTTCTAGAGGAGTTAGTTGGCGGATCACCGTATTAGTAGAAACATTATGGTGCTGGGCAATAACCTTCATTGACACAGACTCACTAAGTTCTTCAGTAATATGGTACTTGACTACATTGGCAATTCGACAAC
>NZ_CANDNU010000099.1 GCF_947387495.1 Limosilactobacillus difficilis
ACCAAATCAAACTAATCGAGGTAATCCGTTATGAGCTATATACATCTTACTATAAAAGAACGCGAAATGCTTATGTGTTTAAGAGCAAAGGGACTTTCTATCCGAGCAATTGCGCTTCGCTTGGGGCGTTGTCCGAGTACCATTTCTCGAGAATTAAAACGTTGTTCTGGAGAATACTCTGCTAGTGATGCCGAACGTGATTATCGTAAAAAACGACAAAATTGTCACAAACCACTGTTGTTAGATGTTCATTCACAGTTATGTCAAAAAATTGCTCACTATATTCTAGAGTCCCATTGGTCTCCTGAACAAATCGCTTCGCGATTTAGAAAAGAAGGCCAATGGTGTGTGAGTTATAACACCATCTATCGCCACATCTACAGGCATAATTTAGGTGAGAAGTTTTCATCACACGGTGATACAGGTATTAAAAGACACTTAAGACATAAGCACCGCACACGCCACCCTAAAGACACTAGAAAACACCAGGAACCAAAGACTAATTATCTTTCAATTCATGATCGTCCTAAATTCATTAATGATCGTCAACGGATTGGCGATTGGGAAATTGATACTGTAATGGGAAAAACAGGACACTCTGTTTTATTAACCGTAGTTGATCGTTTAAGTCGGCTGGTGCTAATTAAAAAGATTAACCACAAAGAAACTAGCGACGTTAACCAAGGATTAGTGGATCTTTTAGGCTCCATTCCTAAAGAGTTTGTCCACTCGCTAACTCCAGATCATGGCCGAGAATTTCTTGGCTTGAACGAAGTTCAAGAACGTTTAGGAGTAACCATCTATTGGCCGGACCCATATTCACCAGAACAACGAGGTACCAATGAAAACACTAATGGGCTGATTAGAGAGTATTTTCCCAAAAGAACCGACATTGATAATTAC
>NZ_CANDNU010000100.1 GCF_947387495.1 Limosilactobacillus difficilis
GTTCTCATCAACCAATAATTAATTGGTCAGTGCTATTTATTTCAGCTTAGTGGCTAACTTATTCTTGAAATTTAGATTTAGGTAAAAAACACTTTAATTGTCTTAAAAAACAAAAGTATGATTGACTTTTATTCACCTAGCAGTATAGACAATTTGTATTTTGATGCAAGAAGGAAAGGTTAAATTATTAGAAAAGTAAAGTTGCTTTCTTGGATAGATAAACGAGAAGCGGTGAATAGTTTCATTATTAAATGAGTGAAAGAGTGAAAAGCTAACAGTAATTTTTATAAGATAAGAGTAAATCAAGAAAGGAGGGGTAGAAATGCAAACGTACACACGACAAGCACAGGGGGGCGGACATACCGCGGATAATGGTAAATATTAATGATGCCAAGGTTCAGCTAAAGGCCACTGGAGGCTCCCAGTGGCGAGAAAAATATCCGGCAGAAACTGATATTTTCAAAGCCGGTCATGGCGATGTCTTTATTAATGGCCAGGATATTGCTGGTTTTGCGGCAGTGATTGTGGGCAGTGAACCAACTTATCAAAAGATTGCGGGGACCTGGCAGCAGCCGGTGGAAGATAATATTCCGGACGCCAGCTTTCTCTACCAGGAGGATTTCGAAGCGATGGGTCAGACCAGCCGTTACTCCAGTTTTCCATTCTTCTTCTCCAACTTGACTCAGGTAATTAAAGCCACCACGAAGCGTTTTGATGCTGATAATCGAAAAGCTGTTAAAATTGTCGATCCGTATAATCAAATAGAAGTCTATGGTACCTAACTCAAAAGTGACCGTGACCATATTCAACCATTGCTTAAACGGTGGATTATAGAATGAAGTTAGCCACCTAATTGGTGGTAAATGCAAAAACGCCATTCGGCGTGACATCAGGTATCA
>NZ_CANDNU010000101.1 GCF_947387495.1 Limosilactobacillus difficilis
CGTAATAGCTATTCTAAAACTGATCATGATGCTACTTTTATGCGTTTGAAGGAAGATCCGATGCGTAATGGTCAAACTAAACCTGCATATAATCTTCAAATCATGACCAATTCGCAATTTGTGCTTGGCTATGATCTCATGCAGAATCCCACCGATACTAGAACGTTAATCCCATTCTTAACGCATCTCGCCCAAAACGGCGTTTTGGGTCGAGAAATCGTAGCTGATGCTGGCTATGGTTCTGAACGTAATTATAAATATATCGAAGATGAGCTACCGGATTGTACGGCTCTTATTCCTTACAGCACGATGCTTAAAGAGAATAGTCGTAAATGGAAGTCTGATGATCGTAAAGTGATGAATTGGGAATACCACGACAAGGACGATTATTATGTAAATCCGGCTGGGGTTCGTTTTAACTTTAAACGTTACGCTTATCGCAATGATAAATATGGGTTTCATCGCGACTTCAAAGTATATCAAGCTGAAAAGTACGATGAAAATCATCAAATTAATTCGAAGGCATTAACGTCACGTGGCAATACCAAATACATCATGGTAAATCCACAGTGGGAGTACTTTAAGGCAAAAGCACGTAAGTCGCTTTCAAATTCCAATACTTATTCACGTCGTAAATATGATGTTGAAACAGTTTTTGGTAATTTGAAGGCTTATTTGGGTTTCAAGAGGTTCACGGTACGTGGCCTCCAGAAAGCCAAAAGGCAAATAGGAATTGCCTTAATGGCATTGAACATGAAGAAATTGGCCGGAAGGCCGTCCAATTTCCTAGATAAAAAGCCAAAAAGGAAAAGATCCATTCGAAAATTTTTCAATTTCCGAATGGATCTTCTTAATTTAGGGACTTATGTCACAGCC
>NZ_CANDNU010000102.1 GCF_947387495.1 Limosilactobacillus difficilis
CTTCAAAAAAATGGCATGATCGATGAAGCATCTTTTATTGATGGTACTAAGATTCTAGCTAATGCTAATAAGTATTCTTTCGTGTGGAAAAAACGGACGATCAAATACAGTGATCTAAATGTAGTTAAAGCTCAGAAGATTATTAACGAAATGAAGCATGAAGTTGACATAAATGCTGAACTAGATGATTTTAAAATCGATAAATTAGACACCACAATTGCACTGCTGGAGCAGCGGATTGAAGAACTTAACGAGCAGGTAGCCACAAAACCAAAGGTTTCGCCAAACCCTGCGAAACAAGAACGTCGTCATGCTAAAAAGTACCTTCGTGCGCTTAATCATTGTCGTCAGAAAAATCTAGAATATAAAGCTCAAATGGCTACTGCAGGCCAGCGAAACAGTTACTCCAAAACTGATCATGATGCGACTTTTATGCGATTAAAAGAAGATCCGATGCGCAATGGTCAAACTAAACCGGCATATAATCTGCAAATTATGACGAATTCACAGTTTGTATTGGGTTATGATTTAATGCAAAACCCAACTGATACTAGAACACTGATCCCATTCCTGAAACAGCTTGACCAAAACGACGTTTTGGGTCATGAAATTGTAGCTGATGCTGGTTATGGTTCCGAACGAAATTATAAATATATTGAAGATGAGTTACCAGATTGTACAGCCTTAATTCCCTACAGTACGATGCTTAAAGAGAACAGTCGCAAGTGGAAATCTGACGATCGCAAAGTAATGAATTGGCAATATCATCCCGAAGACGATTATTATGTAAACCCAGCTGGTGTTCGTTTCAATTTTAAACGTTATGCTTATCGT
>NZ_CANDNU010000103.1 GCF_947387495.1 Limosilactobacillus difficilis
TGAAAATCATCTAAAGTGGTATCTACTTCAACTTCATGCTTCATCTCGTTAATTAGCTTCCGTGCTTTGGCCACATTCAAATCACTATACTTAATCGATCGTTTCTTCCATACAAAGGAGTATTTATTAGCGTTGGCTAGGATCTTGGTCCCATCAATAAAAGAAGCTTCATCGATTAAACCGGCCTTTCGAAGATAGTCATGAAACTCTTTGAAGCTAGTCTCAATCATTTCAGTCAAATCTTGGGAGACAATGAATCTAGCGATTGTACGGTAAGTCGGTCGTTGTTCTTGGATCAACCACATGGCAACAACATTTTCTCGGGCAAACCGTTCGATTTTCCGACAGGAAACGATCCCATAACTGTAAGCTAGTAAGACTAACTTCAAGAGCATTCGAGGATCATATTCACGCGGACGTCCCAAGATATTGGGCTTAGCAACTGCCAAGTTTTCGACTAACTGATGGATATAGTAAGCTGGGTGATTTTCCTCAGGTTGATAGTCAGTTGCCATAGCCAAACTAAGTTGATTAATGTTATAATTGTTTTGCATTATTATGTATATCCTTTCAAGGGTATTGAAGGCATCGAGGGTCAGTCGATGTCTTTTTTTATTTTTCAGTATATCTATATTTTAAAGG
>NZ_CANDNU010000104.1 GCF_947387495.1 Limosilactobacillus difficilis
AATTTCGGACCGTTGGTCCGCAACCTGTGGACGTTGAGCAATGTTAGGTCCTAAGCACTTTTTGGCTTGTGGATGAGATTGATGGTGTTTACGTTTAGTTTTCTCAAAAAGGTCCAAGTTAGACGTACGGAATACACCATCATTTATCCACTGATACAAAGTCACAACAGACTTAGGGATCAGTGAATCATCACCCATCAAATCACGTGCCTTATAAATAGCTGCTTAAGGAGAGTAACGATGCTCATCAAATTCACCAAGCATTAATTGGTCGGCCAATTGTAAAAAACGCTTTGAGCGGTAATATAAACGAGGACGACCGGACCGTTGGTGGCATTTAAGATAAATATTCTGACCAGCTTTATAACTGTAGATGTAATAAGGGTAATCGTAAGTCTTACCATTTAATTTTTGACGACGAATTTGGCGAACTGTACCACGTTTAAGCTCATTATTAATGGTTTGGTGGTTCACTCCTAATTGACGACCGATTGCGCGATTGGAAAGTCCTTGCGACTTTAAAGTCGCAATCATCACTCGCTCTTCTTTAGTAAGGTGTGCATATTT
>NZ_CANDNU010000105.1 GCF_947387495.1 Limosilactobacillus difficilis
GCTCCATCAACCAATAATCAATTGGTCAGTATTATTTATTTGAGTCCAGTGGCTAACTTATTCTTGAAATTTAGGTTTTTATTTTTCTAACTTAATTTTACAAACGGCGATTAAAAACCCGATCTCATTTTTGAGATCGGGCTTTTTTTTTCGTGTCGATTTTTACCGACTTTGTGAATTTTCATCTCGTCGAATCTCTGGACCACTTATGATATCAATTTTGGCATAAGTGACGTTGATAACGAGCTTTTCTATGTATCCCACTTTGCGGGGATGATCAATAGCTTTAGGCATAAGGTGATATTTATTGCTGAAATTATCGTTGATAACGCGATTTTCACTGTTTCGATTTCAACGAAGAATCGCGATTGATGGCGCAGTTTATAGCGTATCCCCTTATGCTCTTATGCGGCGGTATGTGCTCAAATCTGAGACCGCAATTTCACAAGCAAATATGACCGCAAATTTGTGGTGAGAATTTACAATTCAAGTGCAACATAAATTAAAAAAATAACCCATAACGGGTAGAATTAGTTTAATAACC
>NZ_CANDNU010000106.1 GCF_947387495.1 Limosilactobacillus difficilis
AAAAAAAGAGGACTCTATAATGAAAACTGTACAGGAAATGGCATTTAGTTTCAATAAAAACATTCTAGCATCGCATACCGGCGGTCAATTATCTTCTGATGGTGGCCTAACCTTGTGTGTTGAACTGATGGCAAAGTTTCAGTTCACGAACTTAGCTGACAATCTATTGAAGTTCAACGACCATCGACAATACTGTCAGCATAGTAATTCAAGTATCTTGATGCAGTTGGTTCTGCAGATCATTGCCGGTTATAATACAGATTCTGCTGCAACCTCATTGGTTGCAGAACCACTGTTTAAACTTTTATTGGACAAACCAGCCTTAGCTTCACAAGCAACGATATCCCGTTTCTGGCAACGTATCGATACCGCAGGTGTGGACGCCTTCCAGACTTTAAATCAAGCTCTTATTGATCAAGCTCGACTGCTAACTAATCAGACGACCACCATTATTGATATTGATTCAACCCATTCTGACACTTATGGCAATCAAGAAGCTACTGACTATAACGCCCATTATG
>NZ_CANDNU010000107.1 GCF_947387495.1 Limosilactobacillus difficilis
TAAGTGCGTCATTTGACGGACATCCTTTCATATAGGTTTGGTTCACTTAATATGATACCTGATGTCACGCCGAATGGTTTTTTTTTACCACCAACTGGGTGGCTAACTTCATTCTATAATCCACCGTTATAATCCTATTTAATTTATACTCGTTTCTTATATAAGCCAAAAGTTGCCAAGATAGCTAATAATAGCAGACCAGTTATTTGAGATAGCTTTGATTGAACGCTACCAGTTTTTGGTAATCCTGAATTGCTAGTTTCAAACACGGCAGAAGTACCTGGAGTAAGATTAACTTTTCGCTGTTCTTTGTTCTCTAGCACACTAGGTACTATTGGTGTTTTGGGTGTATTTGTATTAGGCATATCCGGTGTTGTAGGATCCACTGGTGTAGTTGGGGGTGTTGGAACCGCCGGATTACTTGGTTGCGGCGTTGGTACCGCTGGCGTACTCGTCTTCGGCGTTGTTACTGTCGGATTACTTGGTTGCGGTGTCGGTACCTTTGGCGTACTCGTCTTCG
>NZ_CANDNU010000108.1 GCF_947387495.1 Limosilactobacillus difficilis
TTACTTGCTAGAAGCTTTTCTCGGCAGTGTGACGTCGGCAACTTCGTTACTAAATTTCACTCCCCATCACAGCTTGTTAACCCGGAACAAAGCATTTCTCTCTGTTCCTAACTCACTGCTTGGCCAGACATTTCCGTCCGTCTGGATTGCTTAGCCTCCTGCGTCCCTCCATCGTTAAAACGCAATCAACTGGTACAGGAATCTCAACCTGTTATCCATCGCCTACGCCTTTCGGCCTCAGCTTAGGTCCCGACTTACCCTGGGAGGACGAGCCTTCCCCAGGAAACCTTAGTCATTCGGTGGACAGGATTCTCACCTGTCTTTCGCTACTCATACCGGCATTCTCACTTCTAAGCGCTCCACCAGTCCTCACGGTCTGACTTCACTGCCCTTAGAACGCTCTCCTATCACGTGCACGTAGTGCACATCCACAGTTTCGGTAATATGCTTAGCCCCGGTACATTTTCGGCGCAGGATCACTCGACTAGTGAGCTATTACGCACTCTTTAAATG
>NZ_CANDNU010000109.1 GCF_947387495.1 Limosilactobacillus difficilis
ATTTGGTTATTAAACTAATTCTACCCGTTATGGGTTATTTTTTTAATTTATGTTGCACTTGAATTGTAAATTCTCACCACATAAAAAAGATGAAGAGGTTTATTTATTTGGTAATCCCCCATATTTAGGATACCCAAAACAAGATAAACAACAGAAACAAGATATGGAAAATGTTTTCCTTAATACTAATATTAAGTATAAAAAGTTGGATTATATTACATGTTGGTTTGTTAAAGGTGTTCGATATTTAAGATTAACCAAAGCCCGTCTTTGTTTTGTATCTACAAATTCTATATGTCAAGGAGAACAAGTTTCAATATTATGGCCTTCTCTGTTAAAAATATCAGCTATCGATTATGCATATAAAACATTTAAATGGTCAAATAGTGCAAAGAATAACCTGAATTATTCACCAGAAACTCCAAAATCCCCATCAAACACATGATTCAAGTGCTTGATGGGGATTTTGCGTTTTC
>NZ_CANDNU010000110.1 GCF_947387495.1 Limosilactobacillus difficilis
TAGAGATGATGAATCTCGCAATTGTCCGGTAAGTAGGGCACTGTTCCTGAGTTAACCACATGGCAACAATATTCTCACGTGCGAATCTTTCAATTTTACGACAGGAAACGATCCCGTAACTATAAGCTAGCAAAACCAATTTTAAAAGCATTCGCGGATCATATTCTCGTGGGCGCCCCATAACATTAGGCCGCGAGACTGCTAGGTTTTCAACAAGTTGATGAATATAGTAAGCAGGATGATTTCTTTCCGGTTGAAATTCAGTTGCCATAGGCAAACTAAGCTGATTAATGTTATAATTGTTTTGCATTTTTGCATATCCTTTCGAGGGTATTTAAGACGTCGAGTGGTGGTCGACGTCTTTTTATTTTGCCACATACTTATATTTTAAAGGAAAAGAGAGACGAATGAAATCCGAAGGATTTATCCATCTCTCTTTATTATTAGGGACT
>NZ_CANDNU010000111.1 GCF_947387495.1 Limosilactobacillus difficilis
GCTATAATCTGGGCACTACTATAATCATTAATAGCTTGGCCCTTAGTAATCTCCTTCCGGAGAAAACGATTATTGATTTCATTGGATCCGCGTTCCCAAGGAGAATATGGGTCAGTGTAAAAAATATGGTCATGAACTCGTGTTAACTCACTAAATTCAGAACCATTATCAGAAGTAATTGTTTTAAAAATGCGATAGTAAGCATTCTTGCCAAGCTTCTGACGCAACTCAACAAAAAAATGATTCACTGCATATGCAGTTTTACTGGTAATTTTTCTCGTAATATTAACCCGTGAAAAACGATCAGTCATTACTAGAACAACGCTATCCTTGCCATCTTTATGACCTTGAATAGTGTCTAGTTCCCAATGACCAATTTCGGACCGTTGGTCCGCAACCTGTGGACGTTGAGCAATGTTAGGTCCTAAGCACTTTTTGGCTTGTGGATGAG
>NZ_CANDNU010000112.1 GCF_947387495.1 Limosilactobacillus difficilis
GCTTTGAGTTCTTCTTCGTCTTTATCGGGGTGTTCAAACTTGAATTGCCAATATTGGTAAGTCGACATCGAAATCGGGAGCGCATCAATCAGGTCCTTTAACAGGTACTTTGCCTTGAGCTCATAGATTACTTGCGCGAGTTCTTGTTTGGATGCTTTCTCAAGGCTGTCAATTTTTTTGAGGCGTCGAGTTGTATCTTTAACAATAAGTTTTCTCTTTGTAGGGCTTGATTCTGCTTTTGAAGCTGACGAAGCTGTTCGTCTTGGCTCTTGTCGTGATGGTTGACCATGCTTAGGTCTCCTTCCTCGGCGTAATTCTAAAAGGGCCTGCGGCCCTCGCTTATTATAAAGGCATTCCCATTGATAAACCGAACCAGGAGAACGGTAACCAAAGTGAATACAAGTTTCGGGAATTGACGCTAAATTTTCTTGTT
>NZ_CANDNU010000113.1 GCF_947387495.1 Limosilactobacillus difficilis
GACGCTGGTTTGTTCTGCTGAAATGAATGGTTTAACCAAACAGACTCCGAAGAATCTTAATCAGTTTTTTCAGCTGCCGCTTTGAAAGTGGCAGCAATACAAATACAAGAACGCAACAATGCATTGGGAAGAACCTCCTTCCCGCACAATTGAGTGTGTGATTAAGGCACTCTGATGTGCTTCATCATTGTATCATATGTTTATATCGGTTATAATAAACTTACAAATACAAGAATGCTGGTGTGCAAACTGGGTCAGCTGATTACTTACCCGAGCCGGCGGGACATCTGAAAAGATGCCCTTTTTTTGTACCCGACGAATTGTCAAACTAAGTGCAACGGTTCTTCAAAAAATATCTCAAACGGTGTTTGATAGTTTAATATTTTTCT
>NZ_CANDNU010000114.1 GCF_947387495.1 Limosilactobacillus difficilis
GCAGATTCTTGGTTTTCAAATCTTCAATCACTATCACGTCATAATTTCTAACTAAGTCAGTCGTCAACTTATGCAGGCAGTCCTTACGTTGGTTAGCTATCCGTTGCTGATAGCGTGCCTTCTGCCGTTGTGCCCGTTGCCAATTCTGATAATCGCTAAGTACCATTTTGAAATCACTATGGTTATGATTCCATTGATGCATAGCTATGGTTGCACAGTGCTTACGTTTACTGTACTTGGATTGCCAGGCATTAGCTTCCTTTTTTAGCCACTTAGCATTAAACGTGGCGTACTTATGCTAGACTAGCAATACCAACGTCAAGACCAACGGTCTTGTTGGTTTTCGGTAGCGACACTACCTCCGTTTCAACTT
>NZ_CANDNU010000115.1 GCF_947387495.1 Limosilactobacillus difficilis
AAATATTAAACTATCAAACACCGTTTGAGATATTTTTTGAAGAACCGTTGCACTTAGTTTGACAATTCGTCAGAAATTAAAATAGCATCGTGCTTTGTAAGTTATACTCATAAATTTGACTGGCAATCAAAGTTTGCTCTTATATAAAATGATTGATGAGTTTGCTTTTTTGTTTCCATCCAAAATTAAAGCCAATTATTTTTTTCATGTATTGTAAGATAATGTGCTAATATTGTACAATAATTGAAACTTATTATAATTAAAATTTATTATTTAAAAATAATCAATCCTAAATTTCAAGAATAAGTTAGCCACTGGACTCAAATAAATAATACTGACCAATTGATTATTGGTTGATGGAGC
>NZ_CANDNU010000116.1 GCF_947387495.1 Limosilactobacillus difficilis
GATCACCTCCTTTCTAAGGAATTAATCGGAAACCTGCACAGTTCGTTGAAACTTTATTCAGTTTTGAGGGGTTTACCATCCCAAGAGCTTATCTGGGCCTATAGCTCAGCTGGTTTAGAGCGCACGCCTGATAAGCGTGAGGTCGATGGTTCAAGTCCATTTAGGCCCATTATGGGGAATTAGCTCAGTTGGGAGAGCACCTGCTTTGCAAGCAGGAGGTCAACGGTTCGAACCCGTTATTCTCCATTGCTGACTGTAAAGTTGGCAAACTTGTACTTTGAAAACTAAACAATATCAATATATTTTCTTTATTCACAAATAAACCGAGAACACCGCGTTATT
>NZ_CANDNU010000117.1 GCF_947387495.1 Limosilactobacillus difficilis
AAAGGAAAAGAGAGACGAATGAAATCCGAAGGATTTATCCATCTCTCTTTATTATTAGGGACTTATGTCACAGCCCCATGAAGCCGAATATGGGGTGCGCCGGTTAAGTTCACAAGTTCGCAATTATTACCAGTTGATTGGTAAACAAGTTCCTAACCATAAACGTATTCAGCGTTTAATGCATGAAATGGGACTCAAGTGCATAAAATATAATCGACGAGTTCGTAAGTACGACTCATCTAAAGGCCCTAATAGTAAGAAAGCTAAAAATAAGCTCAATCGTCGCTTCATGAGTGATCGGAAGTACCAGAAAATGGTTTGTGATATTACC
>NZ_CANDNU010000118.1 GCF_947387495.1 Limosilactobacillus difficilis
GATAGCGCGCTTGAGCCATACCCAGCATTAAATTCCAAACCTTGCGGTCATTACCAAACATTTGCCATAGCTGATCTTGCTGATGACTATTAGGGTACAAACGAAGTTTGACCCCTTTTATAATTGTTGCCATGATGTTTTCACCCCCTCTCATTAAGAAAGCTAATCTTTTACTTTTCTTTAGCCCGCTGATCGTTAATGTATTTAGCTACTGCGACTTCATTCACTGCTCCAATGCTTTCTACGTAGTAACTAGGCGACCACAAGTGTCGTCCTTGTCGTTTCCAATAGCTGTTTTTTAGTTCTGGACATTGGCGGAATAACTGATAT
>NZ_CANDNU010000119.1 GCF_947387495.1 Limosilactobacillus difficilis
TAGATGTAGTAAGAATATTCGTAAATCTTACCATTAGATTTTTGACGACGAAGTTGGCGGACCGTACCACGGTTGAGCTCGTTATTAATCGTTTGATGATTAACTCCTAATTGGCGACCAATTGCGCGATTGGAAAGTCCTTGCGACTTTAAAGTCGCAATCATCACTCGCTCTTCTTTAGTAAGGTGTGCATATTTGCGATGAGTGGCCAAGAGGTTAGTGGGCATGGTATCATTTAAGTGCGTCATTTGACGGACATCCTTTCATATAGGTTTGATTCACTTAATATGATACCTGATGTCACGCCGAATGGCGTTTTTG
>NZ_CANDNU010000120.1 GCF_947387495.1 Limosilactobacillus difficilis
CGCATAAAAGTAGCATCATGATCAGTTTTAGAATAGCTATTACGTTGGCCGGCGGTCGCAACTTGGGCCTTATATTCTAAGTCTTTCTGGCGACAGTGATCTAGCGCGCGAAGATACTTTTTAGCATGACGACGTTCTTGCTTGGCAGGGTTAGGCGAAACCTTTGTGGTTTCGGCCACCTGCTTATTGAGCTCCTCAATTCGTTGTTCTAGTAAGGCAATTGTAGTATCTAGCTCATCGATTTGAAAATCATCTAAAGTGGTATCTACTTCAACTTCATGCTTCATCTCGTTAATTAGCTTCCGTGCTTTGGCCACATT
>NZ_CANDNU010000121.1 GCF_947387495.1 Limosilactobacillus difficilis
CCACATCATATGGGGAACTAAATATCGCAACAAAGTGTTGAAAGGAAACGTTGAAGTTGTCTTGAAGCAGTGTCTACATGAAATTGCTTCAAAATATGGATTTAGAATTACCCACATGGAAATTGGCAAAGACGACCATATTCACTTATTGATTAGTGCCCCGCCAAAACTATCAGTTACTAATATTGTGCGCTGGTTAAAGGGTATTTCAGCCTGGAAATTGTTCAGGGAATGTCCAGATCTGCAAACCAGTTATTGGAAACAGCAAAACCGGCATCTTTGGTCACCTAGCTACTATGTAGAAAGCATTGGTGCCGT
>NZ_CANDNU010000122.1 GCF_947387495.1 Limosilactobacillus difficilis
TCAGTTACTAATATTGTTCGTTGGCTTAAAGGAATTACGGCATATCAGTTATTCCGCCAATGTCCAGAACTAAAAAAACAGCTATTGGAAACGACAAGGACGACACTTGTGGTCGCCTAGTTACTACGTAGAAAGTATTGGAGCAGTGAATGAAGCCGCAGTAGCTAAATATATTGATGATCAGCGTAAAAAGGAGGTGAAATGAGAATGGCCAAGATTAATAAGGGAATTAAATTGCGGCTATATCCAACAAAAAAGCAAACTGACCAGTTATGGCAAATGTTTGGTAATGACCGCAAGGTTTGGAATTTAAT
>NZ_CANDNU010000123.1 GCF_947387495.1 Limosilactobacillus difficilis
GAATATTCGTAAATCTTACCATTAGATTTTTGACGACGAAGTTGGCGGACCGTACCACGGTTGAGCTCGTTATTAATTGTTTGATGATTAACTCCTAATTGGCGACCAATTGCGCGATTGGAAAGTCCTTGCGACTTTAAAGTCGCAATCATCACACGTTCTTCTTTAGTAAGATGAGCATTCTTTTTATGAGTAGTCAATAAACTAGTAGACATGGTATCATTTAAGTGCGTCATTTGACGGACATCCTTTCATATAGGTTTGGTTCACTTAATATGATACCTGATGTCACGCCGAATGGCGTTTTTTATTT
>NZ_CANDNU010000124.1 GCF_947387495.1 Limosilactobacillus difficilis
GGCAATAACCTTCATTGACACAGACTCACTAAGTTCTTCAGTAATATGGTACTTGACTACATTGGCAATTCGACAACCATCATTAATACCCTTTACTCGTGCTACTCGAGTAATAGTTTGAGGACAATCCGCCGATGGCGGACAAATGTATTTCTGTTTCCTTATACTCAGTACAGCTGGACAACCAGCGACAGGCAGAATTTTAACAATAACATTTCGCACACGGAAACCATTACGTTTCATCAAACGGCCACAATGAGGGCATCTCATTGGATATGATTGGATGAGATGAACTA
>NZ_CANDNU010000125.1 GCF_947387495.1 Limosilactobacillus difficilis
AGAAAAATATTAAACTATCAAACACCGTTTGAGATATTTTTTGAAGAACCGTTGCACTTAGTTTGACAATTCGTCGTCATTAGTAAAGAGATTTTTTAGCAAGCAGTATTAATTATAAAAAACGGCACTGATAGAAATCACTCCTATCGGTGCCGAATATCCCGAAATTATTAATAAGTGTCACCTTTGGGTGGCGCTTTTCATTTATTGAGAATTTACAATTCAAGTGCAACATAAATTAAAAAAATAACCCATAACGGGTAGAATTAGTTTAATAACCAAA
>NZ_CANDNU010000126.1 GCF_947387495.1 Limosilactobacillus difficilis
TGATACCTGATGTCACGCCGAATGGCGTTTTTTATTTACCACCAACTGGGTGGCTAACTTCATTCTATAATCCACCACGAGAAAAATTACCAGTAAAACTGCATATGCAGTGAATCATTTTTTTGTTGAGTTGCGTCAGAAGCTTGGCAAGAGTGCTTACTATCGCATTTTTAAAACAATTACTTCTGATAATGGTTCTGAATTTAGTGGCTCTTTGTCAATCGGTACTGATGATAAATTTTGGGAAAACTAGGCTATGCTACTAATGGCATTGGTCTA
>NZ_CANDNU010000127.1 GCF_947387495.1 Limosilactobacillus difficilis
CGGCACGCAACTAAACAGTCATATACTGGGCGTTCTACCTGTAAAGTTTTAGCTAAGCGCCGTATGTTCTTGCCAAAACTCGGCAGTATACGGACCAGCAAGACGACATCCATTAGTGATGCGAAGACTAAATGTTATACGGTTAGCTATGATGTTACCGGCCGTTACTACCTCGCTTTACAAGTTGAAACGGAGGTAGTGTCACTACCGAAAACCAACAAGACCGTTGGTCTTGACGTTGGTATTGCTAGTCTAGCAATTAGCTCTGAC
>NZ_CANDNU010000128.1 GCF_947387495.1 Limosilactobacillus difficilis
AAGGAAAACGGAGCTGAATGAAATCCGAAGATTTCATCCAACTCCGTTCTTTATTAGAGACTTATGTCACAGTCCCTACGCATCAAAATGGGCTATAATGCCCTCCAAGTATACAGACGAAATAGAAAATTCGTCTTGTGACTTGGAGGGCTTTTAATATTGACTAAGAAAAAATATTTTCCTAAATTTCAAGAATAAGTTAGCCACTGGACTCAAATAAATAATACTGACCAATTGATTATTGGTTGATGGAG
>NZ_CANDNU010000129.1 GCF_947387495.1 Limosilactobacillus difficilis
GCAATTAGCTCTGACGGAGTTAAGTACGCCACGTTTAATGCTAAGTGGCTAGAAAAGGAAGCTAATGCCTGGCAATCCAAGTACAGTAAACGTAAGCACCGTGCAACCATAGCTATGCGTCAATGGAATCATAACCATAGTGATTTCAAAATGGTACTTAGCGATTATCAGAATTGGCAACGAGCACAACGGCAGAAGGCACGCTATCAGCAACGGATAGCTAACCAACGTAAGGA
>NZ_CANDNU010000130.1 GCF_947387495.1 Limosilactobacillus difficilis
ATCAGGGTGCCATCATTCATTAAATCTCGAGCCTTATAAATAACCGCTTGTGGGGAGTAATGGTGGTCGTCAAACTCACCAAGCATTAGCTGATCAGCTAATCGTAAAAATTGCTTTGAAGAATAATATAAGCGACGACGACCAGAATGGCGGTGATGTTCAAGATATGTGGCCTGACCAGCTTCATAACTATAGATGTAGTAAGAATATTCGTAAATCTTACCATTAGAT
>NZ_CANDNU010000131.1 GCF_947387495.1 Limosilactobacillus difficilis
TTGAAGCAGTGTCTACGTGAAATTGCTTCAAAATATGGATTTAGGATTGCCCACATGGAAATTGGCAAAGACGACCATATTCGCTTATTGATTAGTGCCCCACCTAAACTATCAGTCACTAATATTGTGCGCTGGTTAAAGGGCATTTCAGCCTGGAAATTGTTCAGGGAATGTCCAGAACTGCAAACCAGTTATTGGAAACAGCAAAACCGGCATCTTTGGTCACCTAG
>NZ_CANDNU010000132.1 GCF_947387495.1 Limosilactobacillus difficilis
TGTAAGTTAGGTATCAGGAATACCTGTGTAATACCCTAAATACTACTTCGTGTTCCCAGAAGCTCGGTCATTCATGGTCGAGTAGTTCACGTTAAATGTTGACATTGTTACATTTTTTGTCACATTCGAGGAGAAGAGATCAAAAAGGTGGATTATAGAATGAAGTTAGCCACCCAGTTGGTGGTAAATAAAAAACGCCATTCGGCGTGACATCAGGTATCA
>NZ_CANDNU010000133.1 GCF_947387495.1 Limosilactobacillus difficilis
ACCCTGATCCCAAAGTCGGTTGTAACTTTATATCAATGGATTAATGAGGGTGTGCTTCGTACGTCCAATTTAGATCTCTTTGAAAAACCTAAACGTAAGCATCATCGAACTCATCCGCAAGCTAAAAGGTGCTTGGGGCCTAATATTGCTCAACGACCTCAAACTGCGGACCAACGGTCCGAAATTGGCCATTGGGAACTAGATACAGTTCA
>NZ_CANDNU010000134.1 GCF_947387495.1 Limosilactobacillus difficilis
TTTAATGCTAAGTGGCTAGAAAAGGAAGCTAATGCCTGGCAATCTAAGTACAGTAAACGTAAGCACCGTGCAACCATTGCTATGCGTCAATGGAATCATAACCATAGTGATTTCAAAATGGTACTTAACGATTATCAGAATTGGCAACGAGCACAACGGCAGAAGGCACGCTATCAGCAACGGATAGCTAACCAACGTAAGGACT
>NZ_CANDNU010000135.1 GCF_947387495.1 Limosilactobacillus difficilis
GAAAAATATTAAACTATCAAACACCGTTTGAGATATTTTTTGAAGAACCGTTGCACTTAGTTTGACAATTCGTCAGATAATCATGAAATTCTTTAAAGCTACTTTTGATCATTTCTGCCAGATCTCTAGAGATGATGAATCTCGCAATTGTCCGGTAAGTAGGGCACTGTTCCTGAGTTAACCACATGGCAACAATATTCTCA
>NZ_CANDNU010000136.1 GCF_947387495.1 Limosilactobacillus difficilis
CGCGCTTGAGCCATACCCAGCATTAAATTCCAAACCTTGCGGTCATTACCAAACATTTGCCATAGCTGATCTCGCTGGTGACTATTAGGGTACAAACGAAGTTTGACCCCTTTAATAATTGTTACCATGATGTTTTCACCCCCCTCTCATTAGGAAAGCTAATCTTTTACTTTTCTTTAGCCCGCTGATCGTCAATATACT
>NZ_CANDNU010000137.1 GCF_947387495.1 Limosilactobacillus difficilis
CGCGCTTGAGCCATACCCAGCATTAAATTCCAAACCTTGCGGTCATTACCAAACATTTGCCATAGCTGATCTCGCTGATGATTATTAGGGTACAAACGAAGTTTGACCCCTTTAATAATTGTTGCCATGATGTTTTCACCCCCCTCTCATTAGGAAAGCTAATCTTTTACTTTTCTTTAGCCCGCTGATCGTCAATATACT
>NZ_CANDNU010000138.1 GCF_947387495.1 Limosilactobacillus difficilis
GTTTAATATTTTTCTAGGACGTCGATTCAGTTGATACTGACAGAATTCGACGTCTTTTTCTGTGTAATTATCAATGTGTCAAGGGCGGTTTTGAATTGTCGTTTTATGGCGGTTTAAAAATGTGGTGGATTATAGAATGAAGTTAGCCACCTAATTGGTGGTAAATGCAAAAACGCCATTCGGCGTGACATCAGGTATC
>NZ_CANDNU010000139.1 GCF_947387495.1 Limosilactobacillus difficilis
AAAACGCTTTGAGCGGTAATATAAACGAGGACGACCGGACCGTTGGTGGCATTTAAGATAAATATTCTGACCAGCTTCATAACTGTAGATGTGATAAGGGTAATCGTAAGTCTTACCATTGAATTTTTGACGACGAATTTGGCGAACTGTACCACGTTTAAGCTCATTATTAATGGTTTGGTGGTTCACTCCTAATTG
>NZ_CANDNU010000140.1 GCF_947387495.1 Limosilactobacillus difficilis
ACAGATGCTTACTATCGCATCTTTAAGACAATAACCTCTGACAACGGTTCAGAATTTAGTGAGTTAACACAAGTTCACGATCATGTTTTCTATGCTGATCCGTATTCCCCTTGGGAACGTGGATCCAATGAGATCAATAACCGGTTTCTCCGCAAGGAGATTACCAAAGGTGAAGCTATAAATAACTATAGTAGTGC
>NZ_CANDNU010000141.1 GCF_947387495.1 Limosilactobacillus difficilis
CAAAGCTCGGCAGTATACGGACCAGCAAGACGACATCCATTAGTGATGCGAAGATTAAATGTTATACGGTTAGCTATAATGTTACCGGCCGTTACTACCTCTCTTTACAAGTTGAAACGAAGGTAGTGTCACTACCGAAAACCAACAAGACCGTTGGTCTTGACGTTGGTATTGCTAGTCTAGCAATTAGCTCTGAC
>NZ_CANDNU010000142.1 GCF_947387495.1 Limosilactobacillus difficilis
TTACCTTTCCAGAAAGGAAATAATCCTCATGACTAATGATATCAACTTTTTAACAGGAATCAAGGATCCGCACCTAAAGCCAGACAAACCATATCTATCTAAAAAACATGAAGTTACAGTAGTTCATCTCATCCAATCATATCCAATGAGATGCCCTCATTGTGGCCGTTTGATGAAACGTAATGGTTTCCGTGTG
>NZ_CANDNU010000143.1 GCF_947387495.1 Limosilactobacillus difficilis
AAAGGTGAAGCTATAAATAACTATAGTAGTGCTCAGATCATAGCGACTAATGATTGGATGAATCACTATCCACGAGCTATGTTTAATGGACATTCGTCAATGGATATCTATCGTAAGGCCTTCTACCAAGAGATATCACAGCTCCATCAACCAATAATCAATTGGTCAGTATTATTTATTTGAGTCCAGTGG
>NZ_CANDNU010000144.1 GCF_947387495.1 Limosilactobacillus difficilis
AATTTCGGACCGTTGGTCCGCAACCTGTGGACGTTGAGCAATGTTAGGTCCTAAGCACTTTTTGGCTTGTGGATGAGTTCGATGATGCTTACGTTTAGGTTTTTCAAAGAGGTCTAATTGGACGTACGAAGCACACCCTCATTAATCCATTGATATAAAGTTACAACCGACTTTGGGATCAGGGTACCATCA
>NZ_CANDNU010000145.1 GCF_947387495.1 Limosilactobacillus difficilis
GTTAGACGTACGGAATACACCATCATTTATCCACTGATACAAAGTCACAACAGACTTAGGGATCAGTGAATCATCACTCATCAAATCACGTGCCTTATAAATAGCTGCTTGAGGAGAGTAACGATGCTCATCAAATTCACCAAGCATTAATTGGTCGGCCAATTGTAAAAAACGCTTTGAGCGGTAAT
>NZ_CANDNU010000146.1 GCF_947387495.1 Limosilactobacillus difficilis
GATTAATGAGGGTGTGCTTCGTACGTCCAATTTAGACCTCTTTGAAAAACCTAAACGTAAGCATCATCGAACTCATCTGCAAGCTAAAAGGTACTTAGGGCCTAATATTGCTCAACGACCTCAAACTGCGGACCAACGGTCCGAAATTGGCCATTGGGAACTGGATACAGTTCAGGGACAGAAAAA
>NZ_CANDNU010000147.1 GCF_947387495.1 Limosilactobacillus difficilis
ATCCATTGATATAAAGTTACAACCGACTTTGGGATCAGGGTACCATCATTCATTAAATCTCGAGCCTTATAAATAACTGCTTGTGGGGAGTAATGGTGGTCGTCAAACTCACCAAGCATTAATTGGTCGGCCAATTGTAAAAAACGCTTTGAGCGGTAATATAAACGAGGACGACCGGACCGTTG
>NZ_CANDNU010000148.1 GCF_947387495.1 Limosilactobacillus difficilis
TAGACCTCTTTGAAAAACCTAAACGTAAGCATCATCGAACTCATCCGCAAGCTAAAAGGTGCTTAGGGCCTAATATTACTCAACGACCTCAAACTGCGGACCAACGATCCGAAATTGGCCATTGGGAACTGGATACAGTTCAGGGACAGAAAAACGGTAATGACAGTGTTGTACTAGTAATGAC
>NZ_CANDNU010000149.1 GCF_947387495.1 Limosilactobacillus difficilis
TTTTTCTGTCCCTGAACTGTATCCAGTTCCCAATGGCCAATTTCGGACCGTTGGTCCGCAGTTTGAGGTCGTTGAGCGATATTAGGCCCTAAGCACCTTTTAGCTCGCGGATGAGTTCGATGATGCTTACGTTTAGGTTTTTCAAAGAGGTCTAAATTGGACGTACGAAGCACACCCTCATTA
>NZ_CANDNU010000150.1 GCF_947387495.1 Limosilactobacillus difficilis
GGCATGAATTACCTGCTTAAACGTCTTAAACAAGAATATCCTTATCTGAAGGAAAGTGATGCGACCAGCTTCCTCGTAGTTAACCATAATCTAGCTTTAGCTTTGGGGTGGCTATCCACGATTTAAAAGCCGGCACACAACTAAACAGTCATATACTGGGCGTTCTACCTGTAAAGTTTTA
>NZ_CANDNU010000151.1 GCF_947387495.1 Limosilactobacillus difficilis
GTAAAAAAAGCAATCAGCATTTACAATTGATAGTAAGTGTTTGATTGCTTTTTCATTTTGAACTTCATCTTAGTTAACATATAGACGAAAAATAACAGGTATCTAAATTTCAAGAATAAGTTAGCCACTGGACTCAAATAAATAATACTGACCAATTGATTATTGGTTGATGGAGCTGT
>NZ_CANDNU010000152.1 GCF_947387495.1 Limosilactobacillus difficilis
GCTTCTGGGAACACGAAGTAGTATTTAGGGTATTACACAGGTGTTCCTGATACCTAACTTACAGAACTTCGCTATTTACCACGGCCAGTCCCTAGCCAACGGCTTTCAGTCCTTTATGCAAGATATTAACTGCCGCATTAATATCCCGATCGTGATGGATACCACATTTAGGGCAAG
>NZ_CANDNU010000153.1 GCF_947387495.1 Limosilactobacillus difficilis
GAAAAATATTAAACTATCAAACACCGTTTGAGATATTTTTTGAAGAACCGTTGCACTTAGTTTGACAATTCGTCCCAAAAATAAAAACGCCGGTATATCGGCTCTTTGTCAATCGGTACTGATGATAAATTTTGGGAAAACTAGGCTATGCTACTAATGGCATTGGTCTAGTTTTT
>NZ_CANDNU010000154.1 GCF_947387495.1 Limosilactobacillus difficilis
ACGGATTACCTCGATTAGTTTGATTTGGTTATTAAACTAATTCTACCCGTTATGGGTTATTTTTTTAATTTATGTTGTACTTGAATTGTAAATTCTCAGTGTTAAAGCAAACCGCAGGTTTGGATGTGCACTGATTGCCCAAGTAAGTACTTGTTTAGTTGCCAGGTCTTTGATG
>NZ_CANDNU010000155.1 GCF_947387495.1 Limosilactobacillus difficilis
ACTTGCCCTAAATGTGGTATCCATCACGATCGGGATATTAATGCGGCAGTTAATATCTTGCATAAAGGACTGAAAGCTGTTGGCTAGGGACTAGCCATGGTAAATAGCGAAGTTCTGTAAGTTAGGTATCAGGAATACCTGTGTAATACCCTAAATACTACTTCGTGTTCCCAG
>NZ_CANDNU010000156.1 GCF_947387495.1 Limosilactobacillus difficilis
TCAAGACCAACGGTCTTGTTGGTTTTCGGTAGCGACACTACCTCCGTTTCAACTTGTAAAGCGAGGTAGTAACGGCCGGTAACATCATAGCTAACCGTATAACACTTAATCTTCGCATCACTAATGGATGTCGTCTTGCTGGTCCGTATACTGCCGAGCTTTGGCAAGAACAT
>NZ_CANDNU010000157.1 GCF_947387495.1 Limosilactobacillus difficilis
ATGTAATAAGGGTAATCGTAAGTCTTACCATTTAATTTTTGACGACGAATTTGGCGAACTGTACCACGTTTAAGCTCGTTATTAATCGTGGTACGATCTAATGGTAAGATTTACGAATATTCTTACTACATCTATAGTTATGAAGCTGGTCAGGCCACATATCTTGAACATC
>NZ_CANDNU010000158.1 GCF_947387495.1 Limosilactobacillus difficilis
GCTTAGTGTTTATGCTAATTTTAGTCATAAAAAAATACCCCCAAAGTCGATTTCCAACTTTGGGGGTACGCATCACCACCGCCTTTTTTATTGGGACGAATTGTCAAACTAAGTGCAACGGTTCTTCAAAAAATATCTCAAACGGTGTTTGATAGTTTAATATTTTT
>NZ_CANDNU010000159.1 GCF_947387495.1 Limosilactobacillus difficilis
AGAAAAATATTAAACTATCAAACACCGTTTGAGATATTTTTTGAAGAACCGTTGCACTTAGTTTGACAATTCGTCAGAAATAAAAAAAGGATTCTAGAATATTCGGTACTGATAAGAGTAATTCTTATCGGTGCCGTTTTTTGTTGCTTCGCTATACCATTAAATA
>NZ_CANDNU010000160.1 GCF_947387495.1 Limosilactobacillus difficilis
TTTGGTTATTAAACTAATTCTACCCGTTATGGGTTATTTTTTTAATTTATGTTGCACTTGAATTGTAAATTCTCACCTAAATAAAAAAGGTGGATTATAGAATGAAGTTAGCCACCCAGTTGGTGGTAAATAAAAAACGCCATTCGGCGTGACATCAGGT
>NZ_CANDNU010000161.1 GCF_947387495.1 Limosilactobacillus difficilis
AATAACGCGGTGTTCTCGGTTTATTTGTGAATAAAGAAAATATATTGATATTGTTTAGTTTTCAAAGTACAAGTTTGAGGGTAAACCCCTCAAAACTGAATAAAGTTTCAACGAACTGTGCAGGTTTCCGATTAATTCCTTAGAAAGGAGGTGATC
>NZ_CANDNU010000162.1 GCF_947387495.1 Limosilactobacillus difficilis
CTTGATAATTGAATAAATATTTTTTCTAGGCAACTAGACACTGTTCATATTGATACGGTGTTTGGTTGCCTAGTTTTTGTTTGGCTCTTTGTCAATCGGTACTGATGATAAATTTTGGGAAAACTAGGCTATGCTACTAATGGCATTGGTCTAGTT
>NZ_CANDNU010000163.1 GCF_947387495.1 Limosilactobacillus difficilis
CGCCTTTCACGAGTTAATATCACGAGTAAAATTGCTGGTAAAACTGCGCATGCAGTAAATCAGTTCTTTATAAATTTACGCCAGAAAATGGGCACAGATGCTTACTATCGCATCTTTAAGACAATAACCTCTGACAACGGTTCAGAATTTAGTGA
>NZ_CANDNU010000164.1 GCF_947387495.1 Limosilactobacillus difficilis
TTTAAATCCTTAATCTTACGATTAAGACCTTCAATCGGTCCATTTGAATAGGGATAAATCAGACTGTTAAGTATGTAGTGACGATAGTATCGTAAAGTGTGAATAACGATATCCATTTGATTATGTAAGGGCTGATAAGTATCTAGCAATTCTGA
>NZ_CANDNU010000165.1 GCF_947387495.1 Limosilactobacillus difficilis
TGAACTTGTGTTAACTCACTAAATTCTGAACCGTTGTCAGAGGTTATTGTCTTAAAGATGCGATAGTAAGCATCTGTACCCATTTTCTGGCGCAAATTTATAAAGAACTGATTTACTGCATGCGCAGTTTTACCAGCAATTTTACTCGTGATATT
>NZ_CANDNU010000166.1 GCF_947387495.1 Limosilactobacillus difficilis
TAGATGTAGTAAGAATATTCGTAAATCTTACCATTAGATTTTTGACGACGAAGTTGGCGGACCGTACCACGGTTGAGTTCGTTATTAATTGTTTGATGATTAACTCCTAATTGGCGACCAATTGCGCGATTGGAAAGTCCTTGCGACTTTAAAGT
>NZ_CANDNU010000167.1 GCF_947387495.1 Limosilactobacillus difficilis
AGAATATCCTTATCTGAAGGAAAGTGATGCGACCAGCTTCCTCGTGGTTAACCATAATCTAGCTTTAGCTTTTAAGAGGTTGTTTAAACATCGGGGTGGCTATCCACGATTTAAAAGCCGGCACACAACTAAACAGTCATATACTGGGCGTTCTA
>NZ_CANDNU010000168.1 GCF_947387495.1 Limosilactobacillus difficilis
CTCAAACTGCGGACCAACGGTCCGAAATTGGCCATTGGGAACTAGATACAGTTCAGGGACAGAAAAACGGTAATGACTGTGTTGTACTAGTAATGACTGATCGCCTTTCACGAGTTAATATCACGAGTAAAATTGCTGGTAAAACTGCGCATGCA
>NZ_CANDNU010000169.1 GCF_947387495.1 Limosilactobacillus difficilis
AACTATAGTAGTGCTCAGATCATAGCGACTAATGATTGGATGAATCACTATCCACGAGCTATGTTTAATGGACATTCCTCAATGGATATCTATCGTAAGGCCTTCTACCAAGAGATATCACAGCTCCATCAACCAATAATCAATTGGTCAGTATT
>NZ_CANDNU010000170.1 GCF_947387495.1 Limosilactobacillus difficilis
GAGTTTGACGACCACCATTACTCCCCACAAGCGGTTATTTATAAGGCTCGAGATTTAATGAATGATGGCACCCTGATTCCAAAGTCGGTTGTAACTTTATATCAATGGATTAATGAGGGTGTGCTTCGTACGTCCAATTTAGACCTCTTTGAAAA
>NZ_CANDNU010000171.1 GCF_947387495.1 Limosilactobacillus difficilis
CGCATAAAAGTAGCATCATGATCAGTTTTAGAATAGCTATTACGTTGGCCGGCGGTCGCAACTTGGGCCTTATATTCCAAGTCTTTCTGGCGACAGTGATCTAGCGCGCGAAGATACTTTTTAGCATGACGACGTTCTTGCTTGGCAGGGTTAGG
>NZ_CANDNU010000172.1 GCF_947387495.1 Limosilactobacillus difficilis
GTACGTCCAATTTAGACCTCTTTGAAAAACCTAAACGTAAGCATCATCGAACTCATCCGCAAGCTAAAAGGTGCTTATGGCCTAATATTGCTCAACGACCTCAAACTGCGGACCAACGGTCCGAAATTGGCCATTGGGAACTAGATACAGTTCAG
>NZ_CANDNU010000173.1 GCF_947387495.1 Limosilactobacillus difficilis
TTTAAATCCTTAATCTTACGATTAAGACCTTCAATCGGTCCATTTGAATAGGGATAAATCAGACTGTTAAGTATGTAATGACGATAGTATCGTAAAGTGTGAATAACGATATCCATTTGATTATGTAAGGGCTGATAAGTATCTAGCAATTCTGA
>NZ_CANDNU010000174.1 GCF_947387495.1 Limosilactobacillus difficilis
TCAAGACCAACGGTCTTGTTGGTTTTCGGTAGCGACACTACCTCCGTTTCAACTTGTAAAGAGAGGTAGTAACGGCCGGTAACATCATAGCTAACCGTATAACATTTAATCTTCGCATCACTAATGGATGTCGTCTTGCTGGTCCGTATACTGCC
>NZ_CANDNU010000175.1 GCF_947387495.1 Limosilactobacillus difficilis
TCGGTAATATGCTTAGCCCCGGTACATTTTCGGCGCAGGATCACTCGACTAGTGAGCTATTACGCACTCTTTAAATGATGGCTGCTTCTGAGCCAACATCCTAGTTGTCTATGCAACTCCACATCCTTTTCCACTTAGCATATATTTTGGGACCT
>NZ_CANDNU010000176.1 GCF_947387495.1 Limosilactobacillus difficilis
TCGGTAATATGCTTAGCCCCGGTACATTTTCGGCGCAGGATCACTCGACTAGTGAGCTATTACGCACTCTTTAAATGGTGGCTGCTTCTGAGCCAACATCCTAGTTGTCTATGCAACTCCACATCCTTTTCCACTTAGCATATATTTTGGGACCT
>NZ_CANDNU010000177.1 GCF_947387495.1 Limosilactobacillus difficilis
TCCTTAACGAGAGTTCACTCGCTCACCTTAGGATTCTCTCCTCGACTACCTGTGTCGGTTTGCGGTACGGGCAGTTGATTACTTGCTAGAAGCTTTTCTCGGCAGTGTGACGTCGGCAACTTCGTTACTAAATTTCACTCCCCATCACAGCTTGT
>NZ_CANDNU010000178.1 GCF_947387495.1 Limosilactobacillus difficilis
GTTGAAGTTGTCTTGAAGCAGTGTCTACGTGAAATTGCTTCAAAATATGGATTTAGGATTGCCCACATGGAAATTGGAAAAGACGACCACATTCACTTATTAATTAGTGCCCCGCCAAAACTATCAGTTACTAATATTGTGCGCTGGTTAAAGGG
>NZ_CANDNU010000179.1 GCF_947387495.1 Limosilactobacillus difficilis
TCCTTAACGAGAGTTCACTCGCTCACCTTAGGATTCTCTCCTCGACTACCTGTGTCGGTTTGCGGTACGGGCAGTTGGTTACTTGCTAGAAGCTTTTCTCGGCAGTGTGACGTCGGCAACTTCGTTACTAAATTTCACTCCCCATCACAGCTTGT
>NZ_CANDNU010000180.1 GCF_947387495.1 Limosilactobacillus difficilis
GGAATACAAATGTAGCTGGTATGGTAAACAACTAATTACGGTTAACCCCAACTATACTAGCCAGATTTGTAGTCAATATGGTTATCACAGCGGTAAGAAGCCGCTAGAAATTCGTGAATGGACTTGCCCTAAATGTGGTATCCATCACGATCGGG
>NZ_CANDNU010000181.1 GCF_947387495.1 Limosilactobacillus difficilis
AAATCTGGCTAGTATAGTTGGGGTTAACCGTAATTAGTTGTTTACCATACCAGCTACATTTGTATTCCAACATGGTGTGGAATTGATACCAACTAGCGTTGGCAATTGACTTAGCTAGGTGGTGATTCTTTTGCAGATTCTTGGTTTTCAAATCT
>NZ_CANDNU010000182.1 GCF_947387495.1 Limosilactobacillus difficilis
AATGCTTTACAGTAAACATCCATTGCAGAACGTCCATTAAATATGGCTCGTGGATAGTGATTCATCCAGTTATTGGTAGCTATAATCTGGGCACTACTATAATCATTAATAGCTTGGCCCTTAGTAATCTCCTTCCGGAGAAAACGATTATTGAT
>NZ_CANDNU010000183.1 GCF_947387495.1 Limosilactobacillus difficilis
AATGCTTTACAGTAAACATCCATTGCAGAACGTCCATTAAATATGGCTCGTGGATAGTGATTCATCCAGTTATTGGTCGCTATAATCTGGGCACTACTATAATCATTAATAGCTTGGCCCTTAGTAATCTCCTTCCGGAGAAAACGATTATTGAT
>NZ_CANDNU010000184.1 GCF_947387495.1 Limosilactobacillus difficilis
TGGATACCACATTTAGGGCAAGTCCATTCACGAATTTCTAGCGGCTTCTTACCGCTGTGATAACCACATTGACTACATATCTGGCTAGTATAGTTGGGGTTAACCGTAATTAGTTGTTTACCATACCAGCTACATTTGTATTCCAACATGGTGCG
>NZ_CANDNU010000185.1 GCF_947387495.1 Limosilactobacillus difficilis
TCTGAACATTCCCTGAACAATTTCCAGGCTGAAATGCCCTTTAACCAGCGCACAATATTAGTAACTGATAGTTTTGGTGGGGCACTAATTAATAAGTGAATGTGGTCGTCTTTGCCAATTTCCATGTGGGCAATCCTAAATCCATATTTTGAAGC
>NZ_CANDNU010000186.1 GCF_947387495.1 Limosilactobacillus difficilis
CAAAGTATATCAGGCAGAAAAGTACGATGAAAATCATCAGATTAATCCTAAAGCATTAACTCCACATGGTTACACCATATTCACGCCGTAAATACGACGTTGAAACAGTGTTTGGAAATTTGAAGGCTTATTTGAGTTTCAAGAGATTCACGGT
>NZ_CANDNU010000187.1 GCF_947387495.1 Limosilactobacillus difficilis
ATTAAAAAAAGTCCATTCAGAATTTTTGCCAAATTCCGAATGGGCTTTATCATTTTAGGGACTTATGTCACAGCCCCGCTTTGAGTTCTTCTTCGTCTTTATCGGGGTGTTCAAACTTGAATTGCCAATATTGGTAAGTCGACATCGAAATCGG
>NZ_CANDNU010000188.1 GCF_947387495.1 Limosilactobacillus difficilis
TGATACCTGATGTCACGCCGAATGGCGTTTTTGCATTTACCACCAATTAGGTGGCTAACTTCATTCTATAATCCACCCGCTTGAAAAAGTTGGTTAAATTTCGAAAACCATAACAATGGCGTTTTAAATCCTTAATCTTACGATTAAGACCTTC
>NZ_CANDNU010000189.1 GCF_947387495.1 Limosilactobacillus difficilis
CACTTACTATCAATTGTAAATGCTGATTGCTTTTTTTACGCTCAATATTATAAGTTTTTGGTAGGGTTTTGGTAGGGTTTTGGTAGGGTTTTGGTAGGGAACAATGTTACTTTTTATAGATTTGAATTGATTTTGCACAGTTCAAATGCCGTTA
>NZ_CANDNU010000190.1 GCF_947387495.1 Limosilactobacillus difficilis
CTAGAAGAATGCGAACCCTAAAGTGGAAGAAATTGCGATAGCCGTAGGCTATCCGTTTGATGACTTTAATTTTGTTGGGCTCTTTGTCAATCGGTACTGATGATAAATTTTGGGAAAACTAGGCTATGCTACTAATGGCATTGGTCTAGTTTTT
>NZ_CANDNU010000191.1 GCF_947387495.1 Limosilactobacillus difficilis
AGATTCTTGGTTTTCAAATCTTCAATCACTATCACGTCATAATTTCTAACTAAGTCAGTCGTCAACTTATGCAGGTAGTCCTTACGTTGGTTAGCTATCCGTTGCTGATAGCGTGCCTTCTGCCGTTGTGCTCGTTGCCAATTCTGATAATCG
>NZ_CANDNU010000192.1 GCF_947387495.1 Limosilactobacillus difficilis
ATCTGGCTAGTATAGTTGGGTTTAACCGTAATTAGTTGTTTACCATACCAGCTACATTTGTATTCCAACATGGTGCGGAATTGATACCAACTAGCGTTGGCAATTGACTTAGCTAGGTGGTGATTCTTTTGCAGATTCTTGGTTTTCAAATCT
>NZ_CANDNU010000193.1 GCF_947387495.1 Limosilactobacillus difficilis
TGATAAATTCTTTACTATCATTACCATTGGCATACTCTTCGACAGCCTTAAGCTTAGTGTTTATGCTAATTTTAGTCGACGAATTGTCAAACTAAGTGCAACGGTTCTTCAAAAAATATCTCAAACGGTGTTTGATAGTTTAATATTTTTCTA
>NZ_CANDNU010000194.1 GCF_947387495.1 Limosilactobacillus difficilis
TTACTATCATTACCATTGGCATACTCTTCGACAGCCTTAAGCTTAGTGTTTATGCTAATTTTAGTCATAAAAAAATAGGGGCTGTGACATAAGTCCCTAAATTAAGAAGATCCATTCGGAAATTGAAAAATTTTCGAATGGATCTTTTCCTTT
>NZ_CANDNU010000195.1 GCF_947387495.1 Limosilactobacillus difficilis
GAATACTTATTAGCATTAGCTAGAATCTTAGTACCATCAATAAAAGATGCTTCATCGATCATGCCATTTTTTTGAAGATTGAGAATTTACAATTCAAGTGCAACATAAATTAAAAAAATAACCCATAACGGGTAGAATTAGTTTAATAACCAA
>NZ_CANDNU010000196.1 GCF_947387495.1 Limosilactobacillus difficilis
TTGATTTGGTTATTAAACTAATTCTACCCGTTATGGGTTATTTTTTTAATTTATGTTGCACTTGAATTGTAAATTCTGGTGGATTATAGAATGAAGTTAGCCACCTAATTGGTGGTAAATGCAAAAACGCCATTCGGCGTGACATCAGGTATC
>NZ_CANDNU010000197.1 GCF_947387495.1 Limosilactobacillus difficilis
ACGATGTTGGTAATGCGTATGTAAAGTAATCTGATATCCAGTCTGCGGCAGTTGGTGAATTAGTTTTTGTAAGGGTGGACGAATTGTCAAACTAAGTGCAACGGTTCTTCAAAAAATATCTCAAACGGTGTTTGATAGTTTAATATTTTTCTA
>NZ_CANDNU010000198.1 GCF_947387495.1 Limosilactobacillus difficilis
TTTAGAACTCTTCCTTTACCGTGGTATTGGCGTATTCATTGTATGGCAAGAGGACTTAAATGTCCTTTTTTATTTAGTGAGAATTTACAATTCAAGTGCAACATAAATTAAAAAAATAACCCATAACGGGTAGAATTAGTTTAATAACCAAA
>NZ_CANDNU010000199.1 GCF_947387495.1 Limosilactobacillus difficilis
GTTCTCATCAACCAATAATTAATTGGTCAGTGCTATTTATTTCAGCTTAGTGGCTAACTTATTCTTGAAATTTAGAACAAGAAAATTTAGCGTCAATTCCCGAAACTTGTATTCACTTTGGTTACCGTTCTCCTGGTTCGGTTTATCAATGG
>NZ_CANDNU010000200.1 GCF_947387495.1 Limosilactobacillus difficilis
TTTGGTTATTAAACTAATTCTACCCGTTATGGGTTATTTTTTTAATTTATGTTGCACTTGAATTGTAAATTCTCACTTCAAAAAAATGGCATGATCGATGAAGCATCTTTTATTGATGGTACTAAGATTCTAGCTAATGCTAATAAGTATTC
>NZ_CANDNU010000201.1 GCF_947387495.1 Limosilactobacillus difficilis
GGCAATATCATCCCGAAGACGATTATTATGTAAACCCAGCTGGTGTTCGTTTCAATTTTAAACGTTATGCTTATCGTGACGAATTGTCAAACTAAGTGCAACGGTTCTTCAAAAAATATCTCAAACGGTGTTTGATAGTTTAATATTTTTCT
>NZ_CANDNU010000202.1 GCF_947387495.1 Limosilactobacillus difficilis
TGGTTATTAAACTAATTCTACCCGTTATGGGTTATTTTTTTAATTTATGTTGCACTTGAATTGTAAATTCTCAGTACGGTGGATTATAGAATGAAGTTAGCCACCCAGTTGGTGGTAAATAAAAAACGCCATTCGGCGTGACATCAGGTATC
>NZ_CANDNU010000203.1 GCF_947387495.1 Limosilactobacillus difficilis
ACAGGTATTCCTGATACCTAACTTACAGAACTTCGCTATTTACCACGGCTAGTCCCTAGCCAATGGCTTTCAGCCCTTTATGCAAGATATTAACTGCCGCATTAATATCCCGATCGTGATGGATACCACATTTAGGGCAAGTCCATTCACG
>NZ_CANDNU010000204.1 GCF_947387495.1 Limosilactobacillus difficilis
AACAACGAGGTACCAATGAAAACACTAATGGGCTGATTAGAGAGTATTTTCCCAAAAGAACCGACATTGATAATTACTGAGAATTTACAATTCAAGTGCAACATAAATTAAAAAAATAACCCATAACGGGTAGAATTAGTTTAATAACCAA
>NZ_CANDNU010000205.1 GCF_947387495.1 Limosilactobacillus difficilis
CCAAAACTATCAGTTACTAATATTGTGCGCTGGTTAAAGGGCATTTCAGCCTGGAAATTGTTCAGGGAATGTTCAGAACTGCAAACCAGTTATTGGAAACAGCAAAACCGGCATCTTTGGTCACCTAGCTACTATGTAGAAAGCATTGGT
>NZ_CANDNU010000206.1 GCF_947387495.1 Limosilactobacillus difficilis
ACAATTGCGAGATTCATCATCTCTAGAGATCTGGCAGAAATGATCAAAAGTAGCTTTAAAGAATTTCATGATTATCTTCAAAAAAATGGCATGATCGATGAAGCATCTTTTATTGATGGTACTAAGATTCTAGCTAATGCTAATAAGTAT
>NZ_CANDNU010000207.1 GCF_947387495.1 Limosilactobacillus difficilis
ATCACAACCAGGATGAACTCATTCAAGCAATTGAAGAATGGCTACATTTCTATAATGAACGGCGCATTCAAACAAAAGATTCTAGAATATTCGGTACTGATAAGAGTAATTCTTATCGGTGCCGTTTTTTGTTGCTTCGCTATACCATTA
>NZ_CANDNU010000208.1 GCF_947387495.1 Limosilactobacillus difficilis
AAGATTAAGGATTTAAAACGCCATTGTTATGGTTTTCGAAATTTAACCAACTTTTTCAAGCGTATTGATTGTTTGCTGAGAATTTACAATTCAAGTGCAACATAAATTAAAAAAATAACCCATAACGGGTAGAATTAGTTTAATAACCAA
>NZ_CANDNU010000209.1 GCF_947387495.1 Limosilactobacillus difficilis
CTCATAACGGATTACCTCGATTAGTTTGATTTGGTTATTAAACTAATTCTACCCGTTATGGGTTATTTTTTTAATTTCCTAAATTTCAAGAATAAGTTAGCCACTGGACTCAAATAAATAATACTGACCAATTGATTATTGGTTGATGGA
>NZ_CANDNU010000210.1 GCF_947387495.1 Limosilactobacillus difficilis
TTTAGAACTCTTCCTTTACCGTGGTATTGGCGTATTCATTGTATGGCAAGAGGACTTAAATGTCCTTTTTTATTTAGGACGAATTGTCAAACTAAGTGCAACGGTTCTTCAAAAAATATCTCAAACGGTGTTTGATAGTTTAATATTTT
>NZ_CANDNU010000211.1 GCF_947387495.1 Limosilactobacillus difficilis
GCAAGCTGTTGCTAAGTATATTGACGATCAGCGGGCTAAAGAAAAGTAAAAGATTAGCTTTCCTAATGAGAGGGGGGCGAAAACATCATGGCAACAATTATTAAAGGGGTCAAACTTCGTTTGTACCCTAATGGTCATCAGCAAGATCA
>NZ_CANDNU010000212.1 GCF_947387495.1 Limosilactobacillus difficilis
TTTGGCAAGAACATACGGCGCTTAGCTAAAACTTTACAGGTAGAACGCCCAGTATATGACTGTTTAGTTGCGTGCCGGCTTTTAAATCGTGGATAGCCACCCCGATGTTTAAACAACATCTTAAAAGCTAAAGCTAGATTATGGTTAA
>NZ_CANDNU010000213.1 GCF_947387495.1 Limosilactobacillus difficilis
AAATATTAAACTATCAAACACCGTTTGAGATATTTTTTGAAGAACCGTTGCACTTAGTTTGACAATTCGTCATAATCATGAAATTCTTTAAAGCTACTTTTGATCATTTCTGCCAGATCTTTAGAGATGATGAATCTCGCAATTGTCC
>NZ_CANDNU010000214.1 GCF_947387495.1 Limosilactobacillus difficilis
CGTTTTCACCTTTTAAGTGCAGAAAAAGAGCCTCAGCTCTGGTATAGTTAACTCGACCAAAAGACACTATAAAAAAAGAGGACTCTATAATGAAAACTGTACAGGAAATGGCATTTAGTTTCAATAAAAACATTCTAGCATCGCATA
>NZ_CANDNU010000215.1 GCF_947387495.1 Limosilactobacillus difficilis
CCACGATTTAAAAGCCGGCACACAACTAAACAGTCATATACTGGGCGTTCTACCTGTAAAGTTTTAGCTAAGCGCCGGATGTTCTTGCCAAAGCTCGGCAGTATACGGACCAGCAAGACGACATCCATTAGTGATGCGAAGATTAA
>NZ_CANDNU010000216.1 GCF_947387495.1 Limosilactobacillus difficilis
TTTAATGCTGGGTATGGCTCAAGCGCGCTATCAAAATAACCCCAGCAGTTCTTTCGTGAATGAGTATGGCATGAATTACCTGCTTAAACGTCTTAAACAAGAATATCCTTATCTGAAGGAAAGTGATGCGACCAGCTTCCTCGT
>NZ_CANDNU010000217.1 GCF_947387495.1 Limosilactobacillus difficilis
TCTAAATTGGACGTACGAAGCACACCCTCATTAATCCATTGATATAAAGTTACAACCGACTTTGGGATCAGGGTGCCATCATTCATTAAATCTCGAGCCTTATAAATAACCGCTTGTGGGGAGTAATGGTGGTCGTCAAACTC
>NZ_CANDNU010000218.1 GCF_947387495.1 Limosilactobacillus difficilis
TGAACTGTATCTAGTTCCCAATGGCCAATTTCGGACCGTTGGTCCGCAGTTTGAGGTCGTTGAGCAATATTAGGCCCTAAGCACCTTTTAGCTTGCGGATGAGTTCGATGATGCTTACGTTTAGGTTTTTCAAAGAGGTCTA
>NZ_CANDNU010000219.1 GCF_947387495.1 Limosilactobacillus difficilis
TCACTAAATTCTGAACCGTTGTCAGAGGTTATTGTCTTAAAGATGCGATAGTAAGCATCTGTGCCCATTTTCTGGCGCAAATTTATAAAGAACTGATTTACTGCATGCGCAGTTTTACCAGCAATTTTACTCGTGATATT
>NZ_CANDNU010000220.1 GCF_947387495.1 Limosilactobacillus difficilis
GAAAACATTACTTAATCCACCGAAGGTGAATGGGGATTTTCGGTTAAATTTGGTAAAGTGGAAACAAGAAAATTTAGCGTCAATTCCCGAAACTTGTATTCACTTTGGTTACCGTTCTCCTGGTTCGGTTTATCAATGG
>NZ_CANDNU010000221.1 GCF_947387495.1 Limosilactobacillus difficilis
TCAAGACCAACGGTCTTGTTGGTTTTCGGTAGCGACACTACCTCCGTTTCAACTTGTAAAGAGAGGTAGTAACGGCCAGTAACATCATAGCTAACCGTATAACATTTAATCTTCGCATCACTAATGGATGTCGTCTTGC
>NZ_CANDNU010000222.1 GCF_947387495.1 Limosilactobacillus difficilis
AGGTTGCTCGATGAGACATGCTTTGCCTAATTCTTCCTTTACGTAGCAGTTTGCGCCAAACACGATGTTGGTAATGCGTATGTAAAGTAATCTGATATCCAGTCTGCGGCAGTTGGTGAATTAGTTTTTGTAAGGGTG
>NZ_CANDNU010000223.1 GCF_947387495.1 Limosilactobacillus difficilis
TTTTTTTTTTTTTTTTTTTTTTTTTTTTTTTTTTTTTTTTTTGTTTTTTTTTTTTTTTTTTTTTTTTTTTTTTTTTTTTTTTTTTTTTTTTTTTTTTTGTTTTTTTTTTTTTTTTTTTTTTTTTTTTTTTTTT
>NZ_CANDNU010000224.1 GCF_947387495.1 Limosilactobacillus difficilis
CCCAACTATACTAGCCAGATTTGTAGTCAATGTGGTTATCACAGCGGTAAGAAACCGCTAGAAATTCGTGAATGGACTTGCCCTAAATGTGGTATCCATCACGATCGGGATATTAATGCGGCAGTTAATAT
>NZ_CANDNU010000225.1 GCF_947387495.1 Limosilactobacillus difficilis
CAACACTGTCATTACCGTTTTTCTGTCCCTGAACTGTATCTAGTTCCCAATGGCCAATTTCGGACCGTTGGTCCGCAACCTGTGGACGTTGAGCAATGTTAGGTCCTAAGCACTTTTTGGCTTGTGGATG
>NZ_CANDNU010000226.1 GCF_947387495.1 Limosilactobacillus difficilis
TGAGAATATTGTTGCCATGTGGTTAACTCAGGAACAGTGCCCTACTTACCGGACAATTGCGAGATTCATCATCTCTAAAGATCTGGCAGAAATGATCAAAAGTAGCTTTAAAGAATTTCATGATTAT
>NZ_CANDNU010000227.1 GCF_947387495.1 Limosilactobacillus difficilis
GAATGGGGATTTTCGGTTAAATTTGGTAAAGTGGAAACAAGAAAATTTAGGTGGATTATAGAATGAAGTTAGCCACCCAGTTGGTGGTAAATAAAAAACGCCATTCGGCGTGACATCAGGTATCA
>NZ_CANDNU010000228.1 GCF_947387495.1 Limosilactobacillus difficilis
GTGCCGGCTTTTAAATCGTGGATAGCCACCCCGATGTTTAAACAACATCTTAAAAGCTAAAGCTAGATTATGGTTAACCACGAGGAAGCTGGTCGCATCACTTTCCTTCAGATAAGGATATTCT
>NZ_CANDNU010000229.1 GCF_947387495.1 Limosilactobacillus difficilis
GGAATACAAATGTAGCTGGTATGGTAAACAACTAATTACGGTTAACCCCAACTATACTAGCCAGATTTGTAGTCAATGTGGTTATCACAGCGGTAAGAAACCGCTAGAAATTCGTGAATGGAC
>NZ_CANDNU010000230.1 GCF_947387495.1 Limosilactobacillus difficilis
CGCTTGAAAAAGTTGGTTAAATTTCGAAAACCATAACAATGGCGTTTTAAATCCTTAATCTTACGATTAAGACCTTCAATCGGTCCATTTGAATAGGGATAAATCAGACTGTTAAGTATGTA
>NZ_CANDNU010000231.1 GCF_947387495.1 Limosilactobacillus difficilis
ACAACCAGGATGAACTCATCCAAGCAATTGAAGAATGGATGCACTTCTATAATGAACGGCGCATTCAAACAAAACTAGGCAACCAAACACCGTATCAATATGAACAGTGTCTAGTTGCCTA
>NZ_CANDNU010000232.1 GCF_947387495.1 Limosilactobacillus difficilis
ATGCTTGGTGAGTTTGACGACCACCATTACTCCCCACAAGCGGTTATTTATAAGGCTCGAGATTTAATGAATGATGGTACCCTGATCCCAAAGTCGGTTGTAACTTTATATCAATGGAT
>NZ_CANDNU010000233.1 GCF_947387495.1 Limosilactobacillus difficilis
CAACTAAACAGTCATATACTGGGCGTTCTACCTGTAAAGTTTTAGCTAAGCGCCGTATGTTCTTGCCAAAGCTCGGCAGTATACGGACCAGCAAGACGACATCCATTAGTGATGCGAAG
>NZ_CANDNU010000234.1 GCF_947387495.1 Limosilactobacillus difficilis
TTTAAGGCAAAAGCACGCAGATCGCTTTCAAATTCCGATAGTTATTCACGCCGTAAATACGACGTTGAAACAGTGTTTGGAAATTTGAAGGCTTATTTGAGTTTCAAGAGATTCACGGT
>NZ_CANDNU010000235.1 GCF_947387495.1 Limosilactobacillus difficilis
TTGACGGACATCCTTTCATATAGGTTTGGTTCACTTAATATGATACCTGATGTCACGCCGAATGGCGTTTTTTATTTACCACCAACTGGGTGGCTAACTTCATTCTATAATCCACC
>NZ_CANDNU010000236.1 GCF_947387495.1 Limosilactobacillus difficilis
GGTGGAGACGTATAATCATCCTCAAAATTTGAGGGTGATTTTTTTTAAAGCAAACAATCAATACGCTTGAAAAAGTTGGTTAAATTTCGAAAACCATAACAATGGCGTTTTAAATC
>NZ_CANDNU010000237.1 GCF_947387495.1 Limosilactobacillus difficilis
CTCAACCGTGGTACGGTCCGCCAACTTCGTCGTCAAAAATCTAATGGTAAGATTTACGAATATTCTTACTACATCTATAGTTATGAAGCTGGTCAGGCCACATATCTTGAACATC
>NZ_CANDNU010000238.1 GCF_947387495.1 Limosilactobacillus difficilis
ATATTAACTCGTGAAAGGCGATCAGTCATTACTAGTACAACACTGTCATTACCGTTTTTCTGTCCCTGAACTGTATCTAGTTCCCAATGGCCAATTTCGGACCGTTGGTCCGCA
>NZ_CANDNU010000239.1 GCF_947387495.1 Limosilactobacillus difficilis
ATTCCAACTTGCCCTTTGGCTTTCTCAAGGCCACGTACCGTGAATCTCTTGAAACTCAAATAAGCCTTCAAATTTCCAAACACTGTTTCAACGTCGTATTTACGGCGTGAATA
>NZ_CANDNU010000240.1 GCF_947387495.1 Limosilactobacillus difficilis
TGCATGCGCAGTTTTACCAGCAATTTTACTCGTGATATTAACTCGTGAAAGGCGATCAGTCATTACTAGTACAACACTGTCATTACCGTTTTTCTGTCCCTGAACTGTATC
>NZ_CANDNU010000241.1 GCF_947387495.1 Limosilactobacillus difficilis
GGCATGAATTACCTGCTTAAACGTCTTAAACAAGAATATCCTTATCTGAAGGAAAGTGATGCGACCAGCTTCCTCGTGGTTAACCATAATCTAGCTTTAGCTTTTAAGA
>NZ_CANDNU010000242.1 GCF_947387495.1 Limosilactobacillus difficilis
TTTGACCATTACGCATCGGATCTTCCTTCAAACGCATAAAAGTAGCATCATGATCAGTTTTAGAATAGCTATTACGTTGGCCGGCGGTCGCAACTTGGGCCTTATATTC
>NZ_CANDNU010000243.1 GCF_947387495.1 Limosilactobacillus difficilis
TAGAACGCCCAGTATATGACTGTTTAGTTGTGTGCCGGCTTTTAAATCGTGGATAGCCACCCCGATGTTTAAACAACATCTTAAAAGCTAAAGCTAGATTATGGTTAA
>NZ_CANDNU010000244.1 GCF_947387495.1 Limosilactobacillus difficilis
GCTCAACGACCTCAAACTGCGGACCAACGGTCCGAAATTGGCCATTGGGAACTGGATACAGTTCAGGGACAGAAAAACGGTAATGACAGTGTTGTACTAGTAATGAC
>NZ_CANDNU010000245.1 GCF_947387495.1 Limosilactobacillus difficilis
GATGAGTTCGATGATGCTTACGTTTAGGTTTTTCAAAGAGGTCTAAATTGGACGTACGAAGCACACCCTCATTAATCCATTGATATAAAGTTACAACCGACTTTGG
>NZ_CANDNU010000246.1 GCF_947387495.1 Limosilactobacillus difficilis
GTTATTTATAAGGCTCGAGATTTAATGAATGATGGTACCCTGATCCCAAAGTCGGTTGTAACTTTATATCAATGGATTAATGAGGGTGTGCTTCGTACGTCCAATT
>NZ_CANDNU010000247.1 GCF_947387495.1 Limosilactobacillus difficilis
GGACAATTGCGAGATTCATCATCTCTAAAGATCTGGCAGAAATGATCAAAAGTAGCTTTAAAGAATTTCATGATTATCTTCAAAAAAATGGCATGATCGATGAAG
>NZ_CANDNU010000248.1 GCF_947387495.1 Limosilactobacillus difficilis
TCTGAACATTCCCTGAACAATTTCCAGGCTGAAATGCCCTTTAACCAGCGCACAATATTAGTAACTGATAGTTTTGGCGGGGCACTAATTAATAAGTGAATGTG
>NZ_CANDNU010000249.1 GCF_947387495.1 Limosilactobacillus difficilis
ATATTAACTCGTGAAAGGCGATCAGTCATTACTAGTACAACACTGTCATTACCGTTTTTCTGTCCCTGAACTGTATCCAGTTCCCAATGGCCAATTTCGGA
>NZ_CANDNU010000250.1 GCF_947387495.1 Limosilactobacillus difficilis
GTCCATTCACGAATTTCTAGCGGTTTCTTACCGCTGTGATAACCACATTGACTACAAATCTGGCTAGTATAGTTGGGTTTAACCGTAATTAGTTGTTTACC
>NZ_CANDNU010000251.1 GCF_947387495.1 Limosilactobacillus difficilis
AAATTTATAAAGAACTGATTTACTGCATGCGCAGTTTTACCAGCAATTTTACTCGTGATATTAACTCGTGAAAGGCGATCAGTCATTACTAGTACAACAC
>NZ_CANDNU010000252.1 GCF_947387495.1 Limosilactobacillus difficilis
AACCAAACACCGTATCAATATAAACAGTGTCTAGTTGCCTAGAAAAAATATTTATTCAATTATCAAGCCAGAATATTCAACTTCCAACTTTTTGGGTAC
>NZ_CANDNU010000253.1 GCF_947387495.1 Limosilactobacillus difficilis
CCACGATTTAAAAGCCGGCACACAACTAAACAGTCATATACTGGGCGTTCTACCTGTAAAGTTTTAGCTAAGCGCCGTATGTTCTTGCCAAAGCTCGGC
>NZ_CANDNU010000254.1 GCF_947387495.1 Limosilactobacillus difficilis
GTCATTACCGTTTTTCTGTCCCTGAACTGTATCTAGTTCCCAATGGCCAATTTCGGACCGTTGGTCCGCAGTTTGAGGTCGTTGAGCAATATTAGGCC
>NZ_CANDNU010000255.1 GCF_947387495.1 Limosilactobacillus difficilis
ATCTGGCTAGTATAGTTGGGGTTAACCGTAATTAGTTGTTTACCATACCAGCTACATTTGTATTCCAACATGGTGCGAAATTGATACCAACTAGCGTT
>NZ_CANDNU010000256.1 GCF_947387495.1 Limosilactobacillus difficilis
TAAGCACCTTTTAGCTTGCGGATGAGTTCGATGATGCTTACGTTTAGGTTTTTCAAAGAGGTCTAAATTGGACGTACGAAGCACACCCTCATTA
>NZ_CANDNU010000257.1 GCF_947387495.1 Limosilactobacillus difficilis
GGCCGTTACTACCTCTCTTTACAAGTTGAAACGGAGGTAGTGTCGCTACCGAAAACCAACAAGACCGTTGGTCTTGACGTTGGTATTGCTAGT
>NZ_CANDNU010000258.1 GCF_947387495.1 Limosilactobacillus difficilis
ACGATGTTGGTAATGCGTATGTAAAGTAATCTGATATCCAGTCTGCGGCAGTTGGTGAATTAGTTTTTGTAAGGGTGTTAAAGCAAACCGCAG
>NZ_CANDNU010000259.1 GCF_947387495.1 Limosilactobacillus difficilis
CGCCAGAAAATGGGCACAGATGCTTACTATCGCATCTTTAAGACAATAACCTCTGACAACGGTTCAGAATTTAGTGAGTTAACACAAGTTCA
>NZ_CANDNU010000260.1 GCF_947387495.1 Limosilactobacillus difficilis
CGCCTTTCACGAGTTAATATCACGAGTAAAATTGCTGGTAAAACTGCGCATGCAGTAAATCAGTTCTTTATAAATTTGCGCCAGAAAATGGG
>NZ_CANDNU010000261.1 GCF_947387495.1 Limosilactobacillus difficilis
AGCAAACAATCAATACGCTTGAAAAAGTTGGTTAAATTTCGAAAACCATAACAATGGCGTTTTAAATCCTTAATCTTACGATTAAGACCTTC
>NZ_CANDNU010000262.1 GCF_947387495.1 Limosilactobacillus difficilis
AACTTATGCAGGTAATCCTTACGTTGGTTAGCTATCCGTTGCTGATAGCGTGCCTTCTGCCGTTGTGCTCGTTGCCAATTCTGATAATCGCT
>NZ_CANDNU010000263.1 GCF_947387495.1 Limosilactobacillus difficilis
GTTGTTTAAACATCGGGGTGGCTATCCACGATTTAAAAGCCGGCACACAACTAAACAGTCATATACTGGGCGTTCTACCTGTAAAGTTTTA
>NZ_CANDNU010000264.1 GCF_947387495.1 Limosilactobacillus difficilis
CCATGATGTTTTCACCCCCCTCTCATTAGGAAAGCTAATCTTTTACTTTTCTTTAGCCCGCTGATCGTCAATATACTTAGCAACAGCTTGC
>NZ_CANDNU010000265.1 GCF_947387495.1 Limosilactobacillus difficilis
TTTTCAAAGAGGTCTAAATTGGACGTACGAAGCACACCCTCATTAATCCATTGATATAAAGTTACAACCGACTTTGGGATCAGGGTGCC
>NZ_CANDNU010000266.1 GCF_947387495.1 Limosilactobacillus difficilis
AATATTAGGCCCTAAGCACCTTTTAGCTTGCGGATGAGTTCGATGATGCTTACGTTTAGGTTTTTCAAAGAGGTCTAAATTGGACGTAC
>NZ_CANDNU010000267.1 GCF_947387495.1 Limosilactobacillus difficilis
AGGGCTGAAAGCCATTGGCTAGGGACTAGCCGTGGTAAATAGCGAAGTTCTGTAAGTTAGGTATCAGGAATACCTGTGTAATACCCTAA
>NZ_CANDNU010000268.1 GCF_947387495.1 Limosilactobacillus difficilis
GGGGTGGCTATCCACGATTTAAAAGCCGGCACACAACTAAACAGTCATATACTGGGCGTTCTACCTGTAAAGTTTTAGCTAAGCGCCG
>NZ_CANDNU010000269.1 GCF_947387495.1 Limosilactobacillus difficilis
AGGTAGTGTCACTACCGAAAACCAACAAGACCGTTGGTCTTGACGTTGGTATTGCTAGTCTAGCAATTAGCTCTGACGGAGTTAAGTA
>NZ_CANDNU010000270.1 GCF_947387495.1 Limosilactobacillus difficilis
TTTTTTTAAAGCAAACAATCAATACGCTTGAAAAAGTTGGTTAAATTTCGAAAACCATAACAATGGCGTTTTAAATCCTTAATCTT
>NZ_CANDNU010000271.1 GCF_947387495.1 Limosilactobacillus difficilis
AAGCGCCGGATGTTCTTGCCAAAGCTCGGCAGTATACGGACCAGCAAGACGACATCCATTAGTGATGCGAAGATTAAATGTTATAC
>NZ_CANDNU010000272.1 GCF_947387495.1 Limosilactobacillus difficilis
ATTGACTACAAATCTGGCTAGTATAGTTGGGGTTAACCGTAATTAGTTGTTTACCATACCAGCTACATTTGTATTCCAACATGGTG
>NZ_CANDNU010000273.1 GCF_947387495.1 Limosilactobacillus difficilis
TCTTGATAGAATGCTTTACAGTAAACATCCATTGCAGAACGTCCATTAAATATGGCTCGTGGATAGTGATTCATCCAGTTATTGGT
>NZ_CANDNU010000274.1 GCF_947387495.1 Limosilactobacillus difficilis
AAGCGCCGTATGTTCTTGCCAAAGCTCGGCAGTATACGGACCAGCAAGACGACATCCATTAGTGATGCGAAGATTAAGTGTTATAC
>NZ_CANDNU010000275.1 GCF_947387495.1 Limosilactobacillus difficilis
AAGCGCCGGATGTTCTTGCCAAAGCTCGGCAGTATACGGACCAGCAAGACGACATCCATTAGTGATGCGAAGATTAAGTGTTATAC
>NZ_CANDNU010000276.1 GCF_947387495.1 Limosilactobacillus difficilis
AGATCAGCTATGGCAAATGTTTGGTAATGACCGCAAGGTTTGGAATTTAATGCTGGGTATGGCTCAAGCGCGCTATCAAAATAAC
>NZ_CANDNU010000277.1 GCF_947387495.1 Limosilactobacillus difficilis
CAACACTGTCATTACCGTTTTTCTGTCCCTGAACTGTATCTAGTTCCCAATGGCCAATTTCGGACCGTTGGTCCGCAGTTTGAG
>NZ_CANDNU010000278.1 GCF_947387495.1 Limosilactobacillus difficilis
TGATGGTACCCTGATCCCAAAGTCGGTTGTAACTTTATATCAATGGATTAATGAGGGTGTGCTTCGTACGTCCAATTTAGATCT
>NZ_CANDNU010000279.1 GCF_947387495.1 Limosilactobacillus difficilis
CGGCACGCAACTAAACAGTCATATACTGGGCGTTCTACCTGTAAAGTTTTAGCTAAGCGCCGTATGTTCTTGCCAAAGCTCGGC
>NZ_CANDNU010000280.1 GCF_947387495.1 Limosilactobacillus difficilis
TAGGGTTTAGGGTTTAGGGTTTAGGGTTTAGGGTTTAGGGTTTAGGGTTTAGGGTTTAGGGTTTAGGGTTTAGGGTTTAGGGTT
>NZ_CANDNU010000281.1 GCF_947387495.1 Limosilactobacillus difficilis
GATAGCGCGCTTGAGCCATACCCAGCATTAAATTCCAAACCTTGCGGTCATTACCAAACATTTGCCATAGCTGATCTCGCTG
>NZ_CANDNU010000282.1 GCF_947387495.1 Limosilactobacillus difficilis
AGGGCTGAAAGCCATTGGCTAGGGACTAGCCGTGGTAAATAGCGAAGTTCTGTAAGTTAGGTATCAGGAATACCTGTATAA
>NZ_CANDNU010000283.1 GCF_947387495.1 Limosilactobacillus difficilis
GCGGATGAGTTCGATGATGCTTACGTTTAGGTTTTTCAAAGAGGTCTAAATTGGACGTACGAAGCACACCCTCATTAATC
>NZ_CANDNU010000284.1 GCF_947387495.1 Limosilactobacillus difficilis
GGCACCCTGATCCCAAAGTCGGTTGTAACTTTATATCAATGGATTAATGAGGGTGTGCTTCGTACGTCCAATTTAGATCT
>NZ_CANDNU010000285.1 GCF_947387495.1 Limosilactobacillus difficilis
GAAGATTTGAAAACCAAGAATCTGCAAAAGAATCACCACCTAGCTAAGTCAATTGCCAACGCTAGTTGGTATCAATTCC
>NZ_CANDNU010000286.1 GCF_947387495.1 Limosilactobacillus difficilis
AGCGATTATCAGAATTGGCAACGAGCACAACGGCAGAAGGCACGCTATCAGCAACGGATAGCTAACCAACGTAAGGACT
>NZ_CANDNU010000287.1 GCF_947387495.1 Limosilactobacillus difficilis
CGCACCATGTTGGAATACAAATGTAGCTGGTATGGTAAACAACTAATTACGGTTAACCCCAACTATACTAGCCAGATTT
>NZ_CANDNU010000288.1 GCF_947387495.1 Limosilactobacillus difficilis
GGGGGGGGGGGGGGGGGGGGGGGGGGGGGGGGGGGGGGGGGGGGGGGGGGGGGGGGGGGGGGGGGGGGGGGGGGGGGG
>NZ_CANDNU010000289.1 GCF_947387495.1 Limosilactobacillus difficilis
CTGAACTGTATCTAGTTCCCAATGGCCAATTTCGGACCGTTGGTCCGCAGTTTGAGGTCGTTGAGCAATATTAGGCCC
>NZ_CANDNU010000290.1 GCF_947387495.1 Limosilactobacillus difficilis
CCCCCCTCTCATTAGGAAAGCTAATCTTTTACTTTTCTTTAGCCCGCTGATCGTCAATATACTTAGCAACAGCTTGCT
>NZ_CANDNU010000291.1 GCF_947387495.1 Limosilactobacillus difficilis
ATGATACCTGATGTCACGCCGAATGGCGTTTTTTATTTACCACCAACTGGGTGGCTAACTTCATTCTATAATCCACCT
>NZ_CANDNU010000292.1 GCF_947387495.1 Limosilactobacillus difficilis
GCTTTCAGTCCTTTATGCAAGATATTAACTGCCGCATTAATATCCCGATCGTGATGGATACCACATTTAGGGCAAGTC
>NZ_CANDNU010000293.1 GCF_947387495.1 Limosilactobacillus difficilis
TTTTTTTTTTTTTTTTTTTTTTTTTTTTTTTTTTTTTTTTTTTTTTTTTTTTTTTTTTTTTTTTTTTTTTTTTTTTTT